>NZ_VWPI01000166.1 GCF_015155755.1 Komagataeibacter sp. FXV3 | reverse complement strand
GGCTTTTTCACGCGCCACTGCGGCGGTGGCGGGGGGCGTCACGCCATCTGCCGGAGGTGTTGCGGATGCGCTACCGGGCCGCGCGACCTGCAGTTCGACACGGCGGATGGCCGGCACCTCGGCATTCCACAGCGTGCCAAGCCGGTCACCATACTGCCCGCGCACCCAGTCACGCAGGAACCGGGTGGGCAGGTAGAGGGTGATCTCATCCTCCTCCACCGGGCCAACCGTGATCTGGCGCAGCCACGTGCGGTACTCGACTTCCCCGACCTCGGCCTTCAGCCGTTCGCAGATGCGCGACCAGTGAATGGCGAGCACACTTTTCTGCGCATTGGCTTCCGCAACCGCGTCATAGCCTTCCAGTCCGCCCGTCATATCCGCTCCCGGCTACATGGAACGCAGGGCAGACGCCCCCGCGTCGTCCCCGCCCCATCCCTAACTGTTCCACAACGCCATTGGCCCCGCACGCAGCGGGCAGGAAGCCAGTCGCGCACCAGACACGACCCACAACCCGGACCCCAGGCCCAAGGCAACAGATGACGTTGGAATTATCCACATAAGGTAGAGCAGGGAATCGGTCGAAGCAACGGGAATCTGTCCCCATTCCATCAAAACCCGATTACGTGCATGGAAATGGCAAACAAAAAAGGCCGTTACCGCCACTAATGGCGATATACGACCTTCTTCATTACTTGCCGCATTCTTTCAGATGAAAGAAATCAACAGTCCTTTACGCCGCAGCGAGGGACTTGATGCGGGCGGACAGGCGCGAAATACGACGGGCAACGGTGTTGGCATGAAGAACGCCCTTGCCGACCGCACGCTGCAGTTCCGGCTGCGCCGCGCGCAGTGCAACGGCGGCGTCGTCCTTCTTGCCGGTCGCGATGGCGACCTCGACCTTCTTGACGAAGGTGCGCACGCGCGACAGGCGTGCCGTGTTGCGGGCGTTGCGGACTTCGTTCTGGCGGATGCGCTTACGCGCTGATGCTGTATTGGCCATTGCTCTCAGTTCATCTGCATAAATCAGGTTACGGCGGTCCGCCACCCGATCGTTGCGGACATCCCATATCAGGCTGGCGATCTAGTCCACCCTGACCCCATTCGTCAAGACAAGTCTTTGCCCAAATCGTCTTTTACCCCCTGCTGGCGGGGACAGAAAAAGCTTGAACGCCCGGACTGGGTGATCCGGACGACCCCGTCGCATGCCGGTGGACCGGGACAGTCGGGGCAGCCTTCTCCCTCCCGCCCATACACGCGCCAGGCATGCTGGAAATAGCCCA
This sequence comes from Komagataeibacter sp. FXV3, assembly GCF_015155755.1. Taxonomy (GTDB): domain Bacteria; phylum Pseudomonadota; class Alphaproteobacteria; order Acetobacterales; family Acetobacteraceae; genus Komagataeibacter. The sequence continues at coordinate 11,307 of NZ_VWPI01000166.1, read as the reverse complement.
GCTCCCCATCCGGTTGCACGTAATCACGCAGGCTTGAGCCACCGGCGGCGATTGCTTCCTCCAGCACCGTGCGGATTTCGGTGGCAAGCCGCCCATACTGCGCCGCACCGATCTCTCCTGCCGCACGTGCCGGGTGGATGCGTGCGCGAAACAGGGCTTCAGACACATATATGTTGCCAAGCCCCGCCACCACGCGCTGGTCCAGCAGCAGGGCCTTGATGCTGGTGCGCCGCCCCCTGCCACGGGCAGCCAGCCACGGACCGTCAAACCGGTTACCCAGCGGTTCCGGTCCCATGCCCGCCAGCAGCCGGTGGTTTTCCACCGCTGCCACAGGCACCAGATCGACCATGCCGAAACGCCGCGGGTCAACCAGCCCGCAGCGCGCGCCCTGCGCTGTTTCGATCACCAGGTGTTCATGCAATGCGGGCGGTTGGTCGCGCTCAGCCGCAGCGGGGCGTGACAGCAGCACCCGGCCGGACATGCCAAGATGCAGCACCACGACCATCCCGCCCGAAAGCGTGATGAGGATATATTTCCCCCGGCGGGCGAATCCATCGACCCTGCGCCCCTGCAGCGCTGCCGCCAGGCCGGGCGGAAACGGCCATCGCAGGCCGGTATGGTGCGTGCTGGCGCGTGAAATAGTGTGACCTTCAAGATGCACTCGCATCCCGCGCATCACAGTTTCGACTTCAGGTAGTTCCGGCATGGCCTCATCTGGGGTTATACCTGTGCATCATGACCGACATTAGCCAGCCATACCATCCCTCCCCTTCCGCCGGCCGTCCCGATGACCGCCATGCGGATACCACCGATTTCGGCTTCCGTGACGTGCCGTTGCGCGAGAAGAAATCCCTGGTCCGCAATGTCTTTGACAGCGTGGCCTCCAAATACGACATCATGAATGACGTGATGTCGCTGGGCATTCACCGCGCGTGGAAGAAGATTTTCGTCAACGAACTCGGCCCCCACCCCGACCTGTCGCTGCTCGACCTTGCGGGCGGCACGGGCGACATTTCTTTCGGGTGGCTGCGTGGCGGCGGCGGCCCTGCCATCCTGTCCGACATCAATGTCAGCATGCTGACGGTGGGCCGCAACCGTGCGCTGGAACGCGGGCTTGTCTCGGGCCTCAACTTCCTGGCAGTCGATGCCGAAGCCATTCCGCTGGCCAACAACTCGGTCGATCGCGTCTCCATCGCATTCGGCCTGCGCAACTGCACGGACAAACTGCAGGTGCTGCGTGAAGCCCATCGCATCCTGCGGCCGGGCGGGCGGTTCCTGTGCCTTGAATTCTCCCGCGTGCAGGTCGCGGCCTTCGCGCCGGTCTACGATGCGTGGTCCTTCCACGTGCTGCCACGCATGGGGGCCGCGATCGCGGGGGACCGTGAAAGCTACCAGTACCTGGCCGAAAGCATCCGCATGTTCCCCGATCAGGAAACGCTGGCGGACATGATGCGCGAAGCCGGTCTGGAACGCGTGTCCTACCAGAATCTGTCCGGCGGGATTGCGGCAATCCATTCCGGCTGGAAAATCTGATGGGGGATGGGGCAACCCGTTCCGTCCTGCTGGTCGTGGGTGGCGGCATTGCCGCCTACAAGGCGCTGGAGCTGATTCGCAGGCTACGCGAACACGGCGTGCGCGTGCGCACGGTGCTGACGGATGCGGGGGCACGATTCGTCACCCCCATGTCCGTTCAGGCGCTGAGTGGCGAACGCGTTTTCAGCGACCTGTTTTCCCTGACCGATGAAAGCGAGATGGGGCATATCGCCCTGTCGCGTAACAGTGACCTGATCGTGGTCTGCCCCGCCACCGCCGACCTGCTGGCCCGCATGGCGGCCGGGCTGGCCGGTGACCTGGCCACCACCGTGCTGCTGGCCACCGATACGCCGGTGCTGGTGGCCCCCGCCATGAACGTGCGTATGTGGGCCCATGCCGCGACACAGGCCAATGCCGCGACCCTGCGCGCACGTGGCGTGAATTTCGTGGGGCCGGAATCCGGCCTCATGGCATGTAACGAATCCGGGCCGGGCCGCCTGGCGGATACGGACACGATCCTTGCCGCCATACTGCGCGAACTGTCCCCTGACATGCCGCTTGCGGGACGCCGCGCACTGGTGACCGCAGGCCCTACGCACGAACCGATCGATCCCGTGCGCTACATCGCCAACCGTTCTTCCGGCACCCAAGGGTACGCCATTGCCGAAGCCCTTGCGGCGGCGGGCGCAGATGTAACGCTGGTCAGTGGCCCCACCACCCTGCCCGCCCCGGCAGGCGTGCGGACCATAAGGGTGGAAACGGCGCGCGAAATGCTGGATGCTTCCCGTCACGCGCTGCCTTGCGACATTGCCATATGCACCGCCGCCGTGGCTGACTGGCATGTTGCCCCGGCCCCCCAGAAGATCAAGAAGACAGCAGATGCGGCTCCGCCCGCGCTGCAACTGGTGCCCAACCCCGATATCCTCGCGATACTGAGCAGGCCTGGCCCCACGCGACCCGAACTGGTGATCGGGTTTGCTGCGGAAACCGAGCATGTGCTGGCCCATGCCACCGCCAAGCGCGCGCGCAAGGGATGTGACTGGATCGTGGCCAATGATGTCAGCCCCGGCACCGGGATCATGGGCGGCACGGAAAACGAGATCACCCTGATCGAGGCTGCGGGCTGCGAACACTGGCCCCGGCTGGACAAGGCGCAGGTCGCGCGCAGGCTGGTTGCGCGGATCGCGACTTTCCTGCAAACGCCACACCCCAACCCTGAATAACCCGACGGACCAAACCATGACTTCCTCCCCCCTGCCCATCCAAGTCCGCCGCCTGGCCCATGCCCATGGTCTGCCGCTGCCGGCCTATGCCACCGATGGCGCGGCCGGAATGGACCTGCTGGCCGCCGTGACCGAACCGATGGCCATTGCGGCCGGTGGTCGCGCACTGGTGCCCACGGGGCTGTGTGTGGCGCTGCCACGTGGGTATGAAATGCAGATCCGCCCGCGTTCGGGCCTTGCGCTGAAACATGGCATCACCCTGCCCAACGCGCCGGGCACGATTGATGAGGATTACCGGGGGGAAATCGGTATCATCGTCATGAACACGGGTAGCGAACCCTTTGTGGTTGAGCGCGGCATGCGCATTGCACAGGCGGTGCTGGCCCCGGTGGTGCGCGGGACATGGATTGAATATTCGGAACTGGAGGAAACGGATCGTGGCGCGGGCGGCTTTGGCAGTACGGGCACCGCAGGGTGACAGACGGCAGCCTGCCGGGGAGCCTGCGGGTCCGCCCCAACGTCGCGGACCTGCTTGGCCTGCTGGCGATCATGGCGGGGGCCGTCATTGTCGCCACCGCCGGACGCCACATGCTGGTGCCCATTCCCGCCAGTGAGGCGGGGACCATCCACCTCAACCCTGCTTGGCTGCCCGCCTATGCCGTGCGGACCACGCTGCGCATGTTTGCAGCCCTCGCCGCCTCCCTGGTCTTTACCTTCACCTATGCCGTCTGGGCCGCCAAGAGCCGGCGCGCGGGACAGGTGCTGATCCCGCTGCTGGATATCCTGCAATCGGTGCCGATCCTTGGCTTCCTGACATTTACGGTGGTCTTTTTCCTTGGCCTGTTTCCCGGCCGGATGATGGGGGCGGAACTGGCCGCCATCTTTACCATCTTCACCAGCCAGGCCTGGAACATGGCCTTTGCCATGTATCAGGCGCTGCGCACCGTGCCGCCTGACCTGGAGGAAGCTGCCCTGTGCTTCGGCCTGACGCCATGGCAGCGTTTCTGGCGGCTGGAGGTGCCGTTCGCCATCCCCTCGCTGGTCTGGAACACCATGATTTCCATGTCCGGCGGGTGGTTCATGGTCGTCTATTCCGAAACGATTACGGTCGGGAACACCGATATCGCCCTGCCGGGAATCGGGTCATATGTGGGCGTTGCGATCGAACAGCGCAACATATGGGCGATCTTCTACGCCATCGCCGCCATGCTGGCGGTCATCCTGGCCTATGACCAGCTTTTGTTCCGCCCGCTGGTGGCATGGTCGGCGCGCTTCCAGACCGATGAGGGCACGACGCTTGCTGCACCCGACCCATGGGTGCTGACCCTGCTGCGGCGCACGCACCTGCTGCGGCAGGCCTGCCTGAAGCTGGGCGACATGATGACCCGCATCGGCTGGCTGCCTCTGGGACCGCGCCCCTCCGCCCCCCGGCGGCTGCTTGTCCCCTCCCGCCTGCTGGATGGCGCATGGATTGCGGCGCTGAGTGTGTGTGCCATCACCATCGGGTGGAAAACATGGGCGTATGCCAGCACCCATTACACAATGGGGCAGGTACTACATGTCACCATGCTGGGTGGCATCACGCTGGTGCGCGTCATGGTGACGGTCATTGTGGCGTCACTGATATGGGTGCCGCTGGGAATATGGCTGGGCCTGTCGCCCCGCCGGGCGCGACGCGCGCAAATGGCGGCACAGTTCATGGCCGCCTTCCCAGCCAACCTGTTCTTCCCGCTGGTGGTGGTGGGAATCGTGCGGTGGCACCTGAATAGCAATATCTGGCTGACGCCGCTCATGCTGCTGGGCACGCAGTGGTATATCCTGTTCAACATCGTGGCGGGGGCGTCCTCCTATCCCGGCGACCTGCTGGAAGCCGCCGATAACTTCCATGTCCGGGGCTGGCTGTGGTGGCGGCGTGTGATGCTGCCGGGCATTACGCCATATTTCATTACCGGCGCGCTGACCGCATCGGGTGGGGCATGGAACGCCGCCATCGCAACCGAGGTCGCAAGCTGGGGCGACACGACGCTGAGTGCGAACGGGCTGGGCGCCTATATCGCCCACGCCACCGTGGCGGGTGCAACCGGTCAGGTGGGTCTGGGCATGGTGGTCATGGCGGCGTTCGTGCTGCTGCTCAATCGCGCCCTGTGGCGTCCGTTATCCAATTATGCCGCACGGCATTACACCTTTGACTGAGAGTTCATGATGCAGCAGCCCGAACCCGCCCCAGCCCAGCCCAAGCCCGGGACGGAGCTTGTCCGGATCATCAACTGCCGGCAGGCCTATCACAAGGAAAGTGCCACCGACCTGGTGGTGCTGGATGGGGTGAACCTGTCCATCCGCAGCGGGGAAATCGTGGGACTGCTAGGCCGGTCGGGATCGGGCAAGTCCACGCTGCTGCGCATTATCGCGGGCCTGCTGCCGCCCACGGCGGGCGAGGTCATATGGAAAGGCAAGAAGCTGGAAGGCCCCGCCGATGGCATTTCCATGGTGTTCCAGTCATTTGCGCTGTTCCCGTGGCTGACGGTACAGAAAAATGTGGAACTGGGGCTGGAGGCAAAGGGCGTGCCCGTGGCCGAGCGCCACAAGCTGGCCGAGGACGCGATCGGGCTGATCGGGTTGGGTGGGTACGAAAACGCCTATCCCAAGGAGTTGTCAGGTGGCATGCGCCAGCGCGTGGGACTGGCGCGGGCGCTGGTGGTGCACCCTGACCTGCTGTTGATGGATGAACCCTTTTCGGCGCTGGATGTGTTGACGGCGGAAAACCTGCGCACCGACCTTGTGGAACTGTGGGCAGAAAAGAAGCTGCCCATCCAGTCCATCCTGCTGGTCACGCATAATATCGAGGAAGCGGTGCTGATGTGCGACCGTATCCTGATCTTTTCCTCCAACCCCGGCCGGGTCGCCTATGAACTGCAGGTGCCCTTTGAACACCCCCGTAACCGTGAAGATGCGGCCTTCCGCCAGTTCGTGGACCGGATTTACGCGCTCATGACCCGTCGTGCGCCCGTGGTGTCGGAAGCGGACATGACCGACCCGGACATGAAGCATGTGCAGATCACGGCCGATGCCGTGGCCCTGCCCGCGCTGCCGATCAATACCATCGTGGGCATGATGGAAACATTGGCCGCCGACCCGCTGCATGGCCGCGCGGACCTGCCGCTGCTGGCCAGCCGGTTGCAGCTTGAACTGGATGACCTGTTCCCGTTAGGCGAGTCGCTGCAACTGCTGGGCTTTGCCGAACTGGAGGATGGCGACATCATGCTGACCCCCGAAGGCATGCGCTTTGTCCAGAGTGAGCATGACATCCGCAAGAACATCCTGTGGCACAGCATGCTGCACAACATTCCCATGGTGCGCACCATCCGCGCCGTGCTGGATGAACGCCCCAATCACCGCGCCAGCGCCGAACGCTTCCGTGATGAACTGGAAGACAGCATGTCCCCTGATTATGCCCGCCAGACACTGCAGACGCTGATCGGCTGGGCACGCTATGCCGAACTGTTTGATTTTGATGAAGAAGCCGACCAGCTTTTCCTGGATGACGAAACCGAATAATCGGCCTTATCCCGCCGTATCCACCAGCCGGTCGCGAAACAGGCGGCGCATCTTAGCAATCTTGGGCGGGATGACCGCGCTACAATAGGGATTGCCGGGATTACGGGCGAAATAGTCGCGGTGATAATCCTCGGCTGGCCAGAAATGCGTCAGCGGCGCGATTTCGGTCACCAGCGGATCCGGCCATACCTTTGCCTCCGCGATTTCATTGCGGATGGCATAGGCCGTCATTTCCTGTTCTGGTCCCTGCCAGAATATGGCGGAGCGATACTGCGTCCCCACGTCATTGCCCTGCCGGTTGAGCGTGGTGGGGTCATGCATGACAAAAAAGATCCGCAGCAGATCAGCGCATGACAGTTCAGCGGGGTCGAACGTCACGCGCACGACCTCCGCATGGCCGGTGCGGCCAGAACAGACCTGTTCATAGGTGGGATTGGCAGTATGGCCCCCGGCATAACCGGGTTCCAGTCCCGCCACGCCGCGCAATTCCTTAAGCGGCGCTTCGAGACACCAGAAGCAGCCCCCACCCAGCACCAGTGTTTCCAATGCGTTTTCGGTCATGGTGGCTTCCTTCCCCTAACTTGCCATGAAGAGAATGTTCCAGAAATTTCTGGTGAAGCTTTTTTCAAGAAGCTTCGAAGAATGCCGCCTTTTTGAAAAAAGGCGGCGCCCAGAAACTTTTATTCCCTTAAGACAATCCTTTACGCAATGCGCGCCAGAGCCGCTTTCAGCCGCACGCGCTCCGCCTGAAACGTCTCAAGGCGTTCGCGGTTCTCGGCCACGACTTCAGGCTTGGCCCGGGCTACGAAATCGGCGTTGCCCAGCTTGCGCTCGACCTTGGCAATTTCGCCATCGACCTTGGTGCATTCCTTTTCCAGCCGCTGGCGTTCAACGGCAAGGTCAATGATCCCGGCAAGGGGAATGACCAGCGTTGCTTCATCCACCACCAGCTGTGCAGCACCCTGCGGCATTTCCCCTTCCAGCGGCTGCACTTCGGATACGCGCGCCATGCGCCCGATCGCTTCCGACCATTTGGCGGCCCGCGCCACGGTCACCGGCGATGCATCACGCAGCAGGACGGGGGCCAGACGGGACGGCGGCACGTTCATTTCCGACCGCACTGTGCGGATCGCGCTGATGAAACGGATCAGCCATTCCATTTCCGCGCGCGCCTCGCCGGCCCCTGCCAGATGCTCGGGCTGCGGCCACGGTGCCGTAATCAGCGCCCCTTCCGGCCCGAAACCGAAATGCTGCCACAGGCTGTCGGTCACGAACGGGGTGACGGGCTGCAGCAGGCGCATGATGGTGCCCAGCACATGGGCTGCCACCGCACGGGTTTCGACTGCTTCCGCCGTATCCCCGGCGGCAAAGACCGGCTTGGCCAGTTCAAGGAACCAGTCACAGAAACAGTTCCAGACAAAACGGTAGCATACGGCGGCGTATTCATCGAAACGGAAGGCTTCCAGCGCCTTTGTCGCATCTTCCACCGCCTGCGCCAGTTCCGCCAGGATCCAGCGGCCCAGCGGCGACTGCACGCTGTCCGGGCGGAACCCCGCGACAGGTGCCACGCCATTCATTTCGCAAAAACGCGCGGCATTCCAGATCTTGGTGATGAAGGAACGGTATTCCTCCACCTTCCTGCGACCAAGTTTCACATCACGACCCAGACCGGTCAGCGAGCAGATGCAAAAGCGCATGGCATCCGCGCCATAGCTGTCGATCATTTCCAGCGGGTCGATGCCGTTGCCCTTGGACTTGGACATTTTCTGCCCACGTTCATCGCGCACCAGCCCATGGATGAACACCTGCCTGAAGGGTACGTCCTTCATGAAGTGCAGGCCCATCATCATCATCCGGGCGACCCAGAAGAAGATGATGTCAAAGCCGGTCACCAGCACGTCGGTCGGGTAATAGCGGGCCAGTTCCGGCGTCTGCTGTGGCCAGCCCAGCGTGGAAAACGGCCACAGCGCGGAGGAGAACCACGTATCCAGCACGTCCTCGTCCCGCGTCAGCGCCGTATCCTGCCCGTAATGGGCGCGGGCCTGCGTGGCGGCATCGGCTTCGTCATGGGCGACGAATACATGCCCGTCCGGACCATACCATGCCGGGATGCGGTGGCCCCACCATAACTGGCGGCTGATGCACCATGGCTGGATGTCGCGCATCCAGGCATAGAAGGTGTTTTCCCACTGCCGGGGCACGAATTCGATCCTGCCGCTTTCCACCGCGTCAATCGCGGGACCGGCAAGGGTCTTGGCATCACAGTACCACTGCGTGGTCAGGCGGGGTTCGACCACTGCGCCGCTGCGTTCGGCATGAGGCACCTGATTGGTGTGCGGCTCGATCTTTTCCAGCCATTCAAGGCGTTCAAGTTCAGCCACCATCGCCTTGCGCGCTTCATCGCGCGGCATGCCTTCGAGCGTACGGACAAAGGCGGGATCAGCCAGACCGTCCTCGGCGCGCAGTTCGCCCTCGATTTCAGCAAGAGTAATGCGGGCTTCCTCATCCAGCACGCTGGGCATGTCCAGCTTGTGGCGGCGACCGACCTCGAAATCGTTGAAGTCATGGGCGGGCGTGATCTTGACCGCGCCGCTGCCCTTGGTCGGGTCAGAATGTTCATCCGCAACGATAGGGATACGGCGGCCGGTCAGCGGCAGGATGACATTCTTGCCCACCAGGTCGGCAAAACGTGCATCTTCCGGGTGGACGGCCACGGCCATGTCACCCAGCATGGTCTCAGGCCGGGTGGTGGCGACCGTGATGGTACGGCCCGGCTGCCCCTCGACGGGATAGCGGATATACCACAGGTTGCCGCGCGTTTCCCGGTTATCAACTTCCAGATCCGAAATGGCGGAACGGAAGGCGGGGTCCCAGTTGACCAGTCGGCGGTCACGGTAGATCAGCCCTTCGCGGTAAAGGGTGACGAACACTTCCTTCACCGCATCGGACAGACCATCATCCATGGTGAAGCGTTCACGCGGCCAGTCCAGCGACCCGCCGAGGCGGCGCAACTGCCTTGTAATGCCGCCGCCGGATTCGGCCTTCCATTCCCACACGCGTTCGACAAAGGCGTCACGGCCCATTTCATGGCGGGACGTGCCTTCCTTCTGCAGCATGCGTTCGACCACCAGTTGGGTCGCGATGCCCGCGTGGTCGGTGCCCGGCTGCCACAGCGTGTCGCGCCCCTGCATGCGCCGCCAGCGGATCAGCGTATCCTGCAGGGTCATGGTCAGGGCATGGCCAATATGCAGCGTGCCCGTGACGTTGGGCGGCGGAATCATGATGGTATAGGGCTTGGCCACACTACTCGGTTGTGCGCTGAACGCACCACTGGCCTCCCACAGGGCATAGAGGGAAGTTTCTGTCCCGTCGGGGGAGAACGACTTGTCAAGCATCACGAAAAACCAGATCCACCATAATCAGACGCAGGGCAGGACAACGCGCCCGGCCAAGGGCAGATATACCCCAAACCGGCGCGAAGGGAACGCCGCGCATGTAATCTTTATCCGCCCCATGCCTATCCGCCCTGACCAGCCACCGCCGCGGCCATGCGCAGGCCATGCCGTTTTGTGCCGGACAGGGTCAGTATCGCGTCAGCGCCCCGGCTGGCTGGTGGCATAATCGCTGATACCCCACAGCCGGTCATGCACGGCGCGGTAATAGGCCTGTTCATCATAGAGCGGCACATCAAGGCTGAGGTCACGCGCGGTCAGCCGCCCGATGGCCGCCGTGGCCTGATAGGAGGACTGTACGAGATTACCCGCACTACGCACCAGCGCGATCTGCGCCTGAAGCAGGGTTTCCTGCTGCTGCAGCACCGCAAGGGTGGTGGTGGTGCCCACAATGACCTGGCGCTGCATGCCGTGCAGGGCGGCGGCATCAGCGGCGACGGCTTCGCGGTTGCTGTCGATCGCTTCCCGGTTGGCCTGCATGCGCTGCCAACTGGCCGCTGCCAGCTGGATCGCGGCACGACGGCGCACGTCCACCGTGCGGGCGGCTTCGGCGGCCTGCTGCCGGGCCATGCGCACGGCGGCATATTCGCCCCCACCCTGATAAAGTGGCATTGAGGCGCTGACGAGCGCGTATTTATTATTGCTTAATGAACGCCCATCCTCCTGATTGATGGCGTGGGAGTAGGCTGCTTCGGCATTGACCGTGGGCATAAGGGCGGCAAAGGCCACGCCTGTCGCATCCTTTTTCGCGGCCTCGTCAAACAGCGCGCTGATGACGTCGGGATTGTTCTGCACCGCCTGCGTCATGGCGTCCTGTTCCGTATGCAGGGGCAGGACCAGTGGCTGGGGCGGCGTCAGGTCATCAGGCGCGTCACAGCCGACCACCTGCCGGTAGGTCGCGCGATCCGCCTGCAACGTGCCTTCGGCCAGTTGCCGGACCGCGCGCGCATTGGCCAGCGCGCCCTGCGCCTGCGCCACATCGGTATGGGTGATCTCGCCGCCATGCGCGCGCAGCCCGGTTGCATGCAACTGGGCGGCGTAGACCTGTTCATTATTGATGTCGATGCTCAGGATCTGTTCATCTTCCACCACGTTGATGTAGGCGCTGACCACATCGGAAAAGACCTGCTGTTCCGCCGCGATCAGGCGCGCACGTTCCGCCATGACGGCATGCCGCGCCTTGTGCGTGTTTGCCGTCGTCCTGCCACCGCTATAGATCGGCTGCGAGATACTGACCCCGCCGGAATAACCGGGACTGTCATACTGCCGCATATACCCGCCGCTTTCCCCCGCAACCGGGGCCATGCGCATAAGCCCCGAATAATAGGACATGTTGGCGCTGCCGGTAATGGTGGGACGCCACCCGCCCAGTGCCTGCGGGACCTGTTCATCCGTTGCCCGCAGGGATGCCCGTTCCTGTCGCAGCACGGGATTGGTCAGGTAGGCCATGGCCAGTGCGGCCTTGAGGGTATGGGGCGTATCCTGTTCCCCCGTCTGCTGCATCGGCACGCGCGCCAGCGCCGTGCCACAGCACAGGATTGCCG
>NZ_VWPI01000165.1 GCF_015155755.1 Komagataeibacter sp. FXV3 | reverse complement strand
AGTTTCCCCGCATTCCCGTCCCCGCCCTGATATGCCATGCGCGAACATGCCGTTCGCATGCCCTGTTTACGGGCAGGATATTGCGCAGGCGTTAACCGGGGCCGGGCCGCCGCGCCATCAGAAGACGAAGGCGGGGTCCGGTTCCAGTTCCGGCAGCAGCGGCACCGCGACATCAAACAGGGGCTGCACCGCGCTGCCCTGTGCCGTGCGCACGACACGACTGACGGATGTCACCCCCGAATCAGCGCAGACCGGTGCGATCACCCGTCCGGCCTGCGTCAGCTGCCCCAGCACCGCCGGGGGCACGGCGCGCACTGCCCCGTCAATCATGATCAGGTCGTACGGCCCGTGATCCGGCGCGCCATGAACCAGCGCGCCCTCGCGCCAGTGTACGTCGGGCGCCCATGTGAAACACAGCGCCCGGCCGATGTCCGCCAGCCGCCGTTCCGATTCGAGGGCCGTCACCTCCAGCGCCTCCCCCATCGTGGCCAGCAGGGCTGCCAGGTATCCGGTCCCTGCCCCCACCACCAGCACGCGTTCCCCCCGCACGGGTTCGGCAACCTGCAGCATGCGTCCCGTCACACGCGGTTCGGTCAGGTAGCGCCCTTCCCCCAACGGCAGGTTCTGGTCGGCATAGGCAAAGGCACGCAGGGCCTCGGGCACCGCCTGTTCACGCGGCAGCGCGCGCATGGCCGCGATGAGATGGGGATTGCTGACCTGCGCGGGACGGATCTGGGCATCGACCATGCGCTGGCGGGCCGCACCAAAATCGAGAGGCACATAATCGGGGTCTGTCTTGTCCATAACGTTTCCTTGAAACACGCTGCCCTGACGGGATAAGGGGTCGGCCGCCCGGCCGGACGGGCAACATTTTCCCGGCTTTTTTCTATTTATGCGCCGCTTTTACACCGAAACAACGCCCCACCTGCACACAACGGCTTGACCTGAGGCACATTTCAGCGGATATAGCGCCAGAGCCGCTGAGGTCTGGTGGCAGAATGGTGATGCAGCGGACTGCAAATCCGCGTACGTGGGTTCGATTCCCGCCCAGACCTCCAAGCCTTCCCGCACTATGCGCGTTCGTAGCTGCAATCCCTTGAAATCCGACATATATCCGTCATTCAATGGCATGGAAATACGCGTCCTGTTCCACAGGATGGGGGTATTCCCGGGGGCATCAATCCGGGTCGATACCGCCGTGGGGCGGGTATTGACCGGTTCCTTCCCGTGACCGGTCATGCCATGTTCAGGCCATGAAACCGACCCTGCTGATCAGTGGCTGTCTGTCTGGCCAACCCGTCAGGTATGATGGCACCGCGCGAACCCTGATGCAGGACAGTCTGGCGCGCTGGCAGGCGGAGGGGCGGGTCATCGCCTTCTGCCCCGAAACCGCCGCTGGCCTGCCGACACCCCGGCCACCCGCCGAAATCATCCGGGGGCGGGACGGCACCGCCGTTCTGGACGGATCGGGCCGCGTATGTGAAGCGGACGGCCATGATGTGTCCGCCCCCTTTCTGGACGGCGCGTACCGGGCGCTGGATCTGGCACGACGCCATGGCTGCCGGTTTGCATTATTGATGGACGGCAGCCCTTCATGCGGCAGCAGCTTCATTTATGATGGCCAGTTCACGGGCACACGGCATGCAGGACAGGGCGTGACGGCGGCATTGCTGCGCCGTAATGGCATTGCAGTCTACGCGCCAGCCCGGTTTTCCTGCCTTGAAACCCTAATGGACTGAACGGTGCCCCTGACAGGGATGCCCTGCAGCAATACGATCGCCGGATTATGGACGGGGGGTATGGAACAGATGCGGATTCCCCTTGTCCCTTCCCACCGGACAATGTGGAACGATAGACGGTCGGACCGTTTCCCAATTACGCGCTGCCCCCACAGGCTTGCTGCAAGGTCATGCCGGTCAGCACGATCTGTCCGTGCATGAGGGGCGGACTGTTACCCTATCGGGTCCCTGTACCCTGCTGCGCCACCCTGTCTGACGATCGCGCAGCCTGCACCAATGCCGCGATGCCCGGCGTGATATCAGGCAGCAGGTCACCCGCGGGCTGGGGGCTGGTCCTGACCGCCAGCATGGAAGCAGATGCGGCAAACTGGCCCTGCGCCATGGCAAGTGCGGCTTCAGCCTGTTCATGCCAGCCGGTCGCAGGTGCGTTCATGGCATCCAGCCCCGCCTGCGCCAGTCGCGCCAACAGGGCCGATGCGGGCAGCACCTCCGCGACGGCAGGATCGCGTTGCGCCAGCAGCCGCAGGCGGGCGTCATTATCGCGCCAGTTTTCCAGCCGGGCGCGCAGGCCTGGCGCCAGATCCTTGTGTCCCGCAAGATAGGACAGCACGTCACGGTGAAAAACCGCGGCCTGCGTATTGTCCGTCGCCGCGATATCGGCGGCACGGTCCAGCGGGCGCGGATCGGCAGTGGGGACAACACGGCTGGGACCAAATACGTGGTTATGGGCATAATTACGCACCGGGCTGGTGACGGACAGCAGGGTTGCCAGCGGCGTTACGTCATCGGGGGCCAGTCGCGCCATCATGCGCGCCCGGTCGGCTGTCGCGCGATTGCCCAGCAGTTCCAGTTCCGCCTGAACAACCGGCAGGCGCGCGGCAAGGCTGGCTGCATCACGCACGCTGGCTGGTGACCAGAACCGCTCCGCCAGTGCTGCCGCCCGGGGCCACAGGCGGTTGTCGAGCATTTCTTCCGTCACGATTTCCGTCCACAGGGCGGTCTCCGCCCCCATGACGCGGGCATCCTGTGCGGACGTCATGCGCGCTGCGGGATCCAGTGCAAAGGGTTCGAGGAAAGATGCATGGGCCTGCGCCACCTGATCGGGCGGCAGGCCATTGCCCTGCGGGTCCAGCGGATCAACCCGGTAATGTTCGGCCGCAGGCAACAGCAGATCAAGATAATACCCCGATGACACCACGACCGGATGCCCCGCCAGCGTGGCCGCTGCCGTATAACGTGACCCGCGCCACGGCTCGATCACGATGCTGGCGGGTATCGGGGCGTCCAGCAATTCGTCCCAGCCCATCATGATCTTGCCATCGCGCGCCAGCATGCCATGCACACGTTGCGTATACATGGCCTGCAGGGCGGCGGTGGTATAGCCATGCTGCTGCATATAGGCGTTTATATGCGGGTTTCCCGTCCATTCATCGGGCCGGACCTCATCACCACCCACATGAAAATAGGCATCGGGAAACAGTCCCGCCATTTCATGGTACAGCCTGGCGATAAAGTCACGGGCCTGCAGACTGGTCGGGTCAATCGCGGCCCGGACCACCCGTTTCGGGTCCATGGGCGTGGTCACGGGCTGGGCCGCATATTGTGGATAGGCCAGCAGCAGCGCGTAGCTATGCCCCGGCGTATCGAATTCCGGCACGATACGGATCCCCCGCTGCGCCGCATAGGCCACCAGTTCACGCACCTGCTGCTGCGTATAATACTGCCCGTGGGACGCCACCTGCTGCAGGCGGGGATACAGCCTGCTTTCCACCCGGAAGCCCTGCCCGTCCGACAGATGCAGGTGCAGTACGTTCAGTTTTGTCAGTTCCATCATGTCCAGCTGGCGCTTCAGCGCGGCAAGGGACATGAAATGCCGGCTGACATCCACCAGCAGGCCCCGCCATGCAAAACGCGGGGCGTCATCGATCTCGACCGCGTCCAGCACCGGCCCCGTCTCCCGCCGTTCCACCAGTTGCAGCAGCGTCGCCAGACCACGCAGCACGCCCGCCGGGCCATCGGCTTCCAGCGTCGCGCCCTGCGCATCAGTCCGCAGGCTGTAGTGTTCCTGCATGTGGATGGACAGCATATCCGCATCCGGTGCCAGGCAATGGATACGCAGGATCAGCCCCGGCTGGCCGTCCGGTGCGACGGCACGCGCGGACAGGGCGGCAAGACGCTGCGTGAAACGCTCTACCGCATGGTCCAGCAAGACGGATCGCATCCCCTGCCATTCCACCGCAACGCCTCCGGTCAGTGGCATTGCATCGGGCTGGAGGTGATAGGTCCGGGGCTGCGGCATCAGCGCCGGTTCCGCCACCGCCGCAGGCATATACGCACATATCCCCACCATGAATACGAACGGCAGACCAGACCGGAAACGACGGATATCGGGCATGGCAGCATTATTTTCCGTAAAAGAGCGTTTCAGAATGACATATTTATAAATAATGAAAGCTTTTTCGTGCTGCTTTTTCCAAAAAGGCAGCGTTTACCAAAGCTTTTTGAAAAAAGCTTCACCAGAAACTTTCTTATGATATGCGGGACGTTTCACAGACGCCCCGTCACGCCGTTCCATTATCGCCCATCCCCCAGGTCTGGATTTGACCGACCCGCACGCCCCATCCACAGCGCGTATCCACCGATCATGCCATAGGCGGGCAGCATGATGCCCACAAAGGCAGGTTTCATGCCAACAACCGGAATCAGCCCGGCAAAAAGCTGCGGCATGAACGCCCCACCCGAAAACGCCATGACCAGCAGCGCCGTGGCGCGATACTGTCCTTTACCCGCCGCGTGCAGCACCAGGGGAAACAGGATCGGCATCATCATGGCATTGGCCAGCCCCAGCAGCGCCACGCACATGACCGACCCGACACCCGCCGTCATGGCCGCGACAAGACACAGCATCACCCCCAGGATAGTGGATGCCAGCAGATAGCGGACCATCGTACACCGGCCGGGCACCATGACCGTCCCGGCCACATAACCCGCCAGCATGGCCCCCAGTGTCAGCGAGGTCAGGAACCGCGCCTGCCCCAGCGAAATTCCCATCCCACGCCCGTAAACGCCAATGGCGTCCCCCGCCATGACCTCGACCCCCACATAGATGAATACCACACCAATCCCCAGCCATGCCCGCAGGGGCATGCGTCCGGAATGCGGCGTGGCGGCATCCCCATCAACCAGCCGGATATCAGGTAGACCCGCACGACGTAGCCCGAAGGCGACACACAGCAGCACAACCGCCATGCAGCGATAGGGCACCACCACGGCATGCGCGAACGTGGCCAGCACAGCCGCACGCTGTCCCATGTCCACCGCACCGGTCAGATGGGCCATGACACCGGCAATATCGTGCATGACCAGAACGGAAAATATTATTGGTGCGATAATACCAGATACCTTATTGGCAATCCCCATGGTCGCAATGCGCCGCGCCGCCCCCTGTGGCGGCCCCAACATGGTGACATACGGATTGACCGTGACCTGCAGCAGCGTCAGTCCCGCCCCCAGTACAGATAGCCCCGACAGCGCACCGGGATACCAGCGCTGGCCCACGCATTCCCCGAATACACATGTGCCTGCCGCCATGATGACAAGGGCCAGCACGATCCCGTCGCGCAGTCCCACGCGTCGCGCCAGCCCCATCGCGGGAAAGGCGCAGGCAAGATAGGACAGGTAAAAACACATCGGCACCAGGAATGCGCCCACCGGGCCAAGGCTGAAGGCAACCTGCACGAAAGTGATCAAGGGGCCGTTCAGCCACGTGACAAAGCCGATGATGAAAAACAGCCCGGCCATGATGGCCAGTGGCCGCATGCCATGGACGCCGTCCGTTCCCGCCAAACGATACTGGGCCAAGTCTTTCCCCCCTTCTGTCGGGACGTCCCCCGTCCGCGTCCGGATTGTAATGGATACGCAACATCATACATGGAAATGACGGCCGCGAGGCCGCATATTTCGTGCCCGGTCATGACCTGCTATGCCGGGCATGACCCGCAACAGGACAGGCTTGGCCCCGCATGCGCCTGAATTCCCCATGGCATCCCTACCTGCCGCCTGGTGACACGCCCCCCGCCGAACGCCTGGCGGATGCACTGGCGGGTGACATAATGGGGGAAAAACTGGATGCGGGGGACCGCCTGCCCGCGCACCGTGACCTTGCATGGCGACTGGGCATCGGGGTGGGCAGCGTAACCCGGGCCTATGCCATGCTGGAACGGCGCGGGCTGGTACGCAGCGTGCGCGGGCGCGGCATGTTCGTGGCCTCCCGCCCCGGTAGATCGGGGCATGTCATCGACCTGTCGGCCAACATGCCGCCCCCCATGTTCGGCAATCGTGCGCTGGCCCGCACGCTGGGCCGCCTTGCCCATACGGTCGATCCGGCACTGTTCAATGTCTATCCCCCCATCGCCGGACATATCGAACACCGCCGGATCATGGGCCACTGGCTGGCGGAACTGGGGGTGGACATGCCGCCCGACCGCCTGCTGCTGACCAGCGGGGCGCAGCAGGCCCTGGGTGTAGCCGCAAGCGTATGCCGCAGGATCCGCACTATCGCCATAACCGAAGAACTGGCCTATCCCGGCATGCTGTCGCTGCTGCGGCAGACGGGGTTTGCACCGCACGGATTACCGATAGACCGTCACGGCCTGTTGCCCGAACCGCTTGATCGCGTGCTGGGCGCCCACGATCATGGTCAGGGCGTGCTGTATGTCACCCCCACCATGCACAACCCCACCACCGCCACCATGGACCACGCCCGCAGGCATGACATCGTGCGGATATGCCGCAACCATGACGCCCTGATTATCGAAGACGACGTCTATGACTGTGCCCGCGATGACCGCTTGCCCCCGCTGGTGACGCTGGCGCCGGAGCGGACGTTTTATGTTAACAGCCTGTCCAAGACCCTCAGCCCCGGCCTGCGTATCGGAACACTTGCCCCCCCTGCCCGCTTCATGGCGGCGGCGGCAGATGCGCTGCTGAATTCATCACTCATGATCGCCCCCCTGTCCTATGCCATGATGGCGCAGTGGATGCTTGATGGCACCGCGACCTCCGTCCGGCGCGCGCTACGGGGCGAAGCCGGGCGACGGCGCGAACTGGCCATGCGTATTCTTGGCCCCGCCCTGACGCCACCCGCCTATGACGCCTTTCACGCATGGATGCCCATGTCGATGGAACAGGCGGCGGATTTCGTGTCCGCAGCAGCGCGTGAAGACGTGCGGGTCACCCCCCTGAAGCCCTTTATAGCCGGGCCTGGCCCCTGCATGCGGGGCGGAATAAGGCTGTGCCTTGGCCCGGCTACCCTGCCCGACCTGACGGAGGCCCTGCGCCGCCTGCATCATGTGCATGCGGGGATGCAGCAATAGTGTCACGTGACACTTTCTTCGTGGAAGGAAAGTGTCACAGCAGCCTATCATTCAGGCAACACACACAAGCCGAGAACGGTCCATGACAGAACAGCCCATTACGGTCATCGCCACCATACGCGTCCGCCCCGACCATGAAAAAGTGGCGATCGCGGCCATCCATGACTGCGTGAAGGCATCCCGTCTGGAAAAAACCAACATTTCCTACCAATGCCATCGTGACGTGTCGGACCCGGAGGTTTTCGTGTTCGTGGAACGCTGGGCCAGCCCCGAAGCCCTGGCCGAACATGAAACCACACCGCATTTCCGCGCGATGGCGGATGTGTTCAGGACCGCACTGGCCGAACCGCTGCATGTGCGCATCACACGTGAAATCTGATAGCGGGCCGCTTGGGCTGCTGGCGCGCCTCGCCATCGCGCTGTTCCTGTCGTACATGGCGGTGGCGCTGCCGCTGGCGGCCCTGCCGGTCGCCATCCTGCACTGGCCAGATTATGGCAATGGCCTTGCGGGACTGGCGGTGGGCATTGCGTTCTTTTCCACCATTCTCAGCCGCAATCATGCCGGGGCCTTTGCCGACATCCGGGGCGGACGGCCGTGCATGCGCGCAGGGCTG
Source organism: Komagataeibacter sp. FXV3 (assembly GCF_015155755.1). Lineage (GTDB taxonomy): Bacteria > Pseudomonadota > Alphaproteobacteria > Acetobacterales > Acetobacteraceae > Komagataeibacter. Next base: position 29,110 of record NZ_VWPI01000165.1, on the reverse strand, counting down.
GTACTGTATGTGGCGGCCAGCCTGATCTGCGTGCTGGCAGGCATGGGCAGCCTGTCCCATGCCGCGCGTTACGCCATCCTGATCATGGGACGGCTGCTGCTGGGGATCGGGGAAAGCCTGACCATCGTGGGCATGCTGGGCTGGGGTATCGGCCTTATGGGCCAGCAGCGCGCGGGACGGGTGCTGGCGTGGACGGGGGCCGCCATGTATGGCGCCTTTGCCGTGGGTGGCCCGACCGGGCTTGCGATATACGAACACTGGGGGCTGGGTGCCCTCATGGTGGTGTCTGCCCTGCTGCCGCTGGTGGGGTTGGCACTGGTGCACAATGTACCGCCTTCGCAGCCGCATGCCGGGGGCAGGCCGCCGTTCTGGCGCATACTGGGCACCATCCGCTGGCAAGGCATCGCAGTGGCGTTGCAGGGGGTGGGATTTGCCGCCCTTGGGGCCTTCCTGCCGCTGCGCTTCCTGCATGCGCACTGGCCTTATGCCGGGCTGGGGCTGACCTGTTTTGGGGGGGCGTTCGTGGCCGGACGCATCGTATGCGGACACCTGCCTGACCGGATCGGCGGGCTGAAAGTCGCGCTGTTTTCCCTGTTGATCGAGGCGGCCGGGCAGTACCTGCTATGGTGCGCGCCCACACCGCTGCTGGCGCTGGCGGGAGCCGTGCTGACCGGGGCCGGATGTTCCATGGTCTATCCCGCGCTTGGGGTGGAGGTCGTGCGGCTGGTCGCCCCGCACATGCGCGGCACGGCGCTGGGTGGGTTTGCCGCGTTTCAGGACCTGGCCTATGGCGCGACCGGGCCGCTGGCCGGCCTGCTGGCGGACCGTTACGGATATGGGGTCGTGTTTCTGGTCGGCGGGCTGTGCGCCACGGGGGCGGCCATCATCATCCTGACCCTGCTTAACGCCCGCCACGGGAGGAAACCCGCATGACGGCCCATTGCGTCTATATCCTTGGCACCTGTGACACCAAGCGCGCGGAACTGGCCTATATCCGCCAATGCCTGCATGCACGTGGGGTTACGGGGCTGATTGTGGATGTCAGCACACGCGGCACGCCTGCGGATGCGGATGTCAGCGCGCGCACGGTGGCCGCATGCCATCCCGATGGCGAAAGTGCTGTATTCCGCGGTGAACGCGGGCAATCGATTGCCGCCATGGCCGTTGCCCTGCGCCATTACCTGCTGGCGCGCACCGACATGGCGGGGGTAATGGCCATTGGCGGCTCTGGCGGCACGGCGCTGGTGGCCCCTGCGTTGCAGGCGCTGCCGCTGGGGCTGCCCAAGCTGGTTGTCTCCACCGTGGCATCGGGCAATACCGCGCCCTATGTCGGGGGATCGGATATCGCCATGCTGTATTCGGTCACCGATATGGAAGGGCTGAACCGCCTGTCACGCATCATCCTGTGCAACGCCGCCAATGCCATGGCGGGCATGGCGCAGGCCTCGTGCCATATCCCCCCTGACCCGCGTCCCGCCATTGGCCTGACCATGTTTGGCGTGACCACGCCGTGTGTCGATCATATTGTCCATGACCTGTCACGACGGTTTGACTGCCTGGTGTTCCATGCCACCGGCACCGGTGGGCGTGCGATGGAACGGCTGGCGGATGACGGGGTCATACGCGGCTTCATTGACGTGACACTGACCGAGTTCTGCGATCTGGTGGCCGGCGGTATTTTCCCATGCGACACGGACCGTCTGGGTGCCGTCATCCGCACGCAATACCCGTATGTGGGTAGTTGCGGCGGGCTGGACATGGTCAATTTCGGCGCGCGCGCCACGGTGCCTGAACGGTATCGCGACCGTGTTTTTGTCGAACATAATCCCCAGATCACCCTCATGCGCACCAGCGTGGCGGAATGTCGCGCCATGGGCCACATGGTCGGCCACCAGTTGAACCGGTGCGAAGGCGAGGTCCGTTTCCTCTACCCAGAGGGCGGTTTTTCCATCCTCGACCAGCCCGGCGCGCCATTTCACGACCCGGTGGCGGATGAAGCCTTTTATGCCGCCCTGTCCGAAACACTGGACCAGACACCGCGCCGTCGGCTGATCCGCCTGCCCCATGCGATCAACGACCCGGCCTTTGCCGATGCGCTTGCGCATGAATTTTCCCGTATTTTCATGAAGGATACAGACAATGCCCAGCATTCCCCGCAGTGAGATCCTTGCCCGATTCCGCACCATGATCGCCGCACGCAAGCCCATCGTGGGTGGTGGTGCCGGCACCGGTCTGTCCGCCAAGTGCGAGGCGGCGGGCGGCATCGACCTGATCGTGATCTATAACTCCGGCCGGTACCGCATGGCGGGCCGGGGGTCGCTGGCGGGGCTGCTGGCCTATGGCAACGCCAACCAGATCGTCATGGACATGGCGCGCGAGGTCCTGCCTGTCGTGCCTGATACGCCAGTACTGGCGGGGGTGAATGGCACCGACCCGTTCGTGGATTTCGATGTGTTTCTTGATGATGTCAAACGCGTCGGTTTTTCCGGCATCCAGAACTTCCCCACCGTGGGGCTGATTGACGGCAATTTCCGCAAGAACCTTGAGGAAACCGGCATGAGCTACAGCATGGAAGTGGATGTGGTCGCCCGCGCCAACCACAAAGACCTTCTGACCACGCCCTATGTATTCGACCCGGCCAATGCCGTGGACATGGCAAAGGCGGGCGCTGACGTGCTGGTGGCCCATATGGGGCTGACGACCGGCGGGGCGATCGGGGCGGAAACCGCGTTTACGCTGGATGACTGCATTGAACGGATCAATGCCATTACCGAAGCCGCACGCAGCGTACGCCCTGATATTATCGCCCTGTGCCATGGCGGCCCGATTGCCATGCCGACTGATGCGCAGAAAGTCCTGGCCGGTTGTCCGGACTGCCATGGCTTCTATGGCGCATCCAGCATGGAACGCCTGCCGGTTGAGGTTGCCCTGACCGAACAGACCCGCAACTTCAAGTCCCTGACCCGCTAAAAGAGTATCGCAAAACAGATGGAAGTTTTTGGGTGCCGCCTTTTTTTAAAAGGCGGCGTTCCTTGCAGGTTTTGAAGAAAGCCTCACCAGAAACTTCTCTTTACTGTCATTCTGGCGCTGCCCGCCACGGCTGCTGTTCCAGTGTGGGTGGCACGCCGGAGGGGGCGCACAGGCTGCGACCGAAGGATTGTCGTAGCGCACCCCCGTGCAATGGCAGCACCAATGTTGCCGGGGTGATGCAGTAACCCGGGTCAAACGCATTGCCTGACACCCAGCGCAGGGCTGTCCTGACCTGCCCGCCCGGACGCAGCATACCGTCTGGCACGGCCACGCCCTGTTGCCACCGGACCGGGATGGTATGGTGGTGCCCATCTTCAAACGATATCGGACCGGCCGATGCCAGCGAACAGGCCCGTGGACCCGTATTGCGCACCACAAGCCACATTCCGCCATGCATCATGCCATCAAACGCGCCCTGCCCATCATCCAGCACCATGGCTGCATGATGGAATGTGCAATCACGAACCGCATGGGCATGGGCATGGGCATAGACCGGAAGGCAGGACAGACCGAGGGCAATACCCGGCACCATCCACCGCATCATGGTTCCGTGCCCTGCCGTGTCGTCGGGTTCACGTCAAAACGCACGACATGACCGGTCGCGGGGTCAAGATGGCAGGACCATGTAAACGCCACCCAGCGCATGGGGCTGGTGACTGGCAGAAACTGACCGCGCCCTTTTATCAGGGCCGGACTGACCACGACCTGACTATCGGGACGATCATCCTGCAGGAAGAAGCGGTGTGGCTGCGCGCCCCTGCGGACCAGCACGGAACGTGCGGCGTCCTGACACAAGAAGGTGGTCATCTGCCATGCCATGTCCTGCCCCATCACACCCGGACGTTCCCGGGCGGGAAGTGCGGTGATGCGCTGCGTGATGATCCGCCGTTCCGCAGGCGAAGGGGGCGCATTTTCCGTCGCCCATGCATGACTGACCGGCCCCATGCAGACAGCCAGGCACAGGCTGCCCATGGCTACGGCACGATCCATGCGGCCCGAGGGCGTTGATCCGTGGGACATGATCATGATGATGCCTTTTTGCCCGATGAGGTAGGTGTATCCGGCCGATATCCCGTGCGCGCCTGCCGCAATGTGACGCCAGTCAGCATACGGGCGGCGTACCGCTTGGGCACCGCGATACGTTGCGCCAGATAGATCCCCGAATGCCCGGAACAGGCATAGGCCACGAAGCAACCCGTGGCAAAATAGACGATATCAGCCGCCCCGAACAGTTCAACCCCCATAAGCGTGCAGGCCAGCGGCGTATTGGCCGCACCGGCAAACACGGCCACGAACCCCACCGCCGCCATCAGGTCCACCGGTGCATGCAGCCAGGCGGACAGCGCATTGCCCAGACCGGCCCCGATGAAGAACAGGGGCGTGACCTCCCCGCCCTTGAAGCCCGCCGCCAGCACCGCGACGGTAAAAACCAGCTTCCACGCCCATGCCAGCGGATAATGCGCAGGCCCGAAGAAATCGAGGATAGACGCCCCCCCATTTTCCGGGGCGATAATCCCCAGCCCCAGATAATCGCGTGACCCGCATATCCATACCAGCGCGATGGTCACGACCCCACCAATGGCGGGACGCAGCCACGGCGTGGGGCAGACGCGGCGCAACACCGCCGCAACCCGGTGCACGGATTCCGCAAACAGCAGGCTGGCCAGGCCAAACGCCACGCCCGCCACAATCACCTTGGCCAGCAGGATGATGTCGGCATGGAAAAAATGCCCGTCCAGCCCGGCATAACCATGGAAGCCAAGGAGATAGGGTACATGCTCGATCCCCCATGCATGGCAGACCCAGTCCGCCATGGTGGCCGCAAGGATGACGGGAACCAGCGCGCCATATTCAATGCGCCCTACCCGCAGCACCTCCATGCCGAACACCGCACCCGCCACCGGCGTGCCAAATACGGCGGCAAAGCCCGCGGCAATGCCAGATATCAGCAGGATACGGATTTCATGTGGGTCGCACAGACGGCACAACCGACCGATTGCACTGGCAATGCTGCCACCCATCTGCACCGCCGTGCCTTCCCGCCCGACCGATGCCCCGAACAGGTGACTGACAACCGTTCCCACCAGCACCAGTGGCGCCATGCGCAGGGGCACGCCACCGCCGGGTTCGTGAATCTGGTCCACGATCAGGTTATTGCCGCCCTCCGCGGTGCGGCCAAACCAGTGATAGAGCAGGCCAATTGCCACACCCGCCACCGGCAGGCCATACAGCAGCCACGGGTGGGACAGCCGTATATCCGCCGCCCGATCCAGCAGCCACAGGAACGCGGCGCATGCACTGCCAACACACGCTGACAGCCCGATTAGAAGAAACGCCCATTTCAGCAACACGACCACCACACGGCAGCCATCGCGCATGATTACGTCAATATTCATTGATATTCGCCAGACCCGGCATTTTTTCATGGAAAAACAGGCTACTGTGGCCTGCATGCTGACATGATATCTATGGCCCTACACGGATTCCTCCCCTTGTTGCCGCAATGGCATTGGGTAGGAATCATCAGCCCCACGAAGGGAGCGGTTCGACCATCATGGTCTGGCAGAGTCCATTGCCGTGGGTTCTTAAAAGCCCGGATCGCGGCCACGGTCAAGCATGATGGCGTGACCGCTACGTTTTCCCTGCCCGGGTTGCGGTCATGCATCATCCCTGACCGATCGGGCACATGATGGATCTGTGCCGCATACCATCAGCTTTCCGAACGTGTAAGGGACAGCTTCAAATGCAACCAGGGACGTTTTCCATGAAACTTGTCGCCAAAAGGATCCAAGGATTGCCGCCTTTTTGAAAAAGGCGGCATCCAAAAACTTTTGTTATTTTTATCAATGAGTTTTTTTGAAAAAAATCCTTGAAAGATCAGTACCCGCGTCCGGGATCACACAGCAGTGCAGGGCGCTCGTTGCGTTCCATCTGGCCGATGACATCCACGACATAACGCACCTGCGCCTCCCGTGAGGCTTCGGATGCCACATGCGGTGTGACCGTGATCCGTTCATGCCGCCATAACGGATCCCCCGCCGGCAGGGGTTCGGGCACGGTGACGTCCAGCACGGCCCCACCCAGCACGCCTTCGTCCAGCGCGCGGATAAGGTCGGCCTGCACCACATGGTTGCCCCGGCCCACATTGATCAGCCCCGCCCCATGCGGCAACTGTTTCAACAGGTCGTAATTGATCATGCCACGCGTTTGGGTCGTACTGGGCAGCAGGTTGACCAGGATATCTGCGTCGCGGAGGAAATCGGGCAGAGCCTCATCACCGGCGAATACGCGAATGCCCGGCACGTCCCGCGCCGAACGCCGCCAGCCTGACACCGCAAAACCGACATGGTGCAGGTGACACGCCACATACGCACCCAGATGCCCCATGCCCATAATCCCCACCCGCGTTTCGGCACAGGTGCGCGACACGCGGTTGTTACGCCAGACCTCCGCCACCTGCTGCAGCGCCCATGTCCGGGCATCCCGCAACAGTCCCAGCGCCGCCCACAGCACGTAATCGGCCATCAGGGCCGCCGTCTGGTCTCCGCCCATGCGCACCAGCGGGACATGGGCGGGAAAAGCGGGATCATCAAGCAGGTGGTTGACCCCGGCCCCGGTGCAGATGATGGCCCGCAATCCCTTCATGCGGGCCAGATCAGCGGAGGACAGTGTCCAGACCAGCGCGTAATCATCCGCCCGCAGTTCCAGATCAGGGTCATACCATGAACAGGTTTCCAGATCCGGGGCGACATGATGGAAGGCTGTGCGCCATCCCGCCACGTTATCGGGCCCATCCGCGCTGATAATAAGCCGTGCCATCCACTTCATCTCCCTTGATAACGTGCCGTCCCGGCGCCATGATCTGCCCGCCTGAGTGTGGCAGGCCTGACGCCGTGATCTTTCTTTATACTTACGCGCCTTGTTCCTGACGCGTCCATTTCCATCCGACTGACCGGGACAGAAAAACTGCCCATCCGTGCGCGACCGGCATGTCATGCTTTCGCAGCGTTGCCATAATTACAAATACAAATTCAATAATACAGAAATTTTAAAATCATGACTTCACCAGAAATATGTTTTTTAATTCATGATATTGACATACCTGCGCAGGGCAGCAGAAATATTACGATAGTGGATGGACATATCCCTGCAAAATATCAATAATGCGTAGTTTACTTTATATGTATGTAAACCATACCTATGCCTCCCTGCCCTCACGATAGGCACCGGGGGTCATGCCAGTCCATGACCGGAAGGCACGATGAAAGCCCGAGACTTCGGTATAGCCAAGCGAAAAGCCGATTTCCTTGATGGAACGGTCACTGTCACGCAGCATGGCCTGCGCCAGGCGGGCCATATGGTCGTTGACCAGATCCTGAAAACGCACCCCCTCCAGCGCCAGCATGCGACGCAGTGTCCGCGCCCCCATGCCCAGATCGGCGGCGACGACCTCCACCGTTGGGCGTGTCGCGTGCGGCGAGGCGCGGAACTGCGCGCTGATGCTCTGTCGGACACGTTCGACAATGCTCAGGCTCTGGTTGATTCGCGCCAGCATGTTTTCGCAGTAATCCGCCATCATGTTGGCCGCGATATCATTCGCCATTTCGGGCATGCTGCCCAGATGGCTGCGGCAGACGCGGATTTCATTTTCCGCGCATGAAAAATGCACCGGACAGGAAAAATACCGCATATACAGCGCGGCATGATCCGGCCGCGGCACAACCAGGCGGATTTCCGCCAGCTCCAACCCGCTGGATTCCAGCCAGGCACTCCAGTTACCCAGCCATTCCTCGACCAGATACAGCAGGGTACGCGCGGGCAGTTCGGGCAGGACGCACGCGCCGATCACGGCATGGCTGGCATTTTCCACCAGATGCTGGCGGATGCGGATGCCATAGCCCAGCAGCGCCTGGTAACGGATGAAGCGGCTTATGGCTTCCCGCCAGGTCGGGGCGCTGATGCAGGCATAGCCCACCACCCCGAAATCGGCTGCGTTGATATGCCGCCCGGCCAGGAAACCCAGCCCCGGCACCATGACCTCCGTCAGGATACAGTCCAGCAGGCGCACATAATCCCCATACAGGATGTGCGATCCCCCCTGCCGCAGGCCGGAGCGGTCAAGCCCGAAACGGGCCAGGATATGGGCGACGGACACCCCGCGCGATTCCAGCACCTGCAACAGCTTGTTCAGGTGCATGCCCGGTATCTGCAACGCGAACTGTCCCAGTTCCGGACTGCCCGCAGGCGGGGCAGTCACCAATGGGGAAGCCGCATCAGGATCGAATGGCATCATCCGCCTGCCCTGCCGTCCCATTGCTGACGGAACGCCCATGCGGCCCGGAGCCGCGCATACCTGCACCAGCGCCCCATGCCCTTACCCGTATCTCTCCTGTCCCTACACTTCATGGGGCATGAATAACATCAACCCGCCCCTCCTGCCTATCTCCTCACGCGTGACACCATGCGGCAGTGGGACATTTCCACTGCAAAGCAGGCAGCATGCTGCCCGGAACCTGCCTTCTGATCCGACTGCCCAGCCCATCCGCGAAAGCAGACAGACGATGCAGGCAGGATTTCATACGCCTTATCGACCATGCCTGTTCCGCAACGGACGCCCTGTGCCGGACCATGGATATTGACCCGCACGTCAGCCAGCGGATCACGCAGAATGCGGGCATCGAATTTCTCGACTGTCCCGCCGCCATGATCCGACCAGGCTGCGGCAGGCGGATATGCCCATCCGGCCCGATTGGCGGGTCATTGCTGTTGAATTCGGGGGAGACCTGTAACGCAGCGTCAGGTTGTGCCCTGTTTCCAACGGATGTGCTGGCGGCCTATCGCGGCAGGGCGTGAACCCCGCTGCCTACTGCGGATGGGTGGGGATATGCTGCACACAACCTGCCAGCAATAGGCAAAGACAGGCAGCCACAAACCGACAAAAAATAGATATCAGATCATTACAGGACCATTGAAAGCGAAAAGAGATTACACTGCACCTGCTGAAGTAAAGAAGAATTACATCTTCTGCCTGCGCGCAACAATACCGGGACATCCGGTCAAGAAATCAACCCCATGTGCATTACAGATGCGTGGGAAACAGTGCTTCGGGGGAAAAGACGTGCCGTATCGTCACTTCCGCCCCCAGGTGAAAACCGTGGAACACCATGGCGACGCAGACCACGCACGGCAACAGATAACCCCATAGCGAAGGAGGCACCGGCCCGCATTTCATACCCAGTACCATCCCCCCGATACATCCGACAAGGGCGCCCACAATAACCTCGCCCACGGTATGGGTCTGCAATTGCAACCGGGTATACCCCATGACCAGCGCCACCGCGAGCAGGGGCACCAGCATGGCAACGGGATAACGCACCAACTGGCGTCGCCATAGCAGGACCAGCAGCCCGCCATACGTCACACATGCCGATGCGACATGCCCACTGGGGCTTATGACCATGGCCTGTGTCAACCAGGCATAGTACAGGCCCGCGATCTTGAGCAGCAGCATGATCCCCAGCGTCAGGACGACCACGACACTCCATACATATATGCCCTGCCACCATCCCCGCAGGCCCATGATACAGGCAACAGTCAGCACCACCGGCAGAATAACGGCCTGATCTGCAAAATCGGTGATGAAATCGGTCATAATGAAAAGGACCGCCCTGTCTTGTTCCTGTACCACATATCATGGACCGGACAGCGCGACCAGAATCGTGAAGCCTGCCCAGAACGCATTGCCTGACGGAAGAAGACGATCTGCATCGTTTTGCAAATAATTCGGATATCCAGCCACAACGACCCGCCCGTGCGCCATGTAAACCAGATCGTATTCCACCCTGCCGTTTCCACGATAGCCAGCGGATCGCCGCTGCCATTGATCTGCGCAAGACAGGGAATGCCAGCGATGGATCACACCCGAAAACGTCATGCCAATCACGCCAGCCCATCCCTGCCTGATCGACGCAGGAAAGGGAGGCATGGAGGCGTTCTGTCAGCAGCCTGAATTTTTCTTATTGCGAATGATATTCGTTTTCAATATAAACAAAACACCCACGGCACGATCAGGCAGTTTTCCCAACCGTCAATTTCCCAGGACAACGCCGTGAATACACCCGTGGCATTGCACATATGCCATGCCGCATTCCCTTTATTCTTACAGGGACCATGTAAATCATGAGTGAAACCACAGGATGCACGGCCGACTGGCACCTTGAACATTCCTCCCCGGACCAGATTCTGCACTATCTTGATCCCCGACGTCCTTTCGCGCGGCAGATCAATACGCTGACAACCCGGTTCCGCGACGTACAGGCCCTTTGCAATGACGGTGCCGTCTCCCCCGCCCTGACCCGGCTGCGCAATGCGCTGGCGTTCCATATGGTCAAGATGTCACGGTGGTGGCGGTTTGATTTCTGTCCCCGTGGCGTGACCGGCGTGCGCAATCCGCTTTTCCTGACCTATGTAAAGGCGCATGCCGAACGATCGGCTGAAGATGACGCCCTGTTCGACCTGTTTACCCTTCAGCGCCACATGCATGCGGGCGATGGGGGGCATATCCTTGTCGTGGGGCATGATCCGTTAACGGCTCCATCCATTTCCATCCTGTATGGGGTGGATGGACAGCGTAATTTCCGCTTTGCCACCGGCTCCCGTGGGGTCGAACCGTTATGGAATGGACAAGCCTATCCTGATTTTGCATCCGCATGGCTTGCCGCGCGTGCCGTGCATGCCCTGATCCAGGATGACAATGCGGACATACATGAATACGAAACCGCCCACCGCGAACACATGTGGGTAAGGGCATGGCACCACCGGCATTTTCACCGTAGCGGCAAACTGCCGGTTATCCGGCGATATGCGCAGGCCGACGCCCAGTTGATGAACTGCCAGTCCACCTTTGGACGCGCGGAAATGAAAACGGTCGTGGAGCATATGGCATTTGACATTGCCCGTACCGCGTTCCAGCGGCACATGACGGTTGCGGACCTGATTGAGGAAAGCGATGCGCTTTCGATCAGCCTCCGCTCGGCCAACACCATCAAGCAGCGTGCACGTGCATATGTGGCGACCTGCATCGACCCGATGGCCCGGCCCGAAATGGATACGCTGCTGGACCGGGTCGTATCCTATGTCCCGCGCCGCTGTCCCTGAACAGGTACCCACGCCGCGGCATAGACTACGGCGTGGTGGCACCTGTTCCAATTACAGTAAAAAAGATGGAATTACTGTGCGGTATAACCACCATCAATGACCAGTTCGCTGCCGGTCATGAACTTTGATTCGTCGGATGCAAGGAATACGATGCCATAGGCAATGTCATCAGGCTCCCCCAGATGGCCCAGCGGGTGCAGGTCAATCAGCTTCTGCCGGGCCGCGGCCTGGTCCGGGGTTTCCTTGGTAAAACCCTGCACCATCGGGGTCCAGATATAACCGGGGTGGATGGAATTGACCCTGATTTTATAACCCTGTTTCGCGCAGTGCAGTGCCGCTGATTTGGTGAACAGCCTGACACCCCCCTTGCTGGCATTATAGGCGGCAAGCGCGGGGTCACCGACTAGTCCCTCGATGGAGGACAGGTTGATGATCGATCCCCCGCCATGTGGCTTCATGGCTTCCACGGCGTAACGCGTGCCCAGGAACACCCCATCAAGGTTGACCGACTGCACCCGTCGCCAGTCCTCAAGGCTGGTTGTCTCGACAGAGCCGGAATAGAGAATGCCCGCATTATTGACCGCTATGTCCAGCCGACCAAACTGCGTGGCAATAGCGGCCATCGCCTGCTTCCAGTCTTCTTCCGCCGTGACGTTAAGCGAGACGAAAAGCGCTTCCCCGCCGGCTTTTTTTATTTCCGCGACAACGGCCTCACCTTCATCCGCCTTCAGGTCGGCCACGACCACCTTCGCCCCTTCACGCGCCAGCAGCAGGGCCGTTGCCTTGCCAATCCCGCGCGATGCGCCTGTGACAAGCGCCACCTTTCCCGATACACGTCCCATGTCTTTTGCTCCTGAATAAGTAACTTCCCTTAAAATATAAGAAAACTCTCATTCAGCACATTGACGGGGCACAACACATTCATAATTCCATGACACGTTTTTGTGATTCCGCCACCCTGAACCAGGGTCATGAAACATGCCTGCAATCATGAAGCTTTTTAAAACAATCATCGAAAGACGCCGCCTTTCCGAAAAAAAGGCGGCGCCCAGGAGCTTTTATTACCATCAGCAGGATCTTTTGAAATAATCCTTAAGCCGCCTCGGCATCCTCTTCAGGAGCAGCACTGGCAATTTCCATAAGTGCGCGCCCAAGTTCGGTCTTGATCATGCGCCGTGCATAGGATTGCAGCGCCGCCGCATCAATAAAGCCACGACGGAAGGCCACTTCATGCGGGGAGCCAACCAGCAACCCCTGACGGGACTGGATGGTCTGCACGAACTGCCCTGCCTGCATCAGGCTGTCAGGCATGCCGGCATCAAGCCATGCGCAGCCACGCCCCAGGCGCTGGACATGCAGGTCACCGTTCTGCAGGTAAATCCGGTTCAGATCGGTAATTTCCAGTTCCCCGCGTGGTGAGGGCTTCAGGCTGCGGGCATATTCACGCACGCGCCCATCATAGAAATACAGACCCGTTACAGCCCAGTTCGACAGCGGGTGCGTCGGTTTTTCAACAATATCCAGCGCATGCCCGTCGGGGGCGAAACTGACCACGCCATAGCGTTCGGGATCACGTACTTCATAGGCAAAGACAGTAGCCCCGGTGGGCCGTGTTGCCGCCGCACGCATCTGCTTGCCCAGATGGTCGGCAAAAATCAGGTTATCACCCAGTATCAGGCCACACGGCGAATCATCCAGCCAGTCATCGGCAATGATGAAGGCCTGCGCAATGCCATCGGGCGAAGGCTGCTCACGATATGTGAAGGTCACACCCAGATCCGACCCATCCCCCAGCAGCCGCCGGAACAGTGGCAGGTCCCCAGGTGTCGATATGATCATGATATCGCGTATCCCCGCCAGCATGAGCGTGGACAGGGGATAGAAAATCATCGGCTTGTCGTAAACCGGCAGCAACTGCTTGCTGACCGCCTGCGTCATGGGGTGCAGGCGCGTGCCCGAACCACCAGCCAGAAGAATGCCCTTGGTCGGTTTTGTCGCGGTATTCTCGCTCATGCTGCTGTTCCCATCTTGTCACCCGTGTGGCCAAGGCGTTCCCCGCCATAACGGGCTGCCCGAATGTTTTCCCACCATTCCCGGTTATCCAGGTACCACTGCACCGTGCGCCGGATGCCATGTTCAAAATCATGGCGGGCGCGCCAGCCCAGCGCCTGTTCCGCATGGGTCGGGTCGATTTCATAACGGAAGTCATGTCCCGGACGGTCGGTCACGTGCCGGATCAGGCGCGCATGCGGGCCTGTCGGGTCGGGGCGCAGTTCATCCAGTATCGTGCAGATCGCTTCCACCACCTGCATGTTGGTGCGCGGCTGTCGCGCGCCGATGGCGTAGGTTTCACCGGGCTGCCCCTGTTCCACCGCGCGGACCAGCGCTTCGGCATGGTCCTCGACAAACAGCCAGTCGCGCACGTTCTGTCCCGTGCCGTAAACCGGCAGTTCACGCCCCTCAATCGCGTTGATCGTTACCAGCGGGATCAGTTTTTCAGGAAAATGCCACGGTCCGTAATTGTTGGTGGTGTTGGTGACGAATGTTGGCAGGCCATAGGTATGGTACCACGCGCGGACCAGGTGATCGGATGATGCCTTGCTGGCCGAATACGGACTGCGCGGGTCATAGGGGGTCTGTTCGGTAAAGGGTGGATCGCCGGGGCGTAAGGCGCCGAAGACCTCATCGGTCGAGATATGGTGGAAACGGAATGCCTTCCGCCGTGCCGCGTCCTGTCGCATCCACCATGCGCGCGCGGCCTCAAGCAATGTATAGGTGCCAACTATATTTGTACTGACAAATGTACCAGGTCCGTCAATGGAACGGTCAACGTGGCTTTCCGCCGCCAGGTGCATGACGGCATCGGGGGCGAAATCGTCAAATATCCTTGCCATTGCGGCGGCATCGGTAATATCCGCCACTTCCAGCCTGTAACGCCCGGTTGCCGCCGCATCTTCCGTTGCCTTTATACTTGCCGCATATGTCAGGGCATCGACATTAAGGACATCATGCGCGGTCTGGGCCATCAGATGCCGCACAACCGCGGAACCGATAAACCCGCAGCCTCCCGTTATCAGTATGCGCATTTCCTACTTCCTTCCCCCCATAACATGACCTTACCCCCGTGGCTTTTCACAGCGGAAAAAATTCGATCATTCCCCATATTGAAACCGGACGGGAATACTGTAACGCTCATGTATAACCCAATCAGATCATGACAGTGTAATGAGCTGTCTGTGGCATAAATATGGAGTACGCTGCCTTAATACGACAAAAAACAGTATTCATTCAGAACAACACGGTTTCCTGAATACAGCCGATCAGGCCGCACCACGTACTGCAACCATGGCATCACGGGCTTCGACCCGCTGCATGACCCTGCGGCCCAAACGCTGCGAAGGGCGTTCAACCAGATGGTAACAGACCATGCCCACAAGCAGGCAGAACCCGAATATTGCAAAAGTAACCGCCAGCCCCGGCACGAAATCCAGATGGCGCAACCTTTCACCCATACCCCATGATATGATGCCAATGATCAGGTAATGCGTCAGGTAAAACGAAAACGATATGCGTCCCAGCCATATGACCGGACCGGAGCGCAGCAGCGCATCCACCCCACCGCGCTGATAGGCCAGCCCGAAAATAAGCGCCGTAAATCCGAACACATCCAGCACCGGCACAACCGGGAAAAACAGTGTTGCCGCAATAAACGCAACCGCCCCCAACGTAATGGACGATGCATGCCGTTCCATACTGTCGGGCAACAGGTGATAGGCGCGGTACAGCAGTATTCCCGCGCAAAAGCAGAAGAACATGCGAATGGCGCCAAATGTACCCGTCGGGTTGTTATTGGCATGGTGGCAGGCAAACAGCACCATGACCAGCAATGCCAGGCTGGCGGCACATAGTGCCAGTGCATGGCGTGGCGATGCAATGCGCATCGCCCCCATGGCCAGTAGCGGGAACAGGAGATAACCCAGCACTTCCGCACTCAGGGTCCATGACACGATGTTCCATTCCCCCAGCTTCAGCACGGTCCAGCTCTGGACCAGCAGCAGGGTCTGCACGAACCCCGGCAGGGACAGGTTGTGTACGCGATAGGCGAAGGACGGGTCGGTATAATAACGCTGCATGGCCACATAACCCGGCGCAAGCAATACCAGCGGTACCATGGCCAGCAGCACGAATGTATTGAGCGGATAGACCCGGAAGAAGCGGACAATGAAAAAGTCCCGGATCACATGCCACCGCAGGACAGCGAACTGCCCTTCATGCACATGCATGAGGATAAAGCCCGACAGCACGAAAAACAGATCCACGCCCCGGAAACCATTGAACAGGAACAGTGAATGCAGCATCCATGGCTGGTGCAGGATATCGGCAGCCAGACCATAGAAATGGGTCATGAAAACCCATAGCGCCGCAACACCACGTACGCCGGTCAGGCTGGGGATGGAACGGGCCTTGGGCATGTTATCCCCCTAACTTCCTGTATCGTTCAGGTTTCAGAAAAACCGCTCGTCAATTGTCACCACATCACCGGGCAGCAAGACGGTCGCACGTGATATGCGGCCTTCATGCGCGGGGGTATTGAGGTCTTCATGCCGCACATCGGTCGCACGGTTGGTCACGGCGCGGTAGGTAAAGCCCCCCGCCAGTGCAACAGCGGTCAGCATGGTCATCCCCGGCTGATAGGGATACTGGCCGGGATGGTTGACCTCACCCAGGATAAAGATCGGCCGGTACTGCGCGACTTCCACGGATACACTGGGCTGGGTCAGGATCCCCTTCTGCTCCAGACTGGCGGAAATACGCTGGGCCAGGTCACGTGGCTCGACACCCGCCGCGGGCACCGTTCCCAGTAACGGGAAATCGATATTCCCGTTGTCACTTACGGTAAACGTGTTGCTCAGTTGCGGGTCATTGTAGGTAATGACACGCACCTGATCACCCGGACCAAGGTGGTAGGCCCGGGTATCGACCGCGTCAAAGGACTGTTCATGCGCCGAGGCGCAGCAGCTTAGTGCAAGCAGGGCCGTGACGCCGGCTGCCTGCATCATCATGGGCCGACACGTGTTCCGTATCATTGCAAACATGGTCACTCCCAAATCATTCAATGTGGTTTTCCTTCGCCTGCCGCCTATGCGGCAGACCAACATCAGCCAGAGAAGGAAAAGCCCAACAGTATCGTATTGCTCGTAAACGTGGAAAGACGCCCCGGGATGTTCAGATAATTCACGTTCCCGCCCGATGTGGCGTTATTGACATAGTTATAGGTCAGGGAAGCCCTGACGTGACGGTCGATGTTCCAGAAAACCGACCCGCCAAAATGGATCTGTTTCTGCAGTCGGTTGCCCTCCAGGCTGGAGATTGCGGAACCCGTGGGCACCGTCATGCTGGACTGCGACGCACTTTCCCCATATTCGGCATAAGCGCGCAGGAACACATTATGCCGCAGTTCATGGTCCCACTGCAGGCGCACGTCCGTCACCACCTGATTTCGGGCAAACGGGGTTTCCGGATCGCTCAGGTGGCGTGCCGCCGTCAGGTTGACGGTATCGATGCGGCGCGGCATCCATGACACATTGACCTCGAATGTCGGCGTCGTGACCGAAGGGCTGCGACCGCTGCTGAAACTGCGCGTTTCCCCACCAACCAGCAGGCGGTACTGCCACACCTGCCCGCTGCGGAAATCCACGCCACCAAAACCGGCCCCGTCGGCATAATTGTTGACCGATGCCTCGGGCGCTGAATCATATTGCGCGGCGGACCCGCGAAAAACGACGACAGCCGCATTCCCGCGTGAGAATTCATAGCGCGAGGTCAGTGACCCGGTTTCCACCTTGTGACTGATGGTGCCGTAATCAATCGAAATCGGCCCCGGCGCCGTCCCGAAGGAGAAATCCTGATAATCGAACGCCGGGATCAGGCTGAACCGGCCAAACATCTTGGTATAGGTCAGCCGCCCGTCATTGACCTGGTACGGCACGGGATAGACCACGCCATACACGCCCAGGTTGGTCGCGGACAGGTGATACTGATAATGGGAATAGGCCATGCTGAGCGTATCGTGACCCAGATTGAGCGTCCCGCCGATATTGCCATGCCAATTGGTGTAACTGGCGATCGACTGCGTGGGGTAACGGTGATCGTCCATGCCCACCGATGCCCCCAGCGCATGACGCCGCCACCGCGAATTGACACTGACATTGGCCGAGGTCTGCACCACGGGGCTACCCGATCCCGGAATACCCAGCGTGTTGGAATTATAGCCCACATTTTCCGATGCGCTGGGCCGCAGTAGCCAGCTGCCCAGACCAATGCCATCCGTCTGCTGACCCATCATCTGCCGTGTTACGACCGAACCGGTCATATCCGTCGAATATCCGGGAATATCAGAAGGGAAAAGCTGCTGGATCAGCTGTGCATGCGCATCATGCGCATGCAGACCGATCCCCAGCACCACCATCCCGACCGGTCCCCGCGACAGGCAGCGCCATACCCTGGCACCATCCTGCAACCGCCCTACCTTCATACCTTACCCTAACCTGTAATCGTAAGACGGGGATTGCCCCCCGCACGCTGGATAAATCGGTGAGCCATGTCACGCAGTCCCGGATCCAGCCGGTATGCGGCGACAGCCATCGCCAGCCCCGCCATGGCGGCAGCGCATGCGGAAGCTACCAGATTCATCGGAATCAACAGACTCACAATCAGCGCCCCTGTCATTATCAATATTCCTGGCACAAGTCGCCAAGTCTGTTGTGACAGGCAATCCGACAACAGATAAAGAGCAACTAAATTAATTGTGACCCGCAACATCCACGCCGCCGCGGCCCCTGGCAGACCCCACCATTTTATCAGCATCCACAATACGCAGAAGAAGGGCAGGATCTCCACCATCGAGACCTTGGCCGTGATATGGGGCCGCCCCTGTCCCTGCAGCAATCCGTAGGGCAGGAAGGCGATGCCGTTGGTCCATGCCCCGAACATCAGGATTTCGGCCACGGGGCGTGAGACATCGGCAAAGCTGCCGCCCACCCACATATGCAGGAATGCCCCCGAAAACAGGATGCCCGGCGCGCAGATCATGCCAAACCCGTAGGTCAGCGACGCGGTGGCCCGCCGGGTCAGGTCAACCGCCTCCCCCCGATCAGCACGCGACAGGCGCGGAAACAGCGTGCGCGCCAGCGCCGTCGCCACGACCTGCGAGCGCATGGCAAGGTTCATCGGCACGGTGTACTGCCCGACCGACGTGACCCCCAGCGTCGCGCCGATGATAAGCTGGTTTGACGTATCCAGCAGCGGGTTGATCAGGCTGGAAATACTGACCCATGACCCGTAACCCAGCAGGCGCTTGAGCCATTTCACGTCAAAATCCATCGGGCGGATCGGCCATTCCAGCACCATGACCACGCAATAGGCCAGCGCGATCATGGCCAGCCGCGACAGCACGATGGACGGCAGGACAACCGTAAGCTGCGGCCCGAAGAAATGAATGCAGATCAGCGGAATGATCTGCCCCGCCATGGTGGTGCTGGAATTGAGCATGTTGGACAGCAGGAAACGTTCACGCGATTCCAGCGCCCCCGTCGCCACGCCATTGATCATGCCCAGCGGCAGCATGACCGCCATCCACGGATAGGCATGGCGCGTTTCCGCCAGCAGGTCCGGCGGGATCCGCACGAAATGCAGCAGCACCATATCCCCGATCGGATACAGGATCAGTCCCCCCAGCGCCCCCAGGCCGAGGTTGCTGTAAAACGCCGTCATCAGCACGGGTGAACGCTCACGCGCCGTGGCATGGCCCAGCTGCGCCAGCGCGTTGGCCGATGCACGTGACAGCCCGAAATCCAGAAACCCCAGATATCCCAGCAGGATCCATGAAATCGCGACAATACCATACCTGTCCGTGCCAATCAGGTGCAGGTAGAAGGGCACGGTGCCCAGCGAGACGATGATCGGGAAAATGGAACCGAATACGTTGAACAGGAAATTGGTGGAAAATTTGCTCTGCGCCATTATTCGGCCCCTACTGTCGCCATGACGGATCGTGGCCCCGCCTGACCCAGAACCTGCTGATAGAGGCGCACATATTCCTGCGCGACGCTGTCCCAGTCGTAATGACTGGCCACTTCCATATTCCGCGCACGCAATGCATCCGCCGTATCTGGCAGGGACGCGGCCAGTGCCACCACTTCCCGCACGCCGGGGGCAAGGTTGTCGGGATCGATCATGACGCCTGCCGCCCCCTGCTGCATAAGCCGGGCAAAGGGGGTGATGTTGCTCAGTATGGGGATCAGGCCGGCGGACATCGCCTCCACCGCCGCAAGGCCAAAGCCCTCATGCGCGGACAGGCAGCCAAAGAAACTTGCCTCCCCCATCAGGTCACGCAGGGCGGCATCCGATGGCCCGGATACGATACGCAGGGCATCGGTAATGCCACATGCCTGCGCCTGCTGCCGCAGGTCGGCCACCGTCAGGTTGGAATCCTGACCTGCCACGATCAGCTTCCATTGCGGGTCTTCTTGCCGCAGCATTGCGACAAGCTGGAACAGCAGCCTGAGCCGCTTGTGCACGGCAAAGCGTCCGAAGGCCAGGATGGTGCGTCCCGGCGTGCGGGATGCGGCGTCACGGAAGCGCGTCTGGTTGATGCCGTTTTCGATTGTCTGCAACCGTCCCGCCGCCACGGTGCGGAACAGGTCGGCATCACTGTAGCTGCACGCGACAATGCGTCTGTATGCCCGCACGGAAACCGGCGTGATGGTACGGAACCATATTTCCTTGATCCGTCGCAGCGCACCGGTGTGAAAGAAGCCACCATGGGTGGAGGCGATCATGGTCTTGCGATGGAACGGCCATGTCCATGCCAGGAAATCGAAAAAGAAGTCGATTGCATGGACATGCAGCAGGTCGAACGTCCCGATATGCCGCAGCACCTGTGGCGCCAGCGGATAACGGGTCGAACCACGCCATGGGATACGGATGACCGGGATGCCATCGACGATGTCACGATGGGGAAGCCGGCCCGGACGCCCGAACACGCTGTCGAGTGTCAGGACCTGCGCATCAATGCCCATGTCCTGTCTCTGGCTGCGGGCAAGGTTGAGCAGTGAATCCTCCAGCCCACCGACAGAGGGGCTGAACTGGCGGCAGATATGCAGAACTTTCAATATTTCATCCCCCGTTCCTATTTGTCATCGAAACGGCTCAGGATCTTGATGTCCCGGTTACCGTAGCTGTAGCCCATCACGTCCATGGCGTTGTCTTCCACCATGGTGGCCACCACGCCCGCCAGCGGCGCGCCACAGGCTTCCAGCCGCTCCAGACAGGCCATGACGGCGCGCTGTGCCGTGCTTTTCCAGCGGCAGACAAAGATGACCTGATCGGCCATGTTGGCATGCACCAGCGCGTCACTCAGTCCCAGCAGCGGGGGGCAGTCGATGATGACCAGTTCATATGACCGTTTCAGTTCAGCCAATATGGCGCGCAGGCGCCGGATCTCGACAGGGCTGAAGGCATGCTGCATCGTGCGCCCGGCGGGAATGTAGTCAAACCCGGTGTCAGGATCCGTGCGGATGACATCCGCCACCGGCACGCCCGTGGTCACAAGGTCGCTCATGCCCAGCGAAGGCCGCCCCGACGTGCCATCGGTCAGGTACTGGTCCAGCATGCCCCGGCGGTGATCGGCATCAATCACCAGCACCTTCTGCCCGCCCCGGCGGGCCACGGTCGCCATCCACAGCGCCAGCGTGCTCTTGCCTTCCTCCGGCCCGGCGGAGGTAATGGCGAGGCATAGCGGCTGCCCCCCCTCATGCACCCGCATGGACAGCTGCATGACAAGGCTGCGCACCGCTTCGGTCGCACGGGAATAGGGGTGGTCGATCACATGCCGGCGTACGGTCTGTTCCGAACGTCCCCCCACCTTGGGCACGACCGCCAGCAAGGGCAGCGGGACAGCCGCGCGCAGGCGCTCGATTTCGGTAAAGCCGGCCGCGAAGTAATCACGCAGCAGCACAGCCCCTGCCCCGGCAGCCAGTGCCACGGCCATCAGCCCCAGGCCGATCTTCTTGCGGTTGGGAAAGCTGGGCACATCGGGCGCGGCGGCGTGGGAGACGACGGCGATGGGCGGCTGCAGCAGGGCTGCGCGATCCACGACTTCCTTGGCGTGTTCCAGAAAGGTTTCATACACGGCGCGCGCACTCTGCGCTTCCTGGTCCAGCGTGCGGTATTCCGCCTGCGGCGCGCTCTGCCCACCTGCCTTCTGACGCAGAAGGTCAAGGTTTTCGTTCAGGCGCTGCACTTCCGCACGGGCGGAAATCTGGTCTTCGCGAATGGTGCTCAGCGCGGCCTGTGTCTCGGCTTCAAGACTGGCGCGGGTGGTGGCAATCTGCTGGTCCAGCGCGCGCAGGCGCGGGTGCTGCGGGCCATAGGTCGCGGCTTCCTCCTGCCGCGTACTCTGCAACTGCATGAGAGCATTGGCGGTGGCCACCAGAATGGGTTCCTGTGACAGGGCGACCGCCGCGCGCGCATCCCCCCGTGCGGCGGCGTCACGCAGCGCGTCGGCGCGGGCCTGCGCCGCAGCCAGTCGCCCTTCGGCCTGGCTCAGATTGGCTGAGGTATCGGCAATCTGGCGTTCGATCAGCGGCGTGCTGGTGCTGCCCTCGGTGGTGTTGGTCAGGCCATTGGCGTTGTCGAAGGCATTGGCCTTTTGCACGGCATCCAGCCACCGCTGCCGCAGGGCGGCGGTGCGGTTGTCCAGCCACGTGGCCACATGATTGATATCCGCCGTCTGCCGCGCCAGCGCAATGCGCTGGTAATTCGTGACCACTGCATTGGCCAGGGCCGCGGCACGCTGGGGATCGCCATCCACCACGTTGATATCAAGGATCTGCGTGCGCGGTTCTGGCGTTATGGTCAGGTTGTTGAGGAAGGCGTCTTCCTCATGCTCACGCTGTACCTCCGGGTCAACCGGCGTGCTGGCATGGCACAGGAACCCCAGCCCCATGTGGCACAGCCGGTCGCGCATGCCCACATGAGGGGCGGCAGGCGGCGGCGGCAGTTGCGCCAGGACGGCGGCCGCGACGTCACGCGAATGGATCATCGCGGCTTCGGTTGAAACCAGTTCATCATCCGGCGGGGCCAGGTTCTGCTGCTGCCCGTTGGGAGCCAGCGGATCCTGCTGCGCACGTCCCGACACCACGACGGTCGTGGTCGCGGTATAGCGCGGCTTGAGCGTCAGCATGACTGCGCCACCCGCAACCAGTACGCCCAGTACGGTCAGTGCGAACAGCATCCTGTGCCGCAGGAATGCCCGCATTGTCTGGCGAATGACAAGGCCCACATCGTGCGCTGTCCATGACATTGAAGTGGCCCGCCCCTGTATGGAAACGTAATTCATGCTGTTTATCCGGCAAGTTTCCGCGAAATGGACGACGTGGACCGATGCATCAGCCTGCGCCGCAAATAAACGAGGACATGAAACCCGAATACAGGCAGTCCCAGCAGATAACGCCGCCACAGCCTGCGCGGTTCACGCACCAGACGCACAAGCCATTCCAGCCCCATGTTCGCGACCCATCGCGGCGGGCGGTGCACACGTCCGGCCGCATGGTCAACCAGCGCGCCCGCCGTAATGAGGACACCGGTGGGAAGATGATCCATGTTGTCATACAGCCAGCGTTCCTGCCGGGGCATGCCCATGGTCAGCAGGATGATGTCAGGCTGCGTCGCCCGCAGGCGTTCAAGCAGCAGCGTGGATTCACGTGATCCGGGTGTCGGGTCAAAGAAACCGTGCTGCGTGCCCACCGTGCGCACGCCATATTTATCAGAAAAGGCAGCCGCAGCCTTATCCACCACATCGGGCTTGCCCCCGATCCAGAATACAGATGCATCCTGCCCCAGTTTCGACAGGACCGGCCCGATCCATTCCGGCGGCGTGGTGCGCGGCAGATGCCGCCCCGTCAGCACGATACCCGCAAGCTGGACGCCCGCACCGTCACAGAACGCAATATCGGCACGCCGGAACAGCGTGCGCAGCCATGGCTGTTTTTGCGAAACCACCGCCATATGGGCATTGGCGTTGACAACGGTCATTTTCCGCCCCACCCGCACGGCATCCACCACGCGCTGGACAATGTCCGTGCGCGATATGTCGTGCAGGGGCAGGCCCATGACATCGACAATCGTATCATCTACTGCGATTTCCGTATTTGCGTTCATTTGAATACACCGTTCATCGTCAGGAAATTAAGAAATTCAGAACGCATTCCGACTGAAGATCTCGCGCTTTATGGTCAGGAAAATAATCTTGATATCCAGCCAGATCGACCATGCGCGTATGTATTCCAGGTCCAGCACCACGCGCCGGCGCAGGTCATCACGCGTGACCAGTTCCCCCCTTGATCCGTTGATCTGCGCCCAGCCGGTAATGCCGGGCTGCACACGGTGGCGGGCCACGTATTCCTCCATCGCCTCATGCAGCAGTTGGCCGCCCGCGCGTGTCTGCGGTGCATGGGGGCGTGGGCCAACCAGTGACATCTCACCACGCAGCACATTGAAAAGCTGCGGCAGTTCATCAATGCTCAGCCGTCGTATCCATTTGCCAACACGGGTGACACGCGGATCGGTGCGCGACGTCTGGCGCGCGGCATCCATATCCGACATGTCCGCATACATGGAACGGAACTTGAAGACATTGAAATAACGGTTATTGAACCCCTGCCGGGGCTGGCAGAACAGCACGGGACCACGGGAATCCAGCTTGATCGCCAGCGCCACAAGTCCCAGCACGGGGGCCAGCGCCACAAGCAGCAGCATGCTGGCGGTAAGATCGAACGCACGCTTTTCCAGCATGTCCCATTCGCTTAACGGACGCCGCTGCAACACGGTCAGGGAAAACGGACCGAAGCGTTCAACCGGCCAGCCGTGACAGTCTTCCGTCATGAGCGATGGCACGACATAGACATCCGCCAGCACGCCGCGCAGGCGCCACAATATGTCCATCACATGCTGCTGCCCGCCTTCGGACGGGGGAAAGCATATGATGATGGCATCAATGTCATTTTCACGCGCATGCAGCACCAGTTCTTCTATCGTGCCGTCAACATTTCCGCCCCGGTCATCAAAGGTCCCGACAAGGCGGAACATGCGCTGCATGCGTGCGTTTATGCGCGACGCCATCTGCGTTGCTTCCGCGCCCGAACCGATGATCGCCACCTTACGCGCCAGGCGACGGGTCACCGCACGCGTCTGCACGATGTATGTACCCACACACCGTTCGATCAGCAGCGCGATCACCACAAAGACCAGCCATTCCGCCCCCATGCGCAACGTGACAACAGGCGGCCATGACAGCATGAACAAAATGGTGCAGAAGATTACCCCGCCGAACACCACGGGCGGCAGCAGATAGCGGACCTGACATGAAACCCGCGTCAGATCGGGAATATCCAGAAGCGGCACATTCCTGGGAAACAGAAAAAACGCCCCCGCGGCCATGATATTGGCCAGCAGAAGGGCGCCGGACAGTTCATCAGGCGTATCATAAATACGCTGCCACGTAATACAGGCCATGATGGCAAGGCATACGGACATGGCGTCCGACACGACAACAACCTGTGTCAGGACAGGATGACGGTAGGCAAAGCCGTCATCCCCACTACGTGCCGTATTGATACCCCGCGGGATGCTGTCGATCCCGACGGATAGCGGCGACAGGTCTGTTTCATCATTTTTCAAGTGCCTGAGTGCCTCGCTCATTTTGAAACATCTCCTGTCGGCGCGGGATGCAACCTGACGCCGGATAAGGCTTCGCCTGCCATTTTCCGCACTGCACAATCGAGTGCGAAATGATCCTCACCTGCTGTTGGTTTTTTACATTACGCTGGAACCCAGCTTCCAAGTCCAGAAATATTGCGAGTATTTTTGGGCAAAAATATGTCATGGCATCAATACATGGAATAAATTTCCTATTCACATATTATTCACAAACCCGAGAATATTTTTCAATTATGTTATTATAACGTAACGATATGAACGCATATCCAGATATATGGCGGTTCAAGGGAACCAATGTGACATGCGTGAAACCCGCACGGGCAACACGCATGTACCGACGCTTTTCTTATTACTGTCGGCCGTAAGTATCTTCAAAGCGGACGATATCGTCCTCCCCCAGATACGGACCTGACTGAACTTCAATCAGGGTCAGGGGGATACGTCCCGGATTTTCCAGCCGGTGCATACACCCTAACGGCAGATAGACACTTTCGTTTTCCTGCAACATAAGTTTTTCTTCATTCCGCGTCACGATCGCAGTACCACTGACCACAACCCAGTGTTCGGCCCGGTGAAAATGCTTCTGCAGCGACAGCTTCTGGCCCGGATACACCACGATCCGCTTGACCTGGAACCGTTCGCCCTGAATCAGCCCTTCGTAAAAACCCCATGGCCGGTAACAGCGATTGTGAATTTCGGCTTCCGGCCTGTTGGCCATCTTCAGCTGTGATACCAGTGCCGAAACATCCTGCGCATAATCACGATGAATCGCGAGTACGGCGTCAGACGTAACCACCAGCACGATATCTGTCAGCCCCGCCACGGCGGTCAGCATGCCTTCGCTGCGCACGTAACAGTTATGAGACTGTTCCAGCACGACATCGCCCACGGCCACATTGCCACAGGCGTCCTTGTCGCCCAGTTCCCATAATGCATTCCAGTTCCCGACATCCGACCAGCCCAGATCGGCAGGAATGACCACGGCGCGGTCCGTGCGCTCCATGACCGCATAATCAATGCTGACATTGGGGGAACGCAGGAAGGCGGTGGCGTCCAGCCTGCGGAAGGTCAGGTCGTTTTTACTGTCAAGCAGTGCATGCCGCACGTTTTCCAGCACATCGGGTTCATGCCGTTTCAGTTCCGCCAGCATGACGGACGCGGAGGCAAGGAACATGCCCGAATTCCACAGATATCCCCCTTCATTCAGCATTTCGGTCGCACGCAGGTGATCAGGCTTTTCAATAAAGCGGGCGACACGGTACACGCTGTCACCAGGGTGATCGGGATGCAGGGGCGCGCCAAGGCGTATGTAGCCATATCCCGTCTCAGGCATGTCGGGTTTCATGCCGAATGTGACGATGTACCCTTCCCGCGCCACGGCCGATGCCTTTTCCAGAACTGCTGGCAGGCGCTCGGGATAACGGAAAACGGCATCGGCGGCCATGATCCACAGAAGGGTTTCGGGATCATCCTGCGCCGCCAGCAGGGCGGCGGCCGCAATCGCTGCAGCCGTGTTGCGCACGGCGGGTTCAAGGATGATACGCCCGTCCTCACACCCGTTCTCGCGCAGTTGTTCAGCAACAAGGAAACGGTGCGCGTCATTACAGACGACAATGGGCGGCGCGAATGTCGTGCCCGTGGCGCGTTGCAATGTCTCGCCGATCATTGTGCGGTTCGATGCCAGCGCCCAGAACTGCTTGGGATGGCAGGCACGCGAAACGGGCCATAGCCGTGTTCCCGTACCACCGGACAGGATAACAGGCGTGATGGTGCGGTTACGGGATTCCGGCACGGATACGGTTACATCCGTTGCTGTCATAAACGTCATGATCGTGACTCCGTCCTGCGTGTTTCATGCTGCACGTATCCGCCGCTTCCCGAAGGAAACGGAACCGGTCATGTCGGACATCGATGTTGCGGGATGCACTTAGCGGAAATTTTTTTGTCAAGAATGTGGTGCTTAAACATATTTTCGTCGTGATCATGCCCTTGTGTTGCATCCGCATGACATCTTCCGGGTTACGGAACATGCACCCCTTATTACTTTTGGTTTTATTCAACCCGCTTTTGAAAGCTCTAGATCGCGGCCTGCTCCGGACAACAGGCCGCAATACGGAATCAGGGAGGTCCCGGTGCGAATTGCTATGATTGGTGGAGGCTACGTTGGGTTGGTCTCCGGTACATGTTTTGCGGAATTTGGCACCGATGTTGCCATTGTCGAAACCAACCCTGACCGCCTGACCGCCCTGCGGGAAGGGCGTATCCCGATTTACGAGCCCGGCCTGGACCGCCTGGTTGCGGAAAACGTGGAGGCCGGGCGCCTGACCTTTGGTGACGACATGGCCGCCGCGGTCAAAGGGGCGGACGCCGTGTTCGTGGCCGTCGGCACACCGTCGCGCCGGGGAGACGGGCAGGCGGATACAAGTTATGTTTACGCAGCAGTAGAACAGATCGCACGCGCGGCCGACGGCTATACCATCATCGTCACCAAATCGACCGTGCCGGTTGGCACGGGGCGCGAGATTGCACGCATCGTGCGTGAGACGCGCCCGGACCTGGAATTCGATGTTGCGTCGAATCCGGAATTCCTGCGCGAAGGCAACGCCATTCAGGATTTCATGCGGCCTGACCGTGTCGTCATTGGCACAGACCAATATAAACTGGAAGGTACGGAACGTGCGAAGACCATCCTGCGCAAGCTGTACCGGCCACTCTACCTTCTGGAAACGCCCATTGTCTTTACGGGGCTTGAGACAGCAGAACTGATCAAATATTCCGCCAATTCGTTCCTCGCGATGAAAATTACCTTCATCAATGAAATCTCGGACCTGTGTGAAAAGGTCGGGGCCAACGTCAATGACGTGGCGCGCTCCATCGGGCTGGATGGGCGTATCGGCAAGAAGTTCCTGCATCCCAGCCCGGGCTTTGGTGGTTCGTGTTTTCCAAAGGATACACGTGCACTGACAGCAATCGGACGCGATGCGGGATCACCCGTGCGCCTGATCGAAACCACGGTCGCGGTCAATGATCAGCGCATGCTGGACATGGGCGAACGTATCATCGCCTTTGCCAATGGGGATGTACAGGGGCTGACGATCGGGGTGCTGGGCCTGACCTTCAAGCCTGAAACCGATGACATGCGCGAGGCAGCTTCGATTCCCGTTCTCGACATGCTGGACAAGGCGGGCGCACATATCCGCGCGTTTGATCCCGCCGGCATGACAACCGCCCGTCCCGTGCTGCCGCAATCCGTTACCTACTGCACGGATGCGCTGGACGCGGCGAAAGGTGCCGATATCCTTGTCGTGCTGACGGAGTGGAATGAATTCCGCTCACTTGCGCCGGAAAAACTGGCGCGGGAGATGAAGGGTCGCAAGATTGTGGACCTGCGCAATATATGGGATCCCACGACCATAAAGGATGCAGGGTTCGAATATATCTCGCTCGGGCGACCGGACGCGGTACAGTCCCACTGATCGCACCAGAAAAATCCGGGCCATGTTTACATGGCCCGGACAGGTTATGGCGACATGCCCTCTGGGCCTGTTTTCAGAAACCTTCAGAAAAAAGGCCACCTTTTTAAAAAAGGCGGCACCCGGAAGCTTTTATTTTCATTCCCTGCTGCGCTTCCCTGGCATCAGGAATGGCACAGCCTGCGCCTGAGCGCCGCCACCACCTGCCGGATCATGGCAGGCAGGAACGCAGGCCGCCGCATGATACGGCGGCAAATTGCCCCCACCGCCCCCGAACGCAACGCCACGGACACAAAATAGGAATCATCCAGCCGCTGCAATCCGGCCGCACGCTGGTGCAATAGGCGCACCAGTTCGGGGTTGTCGCGGATACGCGGCTCTCGCGCCAGTGCCAGCGCGCCATCATGCATGTCGCGATATGCAATGGTCGTGCGTGACATGCCCGATGCCCGTCCACTGACGCTGCCCTGGCGCTGCGTATAAAGATACGTGGCTTGATCGATCAGGAAAAACCGGCCGCCAGCCATGAGGAAGGCGATCATGAGCAGGAAATCCTCCCCATGCCGCACCACGGGATCATACCGTATGCCATGGGCAAGCATGAATTCCCGCCGGAAAACAGGCTTGAGCAGCCCCCAGTCAAACCCTTCCCCACCCGAACGGTTATGGGC
>NZ_VWPI01000164.1 GCF_015155755.1 Komagataeibacter sp. FXV3 | reverse complement strand
CGGTTATGGGCAATGTAATCGCGCAGGCCAATGGGCGTACGCGGCACCTGCCCCGCCCCCATCGCACGGCCCGTTACCTGCCCCGCCATGGCGTCATAATAGGCCAGATCATCCGCCACAGCGTCACAATCCCCGACGGCGGCGCGCGCCATCAGTGCTTCCAGCCGATCAGGGGCAAAGGCGTCATCCGCGTCAAGAAACGCGATCCAGTCCCCCCGTGCCGCCCCCAGCCCGACATTGCGCGCAACCGATGGCCCGCCATTATACGGCGTGGACATGACGCGGATACTGCCATGCGCGCGCGCCAGCCTGTTCAGCAGGTCGGGCGTACCATCCGTTGAACAGTCGTCCACTATGATGATTTCCAGCGGCGCATGTGTCTGTTCCAGCGCGGAACTGACGGCGCGCATGATAAAAGCCTGTGCATTATAGGTGGTAATGACCAGGCTGACGGACATGGAGACGTTCATGGGATGCGTCCTGTCATACTGTCGTAAATGTTTTCCAGTGTTGTCGCCCAGCGGGTGACGTCATGCTTCTGCGCCACGAAAACGGGGCCAGCGGCGGACATGTGTGCAGCCAGATCATCATCACGCAGCACATCCAGCAGACGGGCCGCCAGCGTCGTGACATCCCCTTCGGCAAACGCAAAGCCCGTCTTGCCGTTGATAATGCCTTCTGTCGCCCCGCCCCGTGCCGATGTCACGACCGGGACGCCACAGGCCTGGGCTTCCAGCACGACCAGGCCCATGCCTTCCGCATCGCCATTGGCGGCAGTGACACTGGGCAGGCAGAAAACACGCGCCTGTGCCAGCAACGGCTGCATTTCGGCAGCTGAATACCGACCGTGAAACGATACGCCATCCATGCCCGCGGCAAGGCTGGTCAGCATCGGGCGTTCAGGGCCATCACCGGCAATGACCAGTCGTGCATCAGGCAATTGCGCCTGCACGGTGCGAAAGGCCTCAATCAGGTAGCGGCAGCCCTTTTTTTCCACCAGCCTGCCCGCAAACAGGATAACCGGCGCCCGCCGGGCAACCGGCTGGCCGGTCGGGTGGAAGCGATGGACATCAATCCCGATGGGACAGACATGGATACGCTGTTCGGGCAGGCCCACACGCAATGCCGCCTCGCGTATGCTATGGGATACGGCCACGAAACTGACCTGCGGCCGGGCGGCCAGCAGTTTCAGCCTGCGTGGATAGGCACGCCATCGCCGCCCTCCCCCACCTGACGCAAACCAGTGCATATGCGTGGTGATGTCCGACCCGTGCAGGGTAACCAGTAACGGCACATGCAGCGCGCGCGCCACGGGCCATGCCTCCACCCCGTCAAAACCGAAATGGGCATGCACCAGCGCGGGGCTTACGGCACGCGCCAGTTTCATCATGCCCGACACCGGCCGTTCCAGATAACGCGATCCCATGCCAATCAGACGCTGGAACAACGTGGGCGGCCCGTCATGCAACGCCCGGACGGCCATGCCATCCAGCGGCAGCTGGCCCACCGTACGTTCCCCGATCAGGACCGGCCGCCAGCGCGTCAGGGCACGGGCCTGATCGCGCACGAATGTTTCCGACCATGGCAGGATCTGCGTTCGGTAGATGGCAACACAGGGCCTGGATGCACCGGGAACGGCTGTCCCTGCCTGTGGCAGCATTTTCATGCCGCGACGGCCTGCACGGGGGCGACCTGCGATACAGGCACGTCATGGGCGCTCCCGCGGTGGCAGGCGCGATCGGTGCGCGATGATTCCCGGCCGAACCGACGTACCAGTGGCGCAAGCACGACGCCCAGCGCGAAATCCTTGTACATGGCGCGATTGCCGAAGGTCCAGAACGAACGTTCGCTATATCCCCCTTCCCGCACCAGTTGCACAAAGGCCGCGATACGGCGTGGCAGGGTGCCCGAACAGACTTCGGCGCGCAGGAGATAAAGCGGTTCCAGCCCGCGCCATGCCTCGGCGGCGACGCGGGCACGGTTACGCATGGTTTCCGACCATGATGGCGTCTGGGCCAGATCGGCAAACATCCTGCTGTCCTGTGCTGTCATGCGGGCAAGGTAGCGATAGGTATCGGCCCGGTCTTCCAGCCGGTAACGCCAGCGATCCACGAATGTCGGTTTGGTACGCTTGCCCGACCCCACCGTATTGCCACCATGCAGCCGGTATTCCGTCAGTTCTTCATCCAGATAGACAATGGTCCCGACACCGGACGCGACAAGGAAGAAGAACAGGTCATGCCCCATTTCCTTGCCCGGGTTGTAATGATCGCCCATGCGGGCCCACAGGGCGCCGGCGGGCTTCAGGTCCGCGCGGAATGTCTGCATGAAGCCATAGGAAAAGCACCATGGCTGCAACGTCAGCGGACGCGAAACGGGGGGAACGGGCGGGGTTGCGTAAAAGGGTGATATGGGCGCGCGCCCTTCATTCACCAGATGCGCGTTATGAAAGACCATCAGCACGTCCGGGTCGTTCATGAACGCCTGCCGCACACGTTCCAGATTATCGCTTTTCCAGAAATCATCCTGATCGCAGAAGGAAATCAGGTCGCCTGAACTCAGGCTGACCGCATGCATGAAATTGCCCTTGTAGCCAAAGCGTTTCGCATTGCGGTGAATCTGCACCGGAAAGGGCGCGGTGCGGGCAAAATCGGCCACGATGTCCAGCGTGGCATCGGTCGAACCATCATCCGTCACGACCAGTTCGGCCGGCAGGCACGTCTGTGCCGCCAGGCTGTCCAGTTGTTCGCGGATATGGGTGGCCCCGTTATAGGTTGCCATGACGACCGAAATGCGTGGTCCGTTCTCACCTGCCTCAGTCATGTTATTCGCTCTTTCCTAATACGTTACGCAGGGACAGGCCTGTATTCAGACATGCGTGTCGGGATAGGCTTCGGGGGTCAGGATACGCTGCACGATTTCGGGCCAGCTATGGGCATCAAGCTCGATCACGTCCGATGCGTGCAGCGCCGCATCAATCGCATGCCCGATGGATTGTGCGTCCCCCGGCCGGTACCCATACCGCCCGGCCGTATCGTTCAGTGCAAAATCGGGACAGACTGCGGGAATGCCAAACAGCGCAAACTGCCGCAGCTTGAGTGACGTATCTAGCAGATAACGCGGCGTATTGGCGTCACGATAGGGTGCGACGCCAAAACTGGCGTGCTGGAGATAGGACAGCGTACGTTCAAACGCCATTTCGGGATGGATGATGATATTGTCCGCCACCAGCCCGTCCGCCGCACGGCCCGCACCGATAATATGGAAATCAATGTCCGGCCGCAGTGACGCCGCGATCTGGAAAAAGCTGCGGTCAAACAGCATTGACCCGATCGAGACGCAACTGGTCCGACCGGGTGTATAGGGATTGGGATAGGTTTTTTCGGCAATGCCACGATCAATGCCATGCGGTGCGAAAACGGCCGAACGCGCATGGGGCAGACGGTCAAGCAGATAGCGCGAAGGCATGCGCACCGTGTCGATCATGTCGAAATTTCGCACAAAATCATTCTTGATGGTATCCGCACAGCCTACGACTTCCAGATCGTCGGACATCAGGTAAATAATGCGGGCCGACGGATTAAGTTTCCTGACATCGGCAATAAATATCGGTGCCATGCCGGATTCAATAAAGACAGTATCGGCACGCCGTATCCATTTTCGTGCAATGGCGGGCAGCATCTGGCGATACAGCCAGAACAGCCCCCGCTCCACCGGGGCCAGCGCCGCACGGCGCATGTTGAACGGATGCCATTTCATGCGCCACAGATAGCATTCCACGCCATCCACCGTTTCCACCCGGTTGGCGCGGTCCGCAAGGCTGGCGCGCGTATCACCGCGTCGCAGCGACAGCGCACTTAACCCGATGGACAGGAAGGCTGTCGGGCCACGGCGGGCCATCTCCGCTGCGATAAAATGGACACTCGCCTTGCGCAAGCTCCTGAAATCATGGACGGAAATAAACAGGGAGCGCGTCATGGAACTATAGTCTCCTGCCGTGCGCCACAGTGGCGGCAGGCCGCATGCGCATGGCGTGCGGCCCCTGGGGTTCATATCGATCTTGCAATTATGGCCGGGCCAGCGCGCGACCCCATTTGCGTTGCGCCAAATCCACAGTGTGATTGCGGCAGGATCATGACATGATCGTGCCGTGATAAAGGCGGCGGCACAAAGAATTGTGTAGGCACATTTTGCATGTTTTCTACATTTATATTCTGATACGCTGATTACGCCATAACAGAATCACTGTATTGCCTTCATCACGCCATGCCATTCATGCACCGGGGGAACCGACGATGTCGTCTGTGACAGAAACTTCGGGAACGGAACGAAATTATCTGCACCAGCTGACATCCCTGCGTGGCGTTGCATGCCTTGTGGTGCTGTTCGGGCATGCCATACAGGTTTTTCGGTACCAGAACCCGCAACGCACGGGGGGGCAGGCGGCCGTGCATGACATCGTGACCTACGCATTCAATGCGGAAGCGGCGGTGGTGCTGTTCTTTGTACTCAGCGGATGCGTCCTGTCGCTGTCATTACGTAAATATACGCGCCTGACGGGCCGGATTGTTGGCAGTTTCTATATCAAGCGCGTATTCAGGATCTATCCGCTGCTGTGGTTTTCCATCGGGCTGGCCATTGCCAGCATGATTGTTGCGCGCGGATGGGTTGGTGACGGGGTTTTTGTCGGGTGGCTGTCGCGTAATCTGCAGACGCCCGTATCCATCCGCAACACAGTCATGTCGGTCGCGGGCGTTTTCACCCGTTATAATGGGCCGATGTGGTCGCTGCGGGTGGAACTCATGTATTCCGTGGCCTTTCCGTTCCTGTTCTGGCTGGTGCGCGCGCCACGGCTGCGGGTGGTGACCCTGGTGGGCCTTGCGGCCATTGCCCTGCTGCCCCTGCCGCATGAGGTGGGTACGGTCTTTGCCCTCTCCTTTGGTGCCGGCGCGCTGATTCCGCTGCTGCCGACGACACTTTCCCCCCGTCACGGACTTTATGCGCTGCTGGCGCTGGTCGTGCTGCTGTATGACCGTTATGCCCTTGCCGGATCCGGCCTGCCCGAACGTATCCCCGACATGATTGAAACTGTCGCGGCCTTCATACTGATCCGTGACCTGTATGCATCGGGACGGCAGTACCGCGTGCTGCTCAGCAGGCCGGTCATCGCCATTGGGGAACTGTCCTATGGCATTTACCTGCTGCACCTGCCCATCATGCTGATGGTGTTCAGCATGATGGGCCATGTCGTGGGGACCTCCGCCATGCTGTCACATCCCTCCCTCACCCAGGCGGGACTGGGGATCGTGACCGTCGTGCTGACCACTGCACTGGCGGCCATAACCTATAATGTACTGGAACTGCCCCTGCATAACCTTGGCAGACGGCTGGGTAATGCGCTGCTTGTCCAGCCGTCCCCTGTCCGTCCGGTTTCCCCACGGCAGGGTGCGGATACCCATGCGTCACGCGTCTGATACGGGAATAGTCATGTCTGCCACAGCGCATGCCCACCTTCCCCACCGGTCCATGGCCAGCGCACCCGTCCTGTCACGGGCGGATGGCGTATCGTGGCTGGTGGTGGCCGGGGCAATCTTCAACCTTGTCCTGTGTTTCATTAACACACGCCATGTCATTACGATCCGCAGTTCGGAAATCGTGCTGTGCGAACTGGCCATAATCTTTCTGGCGTTTATCGAAGTGCGCAACACGATTTCCCCTGCCGTGGTGCGCATTACGGGTGTGATGATCTGTTTCGAGATCGGGGCCAAGCTGATCAATCCCCGGCTGGACATGAAGATCCTGCATGACCTGGCCATTGCGTATGTCTTTTACCAGCTGGGCACCCGATCCACCCTGCGGTCGGGTGAGCGCACCATGTGGGTGATGATGGCCATGATCATGTTCGTCGGCTTTTTCGAACTGCTGTTCACCAACCTGTTCGGCACCATATTCGATGTCTGGACCTATTACGTGAACAAGGGCGTCATCAGCAGCAGCACGGTCAATTACAGCAATACGAACCTGTTTATCAGCGGAAACCGCGGGGCTGCCGCGTCCCGTACGTTTTTCCAGTCCATATTCGGATCGCACCGTGTGTCGTCTCTGTTCCTGGAACCGGATTCACTGGGCAATTTCTCGGCCATCGGGTTTGCATGGTGTCTCAGTACAAACCTTGGCTCCCGGCTGCGGCATGCGTTCCTGTTCTTCCTGTCCGCGCTGTGTTTCGTGCTGGCGGATTCGCGCTTTGCCTCGGGCTGCGCGCTGGGCATGATCCTGTTGCGTGTGACGCCGCTTTACCGTTCACGCTTCGTGGTGTTCGCCATGCCGGTCACGGTGATGATGGGCCTGATGCTGCAGGGCGCCAACCACGAAATGCCCGGAATCCTGCCTTCCATCATCGGGGACAACTTTTCCGGCCGACTGCTGTTTTCCGGTCGGCTGCTGGATTACTGGAACCTGTCGCAATGGTTCGCCATGGCGCCATCGCAGGTGTACACGGCCGATACGGGTTATGCCTATATCATCAACAACCTTGGCCTGCCGCTGACGCTGTTCCTGCTGGCGCTGTTCACCCTGCATCCGGCGCGGACCGAAGCCGCCATATCGATGAAGGCGATGATCTCGCTTTATTTTTCCACATCCCTGTGCATCGGCGCATCGGTCTTTACCATCAAGACGGCGGCGTTGCTGTGGTTCCTGTATGGCACGACCAACAGCGTCGTTGCGCCATCGGAACCCGCAATCAGGGAAAAGGCGCCTGAACGTCCGAAATCATTCCGTTTCAACCGGCTTATGCCCGCAGCGGAGCATATCGCATGAAATCATTTCCCTCTTCCCGCTTATGCCGCTGCCTGTATGGCGGCCTGATCGCAGCGACCCTGACACTTTCCCCTGCCCTGCATGCTGCTGCGCAGACATATCGTGGCGTAAACCTTGCGGGGGCTGCCTATTCCTCCTCCAAGCTGCCGGGCCGTTACGGGTATGACTACCTTTATCCCAAACCTGCGGAGGTGGATTATTTTACGGCGCAGGGCATGAACACATTCCGCCTGTCGGTATTATGGGAACGTCTTCAGCCGACCCTGAATGGCCCGCTGGATGAAAGGGAACTGCAGCGCGTGCAGCAGTTCATTGCCTATGCACAGGGCAAGGATGCCACAACCGTGCTGGATATCCATGATTACGGGCGCTACCGCGGGCAGGAAGTCGGGTCCGCTGGCGTGCCGGATTCAGCCTTTGCCGATTTATGGTCCCGGCTGGCACAGGCACTGGGCAATAACCCGCATGTCCTGTTCGGCCTGATGAACGAACCGCAGCAGCATTCGGCCGAGGCATGGAAAAATTCGGTGCAGGCCGCAATTGACGCCATCCGCAAGGCAGGCAGCCATAATACCATTCTTGTGCCCGGCATTGGCTGGGACAGCGCGCAGGGTTTCCCGAAACTGAATGGTGACGCGCTGGGACAGTTGCACGACCCTGCCAACCGTCTGGTTTATGAAGTGCATGAATATTTTGATCCCGATGCGTCGGGAACCAAGCCGGCATGTATTTCACAAGACCAGGCCCTTGCACGCCTCAAGCCCTTCACCGACTGGCTACATGCCCACAAGGCACACGGCTTCCTGGGGGAATTCGGGGTCAGCCGCCAGCCGGAATGCGTTGCCCTGCTCGACCCCATCCTGTCCTACCTGCGGGATAATGCGGATGTGTGGGATGGATGGACCTATTGGGCGGCGGGGCCGCTATGGGGCAATTACATGTTTACGCTTGAACCCGACCATGGCCAGGACCGCCCGCAGATGACGGCCATTAAGCCTTTCCTAAACCACGCCAAGCCATAACGCGGACAGGACCGCACCGCCCGGACAGAAGAACAGGGAATCCCATGGACATACAGACATTTAACATTGCGGGCATGATTCTGCTCACCCCGCCGCGTTTTGGCGATGAACGCGGCTATTTTTCAGAAACGTTCAACGCAGCCCGCATGAAGGAAATCGGCATTCCCGGCCCCTTCGTGCAGGATAATCACAGCCTGTCATGCCAGCGCGGCGTGGTGCGCGGGCTGCATTGCCAGCTTGCCCCTCATGCGCAGGGCAAGCTGGTCCGCTGCACCCGCGGCAGTATATGGGATGTAGGCGTGGATATCCGCGCGGGATCACCCACCTTTGGTCAATGGGTGGGCGCGACCCTGTCCGCGGAAAACGGATCGCAGTTATGGATCCCGACCGGCTTCCTGCACGGCTTCTGCACATTAAGTGAAAATGCCGAGGTGCAGTACAAATGCACCGATTTCTGGGATCGTGAGTGCGAACGGTCCGTGCGTTGGAATGACCCGCTGCTGGCGATCGACTGGCCTGTTGCGGAAAAGGACGCGATCCTGTCGGAAAAGGATGCCGCAGCCTCTCCCTTCTCCAATGTTGATGATTGGTTTCATATATAAAAGACAGCACCTGAAAAGTTTTATCATTTCTTATCAATGATTTATTTTCAAACAATCTCCGGAAGTGGCGTGGAACTGCCCGATCTTCCCGTTTCAGATGAAAGAAGAAGCTGCACGTGATGCATACGCAATCGATCCTGGTAACCGGGGGACATGGCCAGCTTGCCACGGCGTTATCCACCCGTGACGGTGTGGTACGGGTCGGGCGACCGGATTTCGACTTTGACCAACCCGATACGATTGATGCCGTCATCAGGGCGCATAACCCGTCCGTGGTCGTTAATGCCGCCGCCTGGACCGCAGTGGATGCCGCGGAAACAGATGTGGAGGGGGCACAGCGTGCCAATCATGCCGGTCCCGCACGCATTGCCGCGATATGTCGCGAACTGGATATTCCGCTGATCCATATTTCCACCGATTATGTTTTCAGTGGGGATAAAGGCAGTCCCTACATGGAAACCGATCCGGTTGATCCCCGATCGGTCTACGGACGGACCAAGGCGGATGGCGAACAGGCGGTGCTGCAGGCGCAACCTGACAGCATCATCCTGCGCACGGCATGGGTCTATTCGCCCTATAACCGCAACTTTGTCCGCACCATGGTCGATGCGGCAACCAAACGGCCGACCCTGCGGGTTGTCAGTGATCAGATTGGCAACCCGACCAGTGCGGATGCACTGGCGGATGTCATCATGCATATCATAAGGCAGATCCGTGATACCGGATGGAAACCGGACTATGCCGGGATCTACCATGCAACCGGACAGGGTCAGGCAAGCTGGTACGATCTGGCGTGTACGGCGGTCAATGCCGCAGCCAGGCAGGGCAATCCGCAGCCCGTCATGGAAGCCATTACCACCGCCGACTGGCCCACACCCGCACGGCGGCCGCCGGATGCGCGACTTGACTGCACACGTCTGCGGCAGGTGTTTGGTTGTGCGCCCGGCCCGTGGGAACCTGAAGTCGAGCGCGTTGTGGAAAAACTTCTGTCACAACCGGCATGAACCCACCCTTACGGAGCGCCACATATCTGCCGCAGCCGTTCGGTCGCACGCAGCATGGCGGCACGGTACAGCTGCCACCGTGATACGGCACCCGGAAAGCGGCCAAGTTCGCGCCGTAACTCACTGCCACGCATAAAGTAATGACGCACGAAATGCGTCTGCCGCAGCAGGCTTGCAATATACCTTTTCTGATCCAGCACAGGGTGAAGGAAAGTATGCCCGCTTTGTGGCAGCACAAGATCCGTTGACAGTATTGGCGGAAACCAGGAATAGCGTGAAACATCGCCATACCGCGCCAGGGGAATGAAGGTCAGGTCCGCTGCCGCCACTTCGGATGCGACAAAGGCCTCCCCCAACGGCCAGAAACCCGTTTCATCCATATTGGCTGACATTGCCCGTCGCCGTTGCGCCAGATGGGTCAGGGCACGACGGGAAAAAAATGAAATGCAGTTCAGTGATGCCCGCAACTGCCCTGCGGGGTAAATACCCGTATGGAAGCGGTGCCAGTACCATGCCGGTCCCGCATCAATGGGATGGGATATGAAATCCGCCTCATCCGCGATCATGTCAGCCAGCAGGCGGGTGCCATTGCCGGCAATGCAGGCATCATATTCCACGAACAGGTAGTAATCATAATCCGGAATCCGGGACTGCACCTGATAATGGGTGTAATCGGCGTTCCACCATAACAGGCTGCCTTTTTCAAACCGGTTGGCAAACCCTAACGCCAGCATGTCCGCATTACATGTGCGCAGCACACGTTCATATGGAATGGTTCCCGTAAAACCATTTGTTTCATCAATAGAGATAAAAATATCGTTTTCAGGAAACGTTACCTGCAACCGTTGCAACTGCAGTTGTACGAAGCTGTCCCATGCATAGGTCTTCAATACAATCGCACATTTTTTTTTCGCAATCACGCCACTCATCCCGTGTCACTGGGTTACATCAAAAACAAAATAACATTAGATCGTTTTACTTATTCCATGAATATGTCGTGTAGATGGGAACGATTCATCAATCATGAAATTGCATGAATTTTCAACGTTATTTTAAAATATCGTATGTTTCATCCACACACAGTAATCACATAAACGTGTGGTAAATAATATATTTATATTTGAATTGAATGTACACGAATTATCTGCTTTTAACTTATACGGTTGATGCGATGCGCCATTTTCCTTTACTCGCCAGACATCATGATCAGGCCATCTGTTTCATAAAACCGGAATACAGAAATGTCCCATACGGAAATATCATTCATTCGTTCAAATATTCCGAAAATAAGCCAGTTGGCCGATGGCATTATCGCAATGGAAAATTCCGGCATCTACACCAATTACGGTCCGATAAATCAGCAATTCGAAAAACGCCTGGTTGAACAGATGTTCAATGGCGTGGGCCAGTGCGTCACGGTATGCAATGCCACAATCGGCTTGATGATGGCACTGAAATACGCGACACGCCACAAGGATACCCGTGTCGCGCGTTATGTTCTGATGCCGTCCTTTACTTTCGCAGCGGCGGCGCATGCCGTGTTGTGGGCGGGTTTCATGCCACTGTTCTGTGACATTGATCCCGCGGACTGGATGGCGTCCCATGCGGCGGAAAATGAATTACTGCATGAATATGGTGAACAGATTGCAGCAATATTTCCCTATGCCACGTTCGGGAATGCAACCGATATCAATCATTATACACAACTGGAAAAACAGACAGGCATTCCCGTTGTCATAGATGCGGCAGCATCCCTTGGGGCCCATAACGCACAGGGGCAAGGATTCGGCACTGGTTCACCGCATGCCATCATATGTTCCCTGCACGCAACAAAAACAATGGGAATTGGGGAAGGCGGTTTCATTTACGCCAACAACCCCGACATGATCGAAGCCCTGCGTGCAATGGGCAATTTCGGCTTTGGCAAGATCCGCCACGCCACAATGCCCGGACTCAATTCCAAGCTGCCTGAAATCGGGGCGCTGCTTGCCCTGTCGGGACTGGACCATCTGGAAAGTGTGGTTGAAAAGAAGTGCCGCATAGAACAGATGTATTACGACCTTCTGCCCGGTTTCGGCTTCCAGCGGCAGCGTGGCGCACGCATGTCCTATCAGTTCCTGCCGGTGCGCCTGCCACCACGATATGCGTCACACCGTAATGCGATACTTGCCCGCATGAAAGAAAAGCGGATCGGCACATCGACCTATTTTTCCCCCCATCTGTATGAACAGAGTTATTTTGTTGCCCATTGCAAGGCAGGCGACCTGCAGGCAACCGACGCGCTTGCATCTTCCATTGTGTCCCTGCCGTTATGGCATGAAATGACGCCGGAAATGGTACGTTACGTGTGCCAGGAACTGCTGAACGCCTGCCACGCCACAGATATGTAAGCCCCCGTTCCTTATCACCTATGGAAAACGGATACATGCAGCCATGTCCACAGATACAGCAACACCCGTCCTTATTGCCGGTGGCGGCCCGGCCGCCATTGCCGTCCTGCTTGCCGCATCACGCATAGGCGAGCTGCCACGCCTGCTGGATGAAGGTCTTGTACTGGTTGAACAGGGGCCGCATATCGGTTCGGGCATGCTGGGGCGATATGTCATCAATTCCGACAGCGCGGCCGAAACATTCGTCGATGCGATAACCGATAACCCGGTGCCCGAACTTGCACGCCTGACCCATCACCCCATGGTGGAAATGATACGCAACCATGGGCGGCTTCCATTGCCGCTACGTGTCGTGGCGGATTTTCTGGATATCGTGGGACAGGTGCTGACAACCCTCATCACCGCCCATCCCGCGTCACGGATCCTGACCGGATGGCAGCTTAAAAGCCTGCACCAGAACGTGGATGGCAGATGGCGGGGCTATCTCATCTCCAGTGATGGGGCGCATACGCAACACATCATTGCCAACAAGGTGGTACTGGCGATGGGCGCGCACCAGCCCGAACAGCGGCTTCATGATGAAATGGTGGCTGAAGGCCCCCTGTTGCCCCGCCATGCAGGCAGGGTCATGCAATCCGACGAACTGCTTTCCCCCGATGACATCGCCAGATTACGCGCCATGACGGCCGGACAGGACAATCCCAGGATTGCCGTCATCGGCGGCGCCAGCAGCGCATTGTCAGTCGCACGCGTCATAATGCGTGACATGGCTGACCGCATCATACCGGGCAACCTGACACTGCTGCACAAATCCCGCCTGAAGCTGTTTTACCGTACGGCGGAAGAAGCCGTGGCGGACGGATATACGGAATTCCATGAAGATGATATCTGCCCGGTCAGCCAGTTTGTGTACCGTTTTGGTGGCCTGCGTTATGATTCGCGCGACCTGGCCATGCAGTTGATGGGCATTGCAGGCGCCCCGCCTGAACCCCGCCTGCGCGATGTGCAGATAAAGGACGACAACCATGCGGAGGTACAGGCCATTATAGATAATGCCGATGCCGTTATCGCCTGTTTTGGCTACCGTCCCCGCCGCGTCACCATGATCGATGCGCATGACCGCCCGATCGCCCTGTCCACAGATGCCCCCGATGGCTGCCTGACCGGCCCGGAATGCGGTATCCTGAATGCGGCGGGACAGGAAATTCCGGGTCTGTTTGGCCTGGGTCTGGCATCGGGTTTCCGCCCTACCGGGGCGATGGGAGGCGAAACCAGTTTCCGCGGGCAGGTCAACAGTCTTTGGCTATGGCAGACCGCTATTGGGGAAAAGATCCTTCATCACCTTCTGCCGCCCGAAACGCCACTGCTTGCCCCCACGCCACGTCGGCGCGCGCCCATGCTGGAACCAGCACGTGGACATCTCCATCCCTGAATATCCATTTCCTGTATAACCAGAGCATGGCGGACGTTTCACTGTCCCGCCATACCCGTGTTATCAGAGACTGTTTGAAACAGCCTGTCCCCTGGGACATCTGAAAAAATCATAAAGAAGTTTTTGGTGAAGATTTTTTCAAAAAGCTTCGACAAGACGCCACCTTTTTGAAAAAAGGCGGCGCCCAGAAACTTTTACTTTTATTTATCTGGTCAGGTCAGGGAATTAAACGTACCCGCCTTAAGCGCCGTTTCAATTTCTTCCAGTGACCGCCCGCGCGTTTCGGGCACATAACGCCATACAAATGCAAATGCGACCAGGTTGATTGCCGCATACATCCAGAACGTACCCGCCGCCCCCAGCGCCTGTACCAGTGACAGCGTGGTCAGGGAAATCAGCAGGTCCGCCGTCCAGTGCGTTGCCGCCACCAGGCTCATACCTTTGCTACGGCACGACAGGGGATAGACCTCCGCCCCCACCAGCCATATGGCGACAGACAGGCTGCCAACATTGAATATGGCGTAACAGACCACCGCGGCTGCCGTTATCCATGTATTGACGCCATGGGTTGACCCGATGGCAAACATTGTTGCCAGCACCATAAGGGAGACAACAGCACCGGGAATAAGCCGCAGCAGCAGCCTGCGCCGCCCCCATGCATCCACCGCCCAGCTGCCAAACGCGGTGGACAGCACCATGGCAACCCCAATGGCAATCGAGGTCAGCAGGGCGGACGCCTGTCCAAAACCAACGCCGGCGAAAATGGTTGGAGCATAATACAGCACCGCATTGATGCCCGTAATCTGGCAGAATAACGCCACCCCGACCGATGCAATCACTGCCGGGCGCACCCATGGCTGCAACAGCGCGGACCATGGGGCCTGTTCATCATGCATGGCGACAATGGAATCCAGTTCCGTCCGCGCGGCCTGCGGGTCGCTGCGCAGGCGCTGCAACACTTCGAACGCACCTTCCAGGTTGCCCTTCATG
Organism: Komagataeibacter sp. FXV3; assembly: GCF_015155755.1. Classification (GTDB taxonomy): domain Bacteria; phylum Pseudomonadota; class Alphaproteobacteria; order Acetobacterales; family Acetobacteraceae; genus Komagataeibacter. The sequence goes on along the minus strand of NZ_VWPI01000164.1, from coordinate 29,257 downwards.
GCCAGCCAGCGTGGACTGCGTGGCAGGACCGACATGCCGACAAACAGGATGACGGCCGGCACGATGCCCAGCCCGAACATCAGCCGCCATGACTGATTGCGGCACAGATACCCCGCGATGAAGGACACAAGGATACCCGACACAACAGCAAGCTGGAACAGGACCACCATCTGCCCGCGTTTTTCACGCGGGGCAATTTCCGCGATATAGACCGGCACGATCTGCGAACACATGCCCACCGCCAGCCCGAGTATGAACCGTGCGCAGACCAGCACCACCACCCCGGGCGACAAGGAAGCAACCAGCGTGCCGACAATGAATACAAGGGCGGCAAACATGATCATGTAACGCCGCCCCAGCCGGTCCGACAGCGGGGCCGCCACAAGACAGCCCCCCAGCGCCCCGGCAACGATGGCGGATGTCACGATCTGCTGCCCCAGTGTGCCCAGGGTAAAATCGGTGGTGATCTGCAGCAGGGCTGCGGAAATGATGCCGGTATCATACCCGAACAGAAGGCCGCCCGTGGCGGCGACCCCCGCAATCAGGTTCACGATGCCGGATCCAGGGGCGGTCTGCCTGTCATGCGCCATTATTATGCGTTCTTTCCAGCTTGCCCTTCAGGCTTATTTCAGGGGAATGCGCACCACCAGCCATGGCCGCTCTTCCATGTCGTGACCGTCATGGAACACGGGCAGTCGTCCCCACTGGCCGACCGTCAGCCACAGGGCGCCGTCATTCAGGGTCAGTCCATCGGGGGCGATCAGGCGCGGATCATGCGCGACAACGGACAGATGTCCGTCCGCCGTGCGGCGTAGCACCGCATGGCGTTCGATGTCCGTCAGGTACAGGGTATTGTCCGGGCCGGTGGCCATACCATCAACCACGGAATCTTCCCCTTCGTCACGCACGGCGCGTTCCAGCTGCGCAGGCTTGACGGCAGGGTCGGCCAGCAGCGCCGTAGGCACGCTGTAAAGCCTGCGGCTGGACAGGGGCTGCCAGTACAGGCGGCTTGAATCCGTGCTCAGCGTCACACCATCGATGCCCCCCTGTCCCATGGCCGGGTGCGCCATGTCATAACGCAGCATCTGCCCGTCCAGTTCCATGGCGAAGCCCGGTTCCGCCCGGGTCGAAGGGGCATTTTCCAGCACACGCCGCGCATGCCCGGTGGCAATATCGACAACGATGATCGCCGGATGATCCATAAGCGAGGTATCACTGATATAGGCCGTGCCCTGCGCGCCATGTGTCATGTCCACACGCACGTCATTGACATGGCTGTCGGACCGCGTGGCACCAGCGCCCAGCGGTATGGTCGCCACGATCTGCCCGGTATGCCCATCCAGCCCGATCAGCGACGGGGCGGCTGGCGTTGTCTGTCCGGCAACAATCCCTTCATCCACGATCCACAGCCGGCCGGTTGCATCCACCGTCATGCCAAGGGGGGAGACAAAATGCGCCTGCGTTGCCTCATCGGGAAAGGGGATGGCCTTGCCTTTGTGCAGCACGCCCAGGCGTGGTCCCTTATGGTCGGCGGCACTGCGCGGGAAGGCCAGTACAATGCGCCCGTCAGGCAGGGTTGCGATGCCCGAGGGCTGCATGTCGTAGAAGCGCGCGACAACGCTGATATTGCCCGACGGGGCCGCCCCATGATCCACACTATCGCGGGCAACCGCCCCTACGGGGGGCAGAAGTCCCAGCACGGCGGCCGCACATGCGCTATATAATGTCCTGTTGAATGGGCCTGTTTTCATAACGCTCTCTGTTCCCCTGTTCATGCCCGATATGGGCGACATGGTCGTTATAGGCTATAACAGCCTTTTACCCGGTCGGGACATGCCACAAGCATGACGCAGCGCCCGTTCAGGCGGGCTGCGCATCCATTGCGGAACGAAGGGCAGGATAAAGCCTGCGGTAAAACGCCAGCGGCGCGGCATAGGCGCTGACCAGTTCGGGATCGGGATCCAGTGTTTCCTCGCGCTGCTGTGGCAGGCAGACGGCCTCCACCGCCTCCCCCGTCACGGCAATGCGGGCCAGGCGGGCGGCGCCAAATGCGCCCCCCTGCTCCCCATGCGCCAGTCGGTGCAGCGACAGACCCGTGACGCTGGACAGGATGGAAACCCATGTGCGGCTGTTGGATCCGCCACCGATCACGTCCGCCTGTGTCACGATGGAACCGGCATTCGCCAGCGCATCCACCACATCGCGGAAGGAAAAGGCGACACCTTCCAGCACGGCCTGCGTCATGTCCGCGCGCGTGGTGTTATGGGACAGGCCGGCAAACATGCCGCGGATACGCCCGTCATTATAGGGTGTCCGTTCACCCGACAGATACGGCAGGAAAACAACAGGCGATGGCCGCGTCACATGCGCGGGCAGTTCCGCCAGCAGGTCGCGCTCCGCCATGCCGGTCGTACGCGCCCACCATGCCAGCGAAGACGCAGCCGACAGTGTCACCCCCATCTGGTGCCACATATCGGGCACGGCATGGCAGAAAGCATGGATCCCACCCTGTGGATGCGGCCGAAACCGGTCGGTTGTCACCCACAGCACGCCCGATGTCCCCAGCGACAGGAAAGACGACCCTGCCCTGACCGCGCCCAGCCCCACGGCACCCGCCGCGTTATCACCGGCACCGCCCGCCATGACCGGGCGCGCATTCATGCCCCAGCGCCGGGCCAGTGCTGAATCCAGAATACCTGCGGGCGCCGTGCCTTCCACCAGTGCCGGCATGTTGTCACGCCGCAGGCCGGTCGCCGCCAGCGCATCATCGGACCAGCAGCGACGCCCCACATCCAGCCATAGCGAACCCGCCGCATCCGACATGTCCTCGATCATGTCGCCGGTCATGCGGTAACGCAGCCATGCCTTGGGCAGCAGGACATGGCGGGTGGCGGCAAAGACCCCCGGTTCATGTTCTGCCACCCACAGCAGCTTGGGCGCGGTAAAGCCCGGCATGGCGATGTTGCCGCATATTTCACGACTCTGGGGAAACCTGCGTTCAAATTCCGCGCATTGCGCCACCGCGCGCACGTCATTCCACAGGATGCACGGGCGCAGCACATCACCATCCCGCCCCAGCAGGACCGCGCCATGCTGCTGACCGGACAGGCCCATGCCCGTAACCTGCGCCATTTCGGCCGGATGGGCGGCGGCCAGCGCGTCCATCGCACCCAGCAGCGCCGTCCACCAGTCCTGTGGTGCCTGTTCGTTCCACCCCGGATGGGGCGAACTGACACGCAACGGATATGAATGACTGCCTATGACATGCTGGTTGCCGTCAACCAGAACGGCCTTGAGGGCGGACGTGCCCAGATCAATTCCGACAAACATTATTATTATTCCCGTGCCGTAACTGGTTTTCCAGTCCGACTGTTCTTGCTTTGCCGCTTTGTTATGCTCCAAGTGAATACACATCGGGGGTGGCATGGCAAGTCCGTGGGGCACACCTTCTGGTGACCTGCAGTCACAGAAAATTTTTCGCAATACGAAACATTACAGGCGAAAGGGGGACAGTATTCGATATCGTTATTAATTAGAAACAGTTCCGTGCATAAAGAACCATTCCTGAATCCTGCCAGTGGAATATCCAGCATTCCATAAGAATGCTTTCGGCATGGTCGCTTAAGGTAAAACACGGGAATGCCGCCTTTTTGAAAAAAGGCGGCACCCGGAAACTTTTATTTATCAGTGGGAAAATTCTACGAATACAGCCTGTATTCAGGTTTTTACCTTTATGTAGCGACGACTTTCGATTTCATGAATTCCTCCACCATTTCATTAACTCTGGCTGCGCTTTCCAGCTGGGGCATATGCCCGATATCCGGCAGGATGTGCCGTTCAACGGCCGTGGACAGGCCATCGGCCTGTGTCGCGGGCAGGATTTCATCTTCCCGGCCCCAGATCACGGTTACCGGAATATCCACCGCCGCCAGCGCGGGACGCAGGTCATCGCCCTGATGCCCGCCCGGGAAACAGGCATCCGCCACCGTGCGCAGTGCGGCCTGCACTCCATCCAGCCGTTTATAGCGCAGCACGTCATCTGACATGCGCCGCCCGATCAGTGATTTGTCATGCACAAGGTATTTCAGCACGTCCTGCACCGCGCGCACGCGATCGGCTTCGATAAAGCCGTTGATGAAGGTCATGTTGATCTGCGGCCCAAGCCCGGCAGGCGCCACCAGCACCAGCGAGGCCACGCTCTGCGGAACAGTCTGCGCCAGTGTCAGCGCAATACCACCACCCAGCGAATGCCCCATGACATGCGCCTGTTCAATTTTAAGCTGCGCCAGAAGCTGCGCCGTAACATCGGCAAAGAACGCCAGCGTGCCCGGCCCGACATCCTTTGATGATCCGCCATGTCCCGGCAGGTCAAAGGCAATGACACGTCGCCCATGCGCAAGGGCTGCGTGATTGAGCATCCAGTTTTTCAGGTCACCGCCAAACCCATGGATCAGCAGCAGGGGCGTGCCATCGCCTTCCCCCCGTTCATGCACGCGCAGGGTATGATCGCCCACCGTCATCATGACCGGTTCATCAGCCGGCGCACTGTCCGACTGCGCATCGGCTGATGCCGCAAATTCAGTCTGGAAGCGGGTAATGAAGGCGTCAATATCCGTATCCGGCACCGCCGGGTCGGCCACAACGCCAATCAGCGCACCCACGGGCAGCATTTCCCCGTTGCTTGCGACCTGTCGCCGCAGCGTGCCGGTTACGGGGCTTTCAAAGGCATTGGTGATCTTGCTGGTTTCGATATCAACCAGCTCGTCACCGGTTTTGATGGCCGTGTCCGGTTCGACCATCCACCCGGCAATCTTGCCTTCGGTCATGGCCAGCCCGAATTTAGGCATGGTGATGGGGGTTATGTCATGGGTCATGTCAGACTTTCTCCACTACGCGATGGGCCATGGTGGCGGTCACGGCGGCCTCGATCCTGTCCACGCTGGGCAGGTACAGCGTTTCCAGAACGGTGGCGAAGGGAACCGGCGTATGCGGCGGCACCACGCGGCGGATGGGTGCGCGCAGGGTATCGAATGCCTCTTCAGCCACAATGGCCGCGATATCGGTGGCCATGTTGCACCGTGGGCTGGATTCATCAACGATCACCAGCCGCCCGGTATCGGCTACGCATTCCAGGATGGTGTCGCGATCAAGTGGGGACGTCGTGCGCGGGTCAATGACCGTGCAACTGATTCCCTTCTTTTCCAGCCGGTCGGCCGCCTGGTTGGCCAATCCGACCATGCGGCCAAAGGCGACGATGGTGACATCGCGTCCCTCCCGCGTCAGGTTGGCTTCGCCAAACGGGATGGCATAGGGTTCGTCCGGCACGTCTTCCTCCTCATCATACATCACCTTGTTTTCAAGGAAGATGACGGGATCATCATCGCGAATGGCTGAAATCAGCAGGCCCTTGGCTTCGTAGGGTGAGGACGGGATGACCACCTTCAGGCCGGGAATATGCGTAAACAGCGGGTACAGCGCCTGACTGTGCTGGGCGGCGGCATTGAAGCCCGCGCCGAACATGGCACGGATCACCAGCGGGGTGCGGGCCTTGCCGCCGAACATGTACCGGAACTTGGCCGCCTGGTTCATGATCTGGTCCAGACAGCAGCCGACGAAATCGACAAACATCAGTTCCGCCACCGGCCGCAGTCCGGTCACGGCGGCACCTGCGGCGGCCCCGATATACGATGCCTCGGTAATGGGGGTATCCAGCACGCGGGTGTCGCCAAATTCCTCCAGCAATCCCTTGGTCACGCCCAGCACGCCGCCCCATGCGTCCGTTACGCCAGCCGATCCGCCACGGCCGCCCGCGACATCTTCACCCATCAGGATGACGGTGGGATCGCGGCGCATTTCCTGCCGCAGGGCTTCATTGATCGCCTGCCGAAAGCTTTTCTTGCTCATGGTTCATTTCTTCCATGCATTGGAGGCTGTTTGGAAACAACCTGGTGATAAGAAATAAAAGTTTCCGGGCGCCGCCGTTTTTCAGGCGGGCGGCGTCTTTCCAAGCTTTCTGGAAAAATCTTTGCCAAAAACTTTCTTATGGTTGCAGGGTGTTTCCTGATCTGATTTTTCAGGCAGCCTCCCGGGGATACGGGTCAGTAACGGACATACACATCCGCCAGCAGGTCGGCGGATTGCGGCAGCGGGTCGTCCTTGGCCTGCACCACGGCGGCCTCGATTTCGTCCGCGACGGCGGCATCGACCTCATCGAGTTCGCTGCCCTCAAACAGACCAGCCTGTGTCACGCGCGTGCGGAACAGCTTGAGACAGTCATGGTCGCGTTTGGCAATCGCCACTTCATCCGCCGCGCGGTAGGTCATGGCGTCCCCTTCAAAATGTCCGTACCAGCGCGCCAGGTGGACATGCAGCATGACCGGCCCCTTGCCTTCTCGCGCATGGGCAATCGCCTCACCCGCGGCCTGATGGACGGCAAAGTAGTCCGACCCGTCACATTCGATATAGGGCATGCCAAAACCCGCCGCCCGTGCCTGCTGCGTGCCGGCGCAGGCATAGGACGCGGCAGTGGCCTCGCCATAGCCATTATCTTCCACCACGAACACGGCAGGCAGGTTCCATACGGAAGCCAGGTTGAGACTTTCCAGTGTCGATCCCTCGTTCGACGCCCCATCGCCATAAAACGCCACGGCCACCCCACCGTCACGCAGGGTCTTGTGCGACAGCGCCGCCCCGCAGATCAGCGGCGGGCCGCCGCCCACGATCCCGTTCGCCCCCAGCATGCCACAGGCAAGATCGGCAATATGCATCGACCCGCCCTTGCCACGGCATACGCCAGTGCTGCGGCCATAGATTTCGGCCATCATGCCTGCCACACCCACGCCCTTGGCAATGCAGTGGCCATGGCCGCGATGGGTGCTGGCTATGGTGTCGTTATCCGTCAGGTTGGCGCACACGCCTACGGCGGATGCTTCCTCGCCACAGTACAGATGAACGAAACCGGGAATTTCCCCCGTGGCGAATTCAACATGCAGGCGCTCTTCGAACATGCGGATGGTCCGCATGGCCCGGTAGGAGCGCAGCAGCGTTTCACGCGCTATTTGCATGGTTATTTTCCCTGTTTTTTTTCTGGTCCCGCAGCACTGCGCCTGTGCATGCTGCCGGGCTGTGTGCAGCACACACGCATTGCGCCATTGCAGGCAAGGACACACCACGGCCCGTTCACGCCCATGTGACGCGACGTGTACGAAGTGTCGCGAAACCGCGACACTCAGGCAGGTGTTTATCCGCCACCCCCCGCAATACTGAACGCAAGGAAACAGCATGCTGCATGGTTCCAGCTTCCTGCGTCCTGCCGTTGTGGCCATGGATACGCTCCAGACGGGGCTTGAAGCCTCATGGCAGCGTTGCCGGCACGAGTACGGCCTTGACCCCGCAGCGGCCACCCTGCCCGACGTACTGTCGGGCGCGGAACTGCGGCAGGCATGTTTGCGCATGGGGCGGCTGCTGTATTTTGCGGGGCCGGAAATGGAACGGCTGCACACGGCGCTTGCCCCGGTTGGTTATACCGTCATGCTGTCGGACATGGATGGCATCGTACTGACGCATCAGGCGGCCAGCCCCCTCCGACGTGGTTGCCGCCGGTGGCATTTCTGGCCCGGCGCGGTATGGGACGAACGTCATGCCGGGACAAACGGCATCGGCACGTGCCTGGCTGAACAACGCAGCATAAGCGTCCACCGCAACCAGCACTGGCGCAGTGGCCTGCATGGGCTGGCAGGGATTGCAACGCCGGTTTATGACGCATCGGGCCGGATGGCGGGCGCGCTCAATGCCAGTTCGTTCCATCCCACGCCCGATGGCAGCCTGGGCGTGCTGATTGCATCCAACCTGCTGCAGGCGGCGCAGCAGATCGAACAGGCCTGTTTCATGGACCGGTATCGTGGCCATGCCATCATGCTGCTGGGCAATGCGGCAGGGGCGTCCGTTCCGCTGGTCGCACTGGACCGCGACCGGCACGTAGTGGGGGCGACCCATGCCGCGCGTGCGCAGATGGGCTTTCCCCCCACGCAGGATGTAAATATGTGCCTGCTGGATGATACGGCCATCCCCGCTCCGACCGCGCCATTGCGCGAAGCCCAGACCATGGCCATCCATACCGCACTGGCCAGCGCACGCGGCAAGGTTGCGGTCGCCGCGCGCATGCTGGGCATAAGCCGGTCCACCCTGCACCGCAGGATCCGTACCATTGCGGAACAGGAGCAGGCGCAGGCCGACGCACGCGCCTGAACGCCATGGACCCGGCGCCACCGGCACATATCAACGCAGGGTCTTCCCCTGTTTTCACGGACAGGCGGCCTGTTTCCGTCATCACGATGCCACGTCGTCCGTTTACGGATTGATCATTTTTATAAAATAGACTGCGAATTCGGATTTTATGAACTTCCCTGCCTGAACCATTCCAGAAAAAAGGTGCCTGACATGCTGCTTATTAAAATAAAAATCCGTTATCGTAATTTCAAAACAAATATATAAATAAAAAAGGATAAATGAAAATGTCAGACACAAATATTCTTTATGGATATGAAAATACCGTCGATCAGAGCGGCGATTATATTCTTGCTCCAGCAGGATGGCTAATTGGAATCGTAGGTATAGGCGGCGCAACTGCCACATTCGAAGGAAGCGATGTCAATGCGACCCTCTCCTTTGCCCCGACCCTGGTCGGTGCGCTAAACCCCTATTCCGTAACATCCGAGGACGGAGCGCATGTAACACTGACCGGCACCGACGGATCCCTTATATCCGCCCTGACCGGCACCACGATTACCGCAAACGGGGGAACCGTCACCCTGGCGGGCGAAGATGCCATTTCAGCCCTGTCCGGCACCACCTATAATATCGAGAATGGTGGCACCCTGATGATCAACCAGGTGCAGGGGGCCGATGCCATCGCCGCACTGGGGGGGTCAACGGTCAATTTCGGCACGGGTGGTGGAACACTGGTCATTACACCGGGGTCCAATGTATCCATTCTGGAATTCCCCAGCATCACCGGGTTTGACCAGCCGGGCGCAACCATAGAAATTCCGAATGCGACCGCCATTGCTTCCGTATCGCAGTCCGGCGACAGCACCAATATCGTCACGACCACCGGCCAGACCATTCAGGTCCAGGGTGATTTTTACGATTACGCGACCCAGCACAACCTGTTCCAGTCAACCAGCGACGGGAATCTGTATATCAGCACCACCCCCGTCAACAGCACGGGCGATACGGGCGTTCTGGTCTGTTTCCTGCCGGGTTCGATGATCTCCACCCCATCCGGTGCGGTTGCGGTGGAAGACATCCGGGAAAATGACGAAGTCCTGGCGCTGGTGGACGGCCGGATGATCCCACGCAGGGTGACATGGGCTGGCAGGGCACGGGCACATGTCCGTGCAGGCATGCCCGATGATGAAGCGGGGTACCCCGTGCGGATCATGCAGAACGCCATTGCCGATGGCGTGCCCTGCAAGGACATGCTGATAACGGCTGAACATTGCCTGTTTTTTGACGGCCGGTTCATCCCCGCCCGCATGCTGGTCAACGGGCGGTCGATCTTCTACGACCACGCGATCCGTTCCTATGATTACCATCACATAGAAACAGAAGAACATTCTGTCATCATGGCCGACGGCATGCTGACGGAAAGCTATCTTGATACCGGCAACCGTCGTGCCTTCCAGCAGGATGGAAATGTCATCCGCATTGGCGGAAAGGTCCGTGACTGGGCCCAGGATGCGGCAGCCCCCCTTGGCGTCAGTCAGGATTTTGTTGAACCCCTTTTCCGCCAGATCGAGGCACGGGCAATTGCGGCGGGCCGGGATAATGTATCCGAAACTCCTGCCCTGAATGACGATCCCGCACTTTACCTGCTGACGGAAACGAATGCCGTCATCCACCAGATACGCGCAGCCAACGGGTTTGTCTTTTTCATGATCCCCCCCGGCGTGCAGGACGTGCGCATCATGTCCCGTACTGCCCGCCCATCGGATACAATCGGTCCGTATGTGGATGATCGTCGCCAACTGGGTGTACTGGTCAAGGACATCAAACTGTTTGAGGGCAATGCCACGCGTACCATCACAACCCATCTTGCGGAAAATGCACCGGCAGGATGGTACGATGGCTGGTACGCGCCACGCAACGTTCCGTGCCGATGGACGGATGGGCAGTCATCCCTGCATCTGGGTACGCATTACCCCACCGCTGCCATGCGTCTGCTCTGCATCGAGATTCTTGCAGGTGGCCCCTATGCCGTTGTCGAAAACGACACGGTCGAAACGGATAGTCCACGCCTTACAGCCTGAACAGGCATGGATTTAGGCCGATCAGGGGAGTAGATGAAATATCTGCTCCCCTATCTGCATCAGTTGCCCCCTAAAACCCGCCCTGTCGTAAAAATTTTTGGTGAAGCTTTTTTAAAAAAGTCGGCGCCCGAAAACGTTTATTATTTTGATTTGGCCTGACCTGAATTCTGTTTCTTACCCGATATCTTGCGCATCGCTGGCATGATTTTGCGTGGTTGCCTGAACCACGTTTCAAGATCCCTGGGCGCCATGGGTTTTGCAAACAGGTAGCCCTGCATGACATCACAATGCAGGCTTTCCAGAAGTTCATACTGCGCTTCGGTTTCAACCCCTTCCGTAACAACGGTCATGCCCAGACGGTTGCCGATGCCAATAACAGCGGTGGTCACGGCCTGCGCATTTGCATCATGTTCCAGATTCATGATGAAGCTGCGATCAATCTTGATTTCCGTCAGCGGCAGACGGGTCAGGCGCGACAGGGATGAATAACCTGTTCCGAAATCATCCATGGACAGGCCAACATTCAGATTACGGATGGCATGCAGCACATCCATCGTATCCTTGTTTTCATCCATCATGACGCTTTCGGTTATTTCTACCGTCAGTCGCGTCGGTGCGATACCGAACCGGGTCAGCAGGTTGGAAATCATTTCAGGCAACTGCCGCTTGCGGAAATGCCCTGCGGACAGATTGACCGATACCGCCGGGATCACGACGCCATCATGATCCCATGCGACAATCTGGCGGCAGGCTTCTTCCAGGCACCACGCACCGATCGCCTCGATCTGCCCGGTATCTTCCGCCACCGCAATGAAGCGTGAGGGGAAAATATTACCCAAATGCGGATGATGCCATCGCGACAGGGCTTCCACCCCATACAGGCTCCCTGTTTTCGCTTCAATCTGCGGCTGGTAATGCAGGTTCAGCAATCCCTTGGCCAGGGATTCACGCAGGGCGGACCCAAGGACAAGACGGTCCTGTGCCGCGGTATGGTCCTCCGGTGTCGCGACGCGGAATGTGCCCCGCGCTTCCTTCTTGGCAAGACGCATCGCGGCTTCGGCATGGCCGATCAGGGACTCACTGTCCGGGCCATTTTCGGGAAACATGCTGATCCCTACACTGACCGAAGCCGCAAGGAAATTCCCCCCGATTTCGATGGGTGCTTCCATGCCATGGATCAGCGTTTCGGCGAATGCCGTTGCACTGGCGGCCTTGGTATCAGGCAGGATAATGACGAACTCATCCCCGCCTGCCCGGCTGAGGATATAATGGCTACGGCACAGGCTTTTGATCCGTATGGCCACGGCTTTCAGGAAATCGTCCCCGTTGGCATGCCCTAGCGCATCGTTAATATCGCGGAAACGGTCCAGGTTGAGCATCAGCACCGCGAAATGGTTATCGCCCGGCTTGCCCACCTGGGTTTTCAGGACCTTGTGAATGGCGGTCCGGTTGAGGAAACCCGTCAGGGGGTCATAATTTGCCAGTTGGGAGATATGGTGCCGGGCATCGTACTGTTCGATCAGCACACTGCAGAACGGCACGCAGCCTGCCACGACTTTCCGGGGCCAGTCGCTGGTTTTATTCAGGTTGCGTGAAAACAGGGCAAATATTCCCGATATCTTCCCGTTGCCTGCCTTGATGGCGGATGCCCAGCAATGATGGAGGCCCAGCGAAACCCCGAGGGATTTATAGCTGTCCCACACAACTGTCGCGGCCTCATCCAGATCATTGGACAGGGCCATGATGTCCGCATCGGACAGGGTCACGTTTTCCAGCGCCGCGGCATAACGTCGGGGCAGGCCGGGGCCAGACAGAACGCGCAGGCGATGTTCTTCATCAATCAGGACCAGAATGGCGACCGTATTGGGAACGAAATTTTCAACCTCGCGACAGACAAGATCAGCCACATCCTGAATCTGCATTTCGGTCGAAAGGGACTGAAAGACCGTATTCTGCAGATCCAGCAGCTTCTTGCGGTGATTTTCTTCCGTTACGGCCTTGATGGACGCCAGATAGTATTTCTCACCCTTTGGACCGATCGGGCTTGCTGACAGCGTCAGTTCACCTGTGATGTAATCGCCATGCCTGTTCTCGAATATGATTTCCCGCGACGTGCCGACAATTGCGTTGATATCCGTCTCACGGTTACGGGCGATGTAGCCATCATGCCCCTGCCGGGCGAAATCCGGCACCAGCATCCCGACATTATGCCCAAGAACCTCGTCCTGCGTATAACTCCACAGCTTTTCCGCGCCGGTATTGAAAAAAATGACATCATTTTTTTCATCGATGACAACAATGGCCTCGGTCGCGTCATGGAGCAGGCGCAGCGCCGCAACCCCCGACAGGGATGGTTTGCGGGACGGTGGGGCAATAAGAAGTTCATTCATGATGATAGGCCAGTTCACAATTGGGCAGGCACGGTGCGTTGGTCTGCATGGAAGACGGCAGAACGGGATCGTGGATCAGGCAGGTTGCAGTCCCAGTGCTTCGGCACGCGCCGGACGTCCCAGCAGGAAACCCTGCCCCGCCACGCAGCCTTCGCCCCGCAGGACTTCAAGCTGCCGTGGTGTTTCAATCCCTTCCGCCAGCACGGAAATATTCATGGTGCGGCCAAGGGCCAGGACGGAACGGACGATGGCGGCCGCATCCGAATTGGTTTCGATCCCCTTCATGAAACTGCCATCCAGCTTGATCCGGTCGAACGGGAAAGACCGCAGCGTATCGATGGATGAATAACCCGTCCCGAAATCATCCAGTGCAATCGAAACACCCAGTTCCTTGATCCTGCGTACGATTTCCAATGCACGTTGCTTGTCATCAATAATTGAAGTTTCCGTTAATTCCAGTTCCAGCCGCGCGGGGGGCAGACCTGTATTTTCCAGTGTTTCCTGAACCAGCCGTGACAGGTCAGGATGAAAGAACTGCACCGGTGACAGGTTGACCGCCAGCTTATACGAAGGGTCCCAGTGGGCCGCCTGTGCGCATGCGGTCTGCAACACCCATTCCCCCAGGGGAATGATCAGGCCATTTTCTTCCGCCACGGGAATGAACTGCGCAGGGGGCACCTCGCCACGTTCGGGGTGGTTCCAGCGCAGCAGGGCTTCGTAGCCAAAGATCTCACCCGTCGCTATGGCCGTCTGTACCTGATAATGCAGGGACAGTTCGCCCTTTTCCATTGCAGTCCGGAGATCCGCCGCCAGCGCGCGCGCTTCACGGACCGTTTCATCCATGGAGGGTTCGTAATACGCGACCGTCCGCACCGGATCCGCCTTGGCGCGATACATCGCAAGGTCCGCGCGTGTCACAAGTGTTTCCTTGTCGGTCGCATCCTTCGGGAACAGCGCCAGCCCCACGCTGCCGCCGGTTGTGACGGCATAATCATCAATCGGGATGGGCAGGTTGATGGCTTCCTCGATCCGGGCAACAAAAGCATTCAGTTCGTCTGGGTCGCTGGTCAGATGGACTGCCGCGAATTCATCACCACCCAGCCGGGCCACGAATTCGCCTTTCCCCAGCATCTCGGTAAATCGGTTGGCAATGGTGACCAGAACGGCGTCCCCTGCGGCATGCCCCCTGACATCATTGATTTCCTTGAATTTGTTAAGGTCAATGCCAATCAGCGCGAACTGCGTCGCGTCCTTTTTGGCATCCTCGATCACCTGGTCCAGATGATCGTTGAAGCTGACACGGTTGGGCAGCGACGTCAGGGCGTCGTGCAGGGCCATCTGGCGCATGCGTTCATAGGATTCCGCCCGCGTCGCATCATCAATCGAAAAGCTGTTCCCGCCCGTGGCGACAAGCAGAAGGGTCGTAATGGCCAGCGCAACCCCAAGGACAACCGGGGTATTGCCACCTGCCGTCAGGTCAGCAGACAGCATGGTCGTGCGCATGGCGGATACACCGACAAAATGCAGGCCGGCAATGGCCGCGACAAACAGGACCGTCGCCAGAAGTTCACGATGCCGGTTCCCGCTACGCAACAGGCACTGAAGCGACAGGGTGCCAAAAGCCATGCCCAGCAGCAGGGACAGGCCGATTGTTGGCGCGCTCCATGCCATATGTTCGCCAAAATCCACTGCATACATGCCTGAATAATGCATACCAGCAATAGCCAGCCCCAGTACGATGCCCCCCATGGCCGGTCCCATCCGGCTTTTGCTGGTGGTCGCGATAACGGTTGCCGCCAGCACGCCCCCGGCCGCAATCGCAAACGAAAACAGCGTGAACGGAATGTTCAGCAACCCGGCCACGCCGGGCATATAGGCCAGCAAAGCCAGAAAGTGGGTGCACCATATGGTGGTCGCACCAGCCGCCGCACATTGCAGATACCATGAATGGTTTTGCCGCCCGGGTGTCGCAGCAATACGCGCCATGATGCGCATCGTGATCCATGACCCTGCAATGCAGACGATCAGGGCAGAAATCAGAAGGGGCATGTTGGAGTCCACTATCGTTTCAAGCAATTGAAGCACGGCATTATTCCATGATGAAGCATACGATGTAGTATTTAGTACTATTTTAATTATTTATTTTTAATTCATGCATTATTATTTTTATAGGTATTTTATATAACTGCGCATGAATAAATATTTTCAGATCTATTTATTATGCGAATTTTTACAAACCCTAAAATGATTACTTTTTATGTCAGATATCTACCTCTTTCGATCGCAGATAGGGCAATATGAATACAAATAAATAAAATGTGATATGTTATTTATTCAGTTTAGTATAATTATTTATCACACCCTTCTGATTATATTTTTCTTTCTGGTCTATATTTACAAAAGAAAGAAAAGAAATGATTTTTCCCTTATTTTTCACCACATCAGGTCATATCCGCCCATATCACCCGCACAACTGTGCATGGCGATCATGCGGAGATGGAAAGTTCCCATCACTAAATATTTCAGATCTGTTACTCTCTCGATAATATTTAAAAAATATCTGTAACTATTTATATGAATAAAATATTTTCCGCATGCGCTGCATACCGGAACAGACAGAAGAAACTGGATCAATACCCACCACCATTCATGTAAACCGACCAAGCGACGTGATGGACACAGCGTCCTGCTACGGCAAAATCAGGGTAGTTCATTGCGCCAGGCCATCATATTGGTGTGCAAGGGCCAGCGGGGGCATCCATATTGATTAGCTTGCAGCAACTTTCCACAATGACCATCCGTCATCTCGACCGGAGCAGCATGGCCATACGATGTGGAAATACCCATGGAACCTGCTCGTAACGCTCTCTTTGCTCATATGCCTGCCGTCCGGAATGTTCGCACATGACCGTCCCCATCCAGCCATCCCCCCAGACCGGGGCGAGAACGAACGGATCTTCAACCTGCCCCTGAATGACGGTGAACAGTTAAGGTTACTTTTTTCCACTCCGGCCAACTGCCGGGGAATCATCATCATGTTGCCCGGCGGGACAGGGGATATCGGCCTTGAACAGACCGGGCGCATCCACCACGGAGACAATTTTGTGGTGCGCACGCGCGGCCTGTGGAACAGCCACGGATACGCCGTTCTTATTCCCGATACGATTGACCATGCCAATCTCAGGGGCCACCGCAATTCTCCGACCTATGCACGCGTTGTCGAAGACATCGTCACCTTCGCGCACCGGCAGGGACCAGAACCCGTTTTCCTGCTGGGCACAAGCCAGGGCAGCATCGCGGCCGTGAATGCCGCGGCGCACGCCGCAGCCAACAGTATCGCCGGTGTCATACTGACGGAATCCGTTTCAGTGATGGGCGGCAGCAGGGAGACGATTTTCACTGCCGCCCCGCAAAGGATACGCACGCCTGTTCTTGTCGTTGCCAATCGCGCTGACCGATGCGACGTCGCACCACCACAGGCCGCCCAACGGATCGCAGCCTCCATGACGGCCTCCAGGGACGTGCATGTGCTGATGGTTGCAGGGGGAAACACCCGATCGAAAAAGAATTGTAGCTCCCTGTCCCCACATGGCTACTTTGGTATTGAAGATCAGGTCATTGATGCGATCAGCCAATGGCTGGATGCCCATGCCTGACGACCCATGTCAGCAGAGCGTTGATAAGGTCAGCCCCAAAACGTTCTTATGGCTGACGGCGTAGCATGGGCGTACCCTGATTTCAGGGGCAAATCTGCTACCTGAAAAAGATAGGCGCGTCATATAAAATCCGACGCAAAAAATGCATGACTGGATTTACCGACAAGCGCTGGTCTTTCCTCGCCTGGATCCATATCTGCGCCTGAACAATTTTTTCGTGAGCAGTCAGGATGAAGAATACCGGTCTTTCGGCGGGCATGATGCTGGCGTTTGCGGCATATGCCGCATTTTCGATCAGTGACGCCTATTCCAAGCTGCTGGCAGGGCTGATTGACCCGTTTGAAGTCGCGTTTTCCGGTGGTATCTTTGGCCTGCTGCTGATCCCCTTCATACGCGGAAAAAACGAATCCTATCGTGATCTGTTCGTGATCCGGCAGCCGGTCATGTGGGGGCTACGGGCGGCCGCCACCTTTGTCGCCACGGCGGCAAGTGTAGAAGCCTTCATGCTGCTGCCCATGCCGGAGGCCTTTTCGCTTATTTTCCTGATGCCACTTTTCGTGACCGTCCTTTCTGTTGTGCTGCTGCGTGAAAAAGTTTCCACACTGGACTGGCTGTCTGTCATCGTGGGCTTTGTCGGGGTGCTGATCGTGCTACGGCCCGGCCTGCGCGCGTTACAGTTCGGGCATCTATGCGCGCTGATCGCGGCCATGGCGAATGCCGTGGGTGTCATTGCCTACAGGCTGGCAGGAAAAAATACGCCCCGCCTGTCCATATTCGGTTCCAGCCTGTGCGGTCCCCTGCTGGGCAACGGCGCGCTGATGGTGGCCCATGCAAGCTGGCCGCAGGGTGCCACGATCTGGATGTTCCTGTTCGGCTATGGCTTCCTGGCAGCACTTGGGCAACTGTTCATGATGATGGCCGCCACGCGTGCGACCGCCAGCGCGATCGCCCTGCCGCAATACAGCCAGATGCTGTGGGCCGTGGCGTTCAGCTCTTATGTATTCCACGAATTGCTGGACAACTGGACCTTTGTTGGCATTGCTGTGATCATCGCGTCCGGCCTGTTCAAATGGGGTTATCCACGTGCGGTTACCAGACTGGCTGCCATAAGGCAGCAGAGGCTTGCCCCACCATGCGGCCCATATCCACTGGCGTGACCTGTGTGATGTGGCATTCGAAGCAGGAGTGGCATCATCACTTCCTGATCGCCACTCGGCTTTTTCACCTGTCCAATTTACTCACTCTGCGACAGTCCGGGGAACATATTTTCATGCGTGCGGTTTATCAGTAACTGCCACAGTGGATTTATTGACGCGGTAGGATTTCAAATCATTTTGCCGTATCGAAGCACCGGATGGTCTCGACCGTGAATTCGAGAAAGGCGGCCTTAGGCCCCATCTGCGAACAGGCGCTACCCCACGCCAGCGTTTGCGGATGGTATCCAGGATCATCTATCCTTCCGTATTATCCGAAATCTCAGCCGACATCATAAACGCGTTCCTTTGCATGGGGCGCCTTGATGTCCCGACTGTCGATGCCACCACCGTAAGGACTGGTCTCGCAGCCTGCGATTTCATGATCGAGCATCAGACAGACACCATGGATGGTCTGGAACAGGAAACGGCGCATTAGCCTGTGAAACGGTGGTCTGCCATGGACCAAAATGAACTGACGGCGTTTCCCAGCCGCATCCTGAGCAGACAGGATAGCGCAGCGCATTGATGGTCTCACGAAAATCAGTTGCCCGCTTCCGTCCACGCCGGTTCGCATGCGGCATCGGGGCGCTATGCGCTTGTATTCCTCATCGGTCAGATCAAAGGGATAGCGTTTCGTCTTGCATGTAATGTTGGCCATACGGGCTTGTTGTGCTGGCATCTACAGCCTGCGTTTGAATTACGCAGCAACCTTCTTGAAAACCTATCACATCAAATTTCCAAACGGACCCTTACAGGCACAGGCTCTGCTCACGGGGCAGAAAAGGGCGGCTGTAAAGCCTATGACAGCAACATATTACGCGCCCCTGTCGCTCAGATCGGCGCCGAAGCTGTTTGGACGTGCCTTCAATCAGGATCAGTGATGGCACACAGATTGGCCCCGGCGTTTAGCTCCTTGCAGCCAATCATCCGCGCGACCGTGAATTATGCAGGAAGGTTCTGGAATCCGGCGCAGCCTTTGCGTAGCTGATTACCTTGTCCCCAGAATACCTGGCCCCTGTCGCGGCCATGCCAGAAGGCATAGCGCCTGCATACAGACCGCCCCCAGCGGCAACCAGACAAATCCGGCCGTAATCCACGCAGACAGTTCCGGTGGTTGCGTAGTTCCCGCCTCAACATAATGTCCCTGTGACAGGAACTGCGCCAGAACGAAGCCGGTCAGGCCCATCGCCAGTTTCGTGACCCATGTATTGATCGAATACGCCAATCCCGCTGATCCGGTCGACGTCAGTGGATCACCATCATCCACGGCGTGTGCCAGCAGAGTGTAATACAGCGGGGACATTACTCCCTGCGCCAGAGCCAAAAGACCGACTGAAAGGAAAAAACCGGTCATGGACGCACCCGCCACGGCCATCGCCAGATAGGCCATGCCTTGTACAATCAGGCACAGAATACCGCTGCGAACAGTCCCCACATATCGGGTAAGCGGAAGGCACGCCGGCACACCCGCAAACAGCAGGACGGTGATGAAGGTAATGATATTTGCACCCAGTTGCTCCGTTCCGCCAAGGACGATGCGGGCGTAATACAGCGCAAATCCGAACAGTGCCGCCTGTCCCACGAAATAAAAGAATGCAAGAAGGTTACTAAGCACCCATTGCCGGTTTCCAGAAAGATGACGCAACGTGACTATCAGCCCCTGCCGGACGGGAACTGGCGGATGCCGCACGGTGCAGCCACGCGCCACGCAGAGCCATAAAAAACAACCAAGAACCGACAGTCCCAGCACATACACCGCCATGCCATACCGGTGCTGCGCCGCACTTTCGCCCCCACCCAACCAGGTAATGGCGGGAATGGTCAGCAATGCCACGAGCAGAGATCCGGCCTGGCAGCCCATCATACGGAACGCGTTCAGGCCAACACGCTCTGTGGCGGATCGGCTTATCATAACCGCCAGTGCACCATAGGGTGTGTTGATACAGGAATAGATCGCACCGAATACGATATAGGTCAGCCCCGCCCACAGGACTTTCCCGGTGGGCGAAAGTGGCAGGGCCAGAAAGCACAGGAACCCCGTTATTCCGAAGGGTATGGCAAGCGTTCGGATCAGGCGCGGCACGGTCAGGCCGCCCATGCGGTCAACAATGTAGCCGATGGCTGGATCACAGAAGGCATCAACAACACGGGCTACCAGCAGAATCCATGATACGGCCACAAGCGGCAGGTCATAGATATCCGTGTAGTAATACATCAGATAGGACGACGTCATGCCCCACATCATGTTGGAGGCAGCATCACCACAGCCATAGGCCATCTTTTCCTTCAGGAGCAGAGTATGACTGCTTTCCATTATTCCGTTTGTCCCTGCAATATCCGGTTCAGACAGACGCTAGCATGCGCTGCCAGAACGACAAGCCACGCCATATGCGGTTCATTCCCTATCCAGTCATGATGTTTACGTTCCGGAAAAAGCCAGCATGGCTTGATGCGCCCCGGATAAGGGGGACCACCTGATGATCCCGTCCATCGACAGACTTGCCTATCCGCCAGTATCAACAATGGAAAAGGCCTACGCACGAAAATACGACACCATTTACAGGACCATCTGATCCACAATCTGCTGGATCCATGTATCCGTAAAAAAACGCCCCATACAGCAGACCGAGAATGGTCCGCCAATATCCGCACGCACCCCAAACCGTTCAAGTGCGGCTACCCATACCTTTCTGCGCGGTTCGCTCCGTCGCTGCCAGATGCCTGCGCAAGTGACGGACCGGACTGTGCTGCGGAGTTCATGAACCATGCCGAACGCGCGTAGTTAAAGTGTAACGCTTCATCAACATAACCAATTTGGAAAGTCATGAGGCGACGCCCTACGCGGAGAAGATCATGATCTCGCCCTATACAATCGCCATACCTGACGAACGGCTCGCTACGATCAGGGCCAATATCGAAGCCTATGACGGGAGCCAGCTTCCGGATGCGGGCGGCTGGTCAGCGGGCGTCGGGATCGATGACCTGAAGCGCCTCATCACCTATTGGAAAAATCGCTATGACTGGCGTGCAGTCGAACAGCGCCTTAACGAATTGCCCAACTTTACGACCGATATCGAAGGTGAGCATCTCCACTTCGTTCATATAAAAGGTAACGGTTCCAAGCCACCCGTGCTTCTTCTCCACGGCTGGCCAGGCTCGTATCTTGAATTTGAGCGTTTACTGCATCCCTTGGCTGCAGACGGACAGGATGTTGTCGTACCCTCGCTCCCCGGCTTTGCCTTTTCCAATCCGATTACCGGTGTCATAGGCCCGCGCCGGGCAGCCGAACTTATGCACGGACTGATGGTTCGTCTGTTCGGTCAGGCGCGCTATGTCGTTCAGGGTGGCGACTGGGGCGCACACATTGCAAGCTGGATGGCCTGTACACAACCCGCAGCGCTGTTCGGCATCCACGTCAACACGATGAGCGTCTTCGCCGATGACACGATCCCGACAACCCTTGAGGAAAAGGATCTGTTCTCCCGCCGTGCCGCGATCCTCGACCGGGAGACCGGCTACAGTCACGAGCAGTCAACACGCCCGCAGACATTGGGCGTTGCTATGGCCAATAGCGTGGTCGGTACGGCTGGATGGATACTTGAAAAATTTGGTAAGTGGGCGGACCTCCCGACATTCTCCGATGGCAGTCCGGATATCTGGAGCAGGTTCTCGGAGGATGAACTTATTACCAACATCATGCTTTATATTGCACCTTCGGCAGTCGTCACGGCGACATGGATCTACCTCGGCAGGCGCCTGGAAGGTTCGGATCGGTTTCCTGCCGGCACGCACATAGGTGTGCCGACCGGTGTCGCGGCGTTTCCAGATCCCGTGTTCCTGCCAACGCCACGCTCGTTTGCGGAGAAGACCTACAATATCGTACACTGGACAAACATGACCAGAGGCGGCCATTTCGCTGCTCTGGAAGAGCCGGACCTGATGTTGGCCGACCTGCGTGCCTTTATTGACAAGGTATCGAAAAAACACTCCTGAAGCCGATGCCGCGCACCTTCGTCAGACGTTCATTGTCAATCGGCAATCAAAAGTAACTTCTGATCAACATGCAATATTAATTCTCTGTTGAAGATCTGGGCTGTCTCCAAAAGCCGCATGCGGAAGGAGACAATCGGGGCAGGTACGAGTCTGGGGAACAGTTCAGTTACGGTTCTTAAAGGGATTGCGGATATAAATGTATGGACGCAGCGATCATATCTGGTCGCAACATGTCGCCAGTCTTTTAGTTTTGCGAACATGTTTTCGATGAGGTGGCGCTTTTTATACAGGTGCCAGTTGTAAGGCGGCTTTGATTTCCGGTTTTTCTTTTGAGGAACACAAGCTGTGATATTGCGTTTTGCAATCAGTAACCGGATCCGGTTGCTGTCATAGCCTCTGTCCCCGACAAATTCTTCTGTTCCCTCGAGGAGATCTGCCAGAAGCACGTCTATACCCTTGAAGGCGCTGACCTGTCCGGCAGTCAGAGGAAGCCGGACAGGTCGGCCCTGACCATCGCACACGACTCCACCGGTTCCATCACACGTGACATTTAGAATATCGTCACAGGTTACATAAAACAGTTGTGTTTCCTGCGCGGGCATTTCAAACGCAGAAAGCCGCCCTTACGGACGGCTTAGCATATTGATGATATTGTATAAGATATGGTTGCGGGGGAAGACAACCAACGATACTTGCGATTGGTAGACCGCGAGATACCTCGCCTCGTCGCTTGATACGCCGATCCTGTCAGGGCGCGCGAATGCATCCAATCGGAATCGTTACCCACTAGGCCAGATCAAATCAAAACAAAGCGAGAGAATGCTCAGGTGCCATACTGACTCCAACCAGTCGACCAGAGAACCGCTCGGCTTTTCCTGGATGACGATGTGGCTCATCGCCGTGGTCGCTGTCGCGCCATGCCAGTGCTTTTCGCCGGGTATGAATCAGACAGTATCGCCAGGATGGATTTCCTCAATCGGGCCGCCTTCGCACTGTACCCAGCCGCATCCAGCCGTGACGATCAAGGTCTGCCAAGCGGATGGCTGTGTCAGGCAGTTCGGGTTCCTAGCCGCGCAGCCGGCGCCACCGCCACGCGCCGATCCGTCACCAGCCCCATACGGCCTCGATCTTGAACTCACGGCTGAACTTCCGCTTCGTCATACCCAATTTTCAGTTCCTTGGTCACGATCTTATCTTCGTGTCCACGAAACCGGCAGCAGGCCAAGGATTTTCCGAAGCTATTTCGAAAGACAAGCGCCGTTCGACCGGAAAAAATCAAAGGAATTTCCGGATGCTTTTGCCGTAGCGGCACCCTCAAAGTGGGCAGCGGCTGTACCGGGGGCACCCCCTAGGAGAGACGCGCTAAGGGCGTCTACCCGGACGGAACACGCGGTTGACCGATGCCCGTCCCTCAGACACATGCAGTTCGTAGTCGCTACGCCAGCGATTTACGCGGCCCCGGTTGGGGTCGACGGATACCGCAAGTTGAAACCCTGCGGGGTCCAGCCACTCCGTAGCCTGGCCGCGCGCGATCGGAATGACTGGATAACGCTCGCGACCGCCGTCGGTACCAGTCAATCGCACCTGGGTTTCGTCCGCCATGGCCGCTGATCGCTCCTGCCGCGGCAGGCTCTTCTGCCACCTGCCGAAATACTGCGGGTCGATCCGGTCCTCCGCCTCAGGATTACCGATCTCACCATCCAGCCACGCATCGAACTCGGCGCGGCGCGCCATCGCCGCCTTTCGGGTGTGCGCGAGTCCCTGTGCCAAACAGAATGCCACAAACGGATCATGCGTTCCCCAGCGTAGGAGCTCCCGAGCCCAAAACCCGAACCAGGGTAAACGAGTAGTCGCTTTCCATTCGGCGAGACTGGGCAAAGTCGTGGCATCTGGCACGCCCTCCGACCAGGCTCCCGCCACCACCGCGCCAATTGCTACGCCCAGGCGAAACTCGAGATTGTCAGCCACGAAGCGCTGCCATGCGCGCAGATCCTTTGGATCGGGGCCCGGCGCACCAGGCTCGTGCATCCACCAGCCGAGCAGACGAGGCCAGTTAGCGAGGATAGCGTGATCGCCATCCGTTGCTCGGACACGAAATCCGAAGCCCCGATCGCCCTGAAGGAGTGTCCCAATATTCTCAAAAACATCAATCCGGGCCACTGCCCCAAGGTCGCCATAGTTCCCGGCCGCTACGATCAAGCTCCGGATCTTCGATGCCACGGCATCGAACCGCCGACCAATCAACGGTGTGAAACCGTACTGATAGAGCCGTCGACGCTCGGCTGGATCGGGGTAGATCGTCTCAATCATGCCAACACCGCGCCGGATGAAGGCGGCTTCAAGCAACGCTGCTCGCGCGGCTGATACCGCCGTGAAGGTCGTCGCCCACAGCGCCCGTAACGCTGCTTCGGCTCGGGCGGGCGTCATGTCAGCTTGTTCGATGAGGACTACCTCTTCGAGCGCCGTCAGAACTACGCCGTCGAGTTCATCCATGACGTCAGCCAGCCTCGCGTGGCTGTCGGTCGAACCGGTGCCCGCATCGTCACTCACGTCGCCTGGCGCTGTCTTTTCCAGCCAGTCCAGAAAGTCGTCCGGCCGGATTCCCAGCAAACGGTTAGCCTGTGTCCAGATGCAGTCAAGCAGCAGAGCCAGCGGACTATCTACCACGTCAGCATCCTGTTGCTCGATCAACAATTGCCTTCGCAAAGTGTCGTAATCTTCCGCGCGCTCGCGCATCTGACGACGCTGTGTCTGCAACTGCCCATTTCCCGTAGCGGAGATTGCTTTCGGCAACGCGACCAGCGTCATACCCTCGATCCCACGGGCCGCGCCCGGTCGGCCAGCGCGGCCCGCCAAATTGCGAAACTCGGATGTCGACAAGCGCTTCACGATCGACTCTTCCTTCGCCGCATCCCAGGACCGGCGCTTGAGGGAGGTCAGAAAGATCAGATCGAATGGAAGATTGACACCCTCCGTCAGCGTGGCGGTTGCGACAGTGATTGGACAGATCTTCTTGTCGATCATCTCGACCATGAGCCGGCGCAGGCGCTGCGGCATCTGCCCATGGCTCGTCGCGATACCGCGTTCAAGCAGAAACAACTCGAACGAGTCCGGTCCGCAATAATCATGGCACGCGGCGCAGGCTTCCTCGTACCGTGCCCGCAGATCACCCTCAGGCTGCAGAAATCTGACTAGAGCCTGCCACGTGTCGAGTTCGAGCGCTTCTTTAAACCAGCGCATCGTCTTCTCAGGCTCTTGCGCGACCGAGATCAGGATCCGTTGATTCTCCTCTGCGAGGTGAAGCGCGTTCCATAACACATTGAGGCAGTTGAACCGGTTCAGGCTGTTACGCCACGTTGCCTTGAGTTGCGGCATCGGCTGGTAACGCAGCGGCAGATAGACCGGGTCTTCTTTGCCGCGCAGATAGAGCCGCCGCCCATTCATGAGGTCGAGCAGAATGCGGCCTGGGGCACCGGGAGTCGCCTCCAGAACACCGATAACCTGCCGGGTGCTGCGATAGCGGACCCCGATCGCCTGCGCTTCGGCACGGCCCTCGATCCATCTGGCGACCGGGCCTGATGCGCCGCCAGCGACTGCCGTTAGCGCAATCCGCACGACGTCGGGGCGCTGCGATAGGATACGCGACACGAGCATCTCGAGACGGATCGACCTATTGTTATGATCGGAAAAGCTGACTCTGACTTCCTCGCTCGCTCCAGGCACAACCTGATGTGCTTCGTCGATGATGAGCAAAGCGAGCCGCGCGGTCAGTAACGCACCGAGGTAGCGTAAGAGCGCCTCTGCCTTCTCGACGGTGACGATCAGCACAACTGGGCGCTCACTGGTCAGCCAATAGTCCGTGATGCCCCAGTCTGCGCCGCCATAGAGGCCGGTGACGATGACTTCGCCGCCGAGTTCCGCGTTTAATTTTGCCTCAACCTCGCCGGCAAGAGCACGCGAGGGAACAATGTAGAGGGCAAGCGGGCTGAGCGGAGTATCATGCTCGCGCAGCAGTAGTTCCTTGATCACCGCCATATTGGCGACCAACGTCTTGCCTGAGCCCGTTGGCGTGCAGAGGGCAAAGGATGCCTCGCGCAGCAATCGGTCGAGCCCGTAAATCTGGGATGTCCACAGTATCCCGCGGCCGCGGCTGAACTGGTCGCGCGCATATGACAAGAGTAGGCTCGTACGTTCGGGCCGAATCTCTGCGAGCGCGCGTAGCGGTTTGTAGATGCTCGCGGCAACGAACCCCTCCGCCACCTGACGCAGTAAGCCAACGACCAGCGCGGCATCATCGCTGAATGTGCGCGCCGCCATCCCGTCGAGCGCCTGGAGCTTCGCCATCGCTATTTTCAGTCGCCCATCGTCGCCGCGCCGCAGACAATCTGCCACTAGCCCCAAGCACCGAATCAGTTCGACTGTGAACCCCCAGGAGACGCCACGGTCGGGATCTTCGCTTGCCATCGCATCAAGCAGCAGTTGGCTAGCATTGCGCGTCGTGAGATCTCCGTTGGCACGCCAGAACAGCATCGCGCGCCGCAAAACGAGGTCGAAATTAGCCTGCAGAAACGCGGCATAGAGTAGCACACCCTCGTGTTCGGACTCTACTTGATCGAGCAGACCAGTCGCCATCGCTGGTAGCCCGCCAAGTTGATAGGCCGCAGCCGCCAGCAACTCTATAGGGACAATGCTGCGAATATTGTCGCCGGCTCGCGACAGCCATTCGAGAATCTCGCCAGTTCGGCGGAAGCAATCGACCGCGCGGGTTGACCCCGGTCCCTCTATCGATCGGAAAATATGAGCGGAATGCAGGAGGCGACGCGCGTCGCTCAGTTGCTGGGCAGACTCGCGCTCGCCCCACACGATGGTCGGAACCTGCCAAGTAGTCTGCAGGCAGCGCACGTAAGCACGCGCCTGTGGTCGAGTGAGCTCGTTCTCTATGCCGAGCGACTGGCGCACCCCTTCCGCCAATGCCAACCGATCCGCATCGCGCGCGGGCATTATGTGCCTCTCCAAAGTGACGAATACAGCTTCGCGATCAGCTCTTCGCCACCTTTCAAAATCACCTCGACTACCTGCAAGGCATAACCAGCCGTGTAGTCTACCGGCAATTCCTCCCACCCTATCAGGCAATCGCCCTCGTCTCGACGTTTCGCACCATTGCCGACGATCAGCACCATGTCGGTTCGCTCAGGTTTTGCGCCGTCGCCGAGCACCGCGCGATCAATCGAGTATATCGCGGAGGCATAGCCCTCGGGGTCCTTCAACTCTAGCAATCTCTGAAGCTGTCGTAGGCCCCAGGGAATCGGCGAGTCGCGATTGATCTCGTACCAAATACCCTTGCCATCCCGCTCCAGCTCTCCGGTCTCCTCATTCTCGACTTTAGGCCCATACAGAAGCGAAGCGACGGCCGATTCCGTCAAGTTTCGACGCCATTTACACTCGCCTACGATCATCCGCGCCACTTCTCCTGCGGCATCGAGCGAAATGCCGACGAAGTCGGTGCCATGCCGCCCGTAAATCTCGCGTGCCCGGCCCGGATCGGCTTTCAGTGCCCAGAGATAATTCTCCACGTCGTCATGATTACGGAAAAGGAAAATTGGTACGATCCATTGGTGACTACCGACAAATTCACTTTGATATGCCTCGGTTACAAGCCCGGCCATAACCTCTCCGAAAAGCCCGCGCTTAGCAGTCTCCGGCAGGCAGTTGGGGTAACAGACTTCCGCAGCGCGGCCTCCATCCGGGTGAAGATCGATACCCAGCTGTCGATGGAAATATTCACGTGCATCAAGATGCGCTGATTCGAAATACGGCCGCAGCGCCGCCGCTAGCGCGTCGTCACACACCCCAACCTGCTCCAGCAGCAGGTGCCCGTAGTTACCCTCGTTTTCAATCGACCCCAAAGCCTTCAACCACGCTTGGAGCGCGGCCATCGGGGGCGGAGCGGTATGTAGAGACATTGCCTTTTGCCTACCACTCTCCAAAGAAGGAGGCAGCTGGACCGTCGAAAGCGCCAGTTGGATTAGATGAGAAGAATACGCCACCCCGGAGGACAGTCGATGGAATGGGCACATACGTCGTACCGAGGTGATCAAGTAAGATCTCCTCGCGGTTACACAACCGGCCTGTCCCGAAGGAGATCGGGCCTTGTCTGCGCTCGCCACCGGATCTCAACATCCCCATCCATCACTCCTATGGCAGCCTGACTGCCCCCCGTCAGGCTTCAGCCATTATCTTTTGCGCACCTTGCGCTGCCGTGCAACCGGGCTGCTTCAGAGACGAATCGACGACGCATTTTCGCTGTATTGCGATATCCCGCGGCTGTAACGATGATATTTTTTGGGAAATGCCCCGCTGAATGAATATTATACGTCGTCGACTGATCGGCGACTCAGGAAACGGTAGTAGAATTCGCAACAACAGCCGTTTCCACTCGGAACCCATCGAACCGGGATCGATTAGAGTCGGCCAAGAACGATGCCATCAGTCTATGGCCAGCCTTGGAAACCCATGAATCTCGACTGAAAAACCGACAGGAGGAGACGGTCGCAGATATACCGTAAGCGCAGAGGAGACTGCCAAT
This sequence comes from Komagataeibacter sp. FXV3, assembly GCF_015155755.1. Classification (GTDB taxonomy): domain Bacteria; phylum Pseudomonadota; class Alphaproteobacteria; order Acetobacterales; family Acetobacteraceae; genus Komagataeibacter. The sequence continues at coordinate 1,126 of NZ_VWPI01000164.1, read as the reverse complement.
AAAGAGATAGGCACCGACGGTCGGCAGACAAAGAACGGCTGAGCCGCTCGTTTTGCCCTCCAAACGCCTTCAGTCGCTTGGCCTCAGATACCTTCAGCCCGCCATATTTGGCCCTCCTTTTGTGAAATGTCTCTTCGCTGAGGCCATGACGCCGACACACATCCGGCGTCCGGCGTCCTGTTCGTTCAGGATGCCAATGATCTGCTCTGTGCTGAAACGGCTACGCTTCATCAGTCTGTCCTATCAATAATAGACAGACTCTATCCTCCATGGCAGGTCAAGGCCAACAAAGACCTGTATAAATCATTGTTTTATAATAATTTATGGTACTGAACTGGTTGCCGGTCCGTGCAACCCGGAGCCCTGCTCCACCCGAGCTTATTTCGCAACAGACGTAGCTCGCGCCGAGTCTTACCTCTTCCTAGCGAACTCGGTGCATATCGCAGTTGGTTGCGGCTCGGCCGCTCCGATTTGAACCTGCGAAATTAGGTCATTGATTTGGTTGATATTTATTTTCACCCCGCCATGCAGCCAAAGAAAAACCCCGCCAACCGATTGGTTTAGCGGGGTTTTCTATATGTCGACTGGTTGCGGGGGCAGGATTTGAACCTGCGGCCTTCAGGTTATGAGAAAGATTTTTTAGCCTACGCTGGCCAGCGCCTGTGCCGACAGAATAGCGCCAGACAACGAAAACCCTTTGTTTTTCCTTGAAAAATAGCCCCGTCGGGATACGTCATTTGTTCACCGACTACGCTCGGTTGCGCTCTCATCTGTTTCCTATGTGTTTCCTGCGGCGGAGGCGAGAATGGCCCGGCTCAACAAGAAAACCGTCACGGCGGCGACGCCCGAAGCAAAAGATTATTTCCTGTGGGATGACAGCATCCCGGCCTTTGCGGTCCGGGTCTGGCCATCGGGCCGCAAGGTCTATGTCATTCACTACCGCTCTGGCGGAAGGCTACGGCGTTACACGATTGGTCAGCATGGCAGCCCGTGGACTGCTGACGTGCCCCCCGAAAATGTGCCCATTTTAAAGTAGAGTCCGATCGAGAAGGATACGGACGGATGAAACGCAGTCGCTTTACGGAAGAGCAGATCATAGGGATCCTGAAGGAACAGGAAACTGGAC
>NZ_VWPI01000163.1 GCF_015155755.1 Komagataeibacter sp. FXV3 | reverse complement strand
AAAAAGATACGCCAAGCTACCTAGACCAGTCTCACCCAGTCCAGACCGCCAATCATCATCCCTAAAGACAACAACCGCGCCGCCAGCATATCCCTTCCAGATACTCTCTCTATTCTCTTGTCAAAGACCGTAACCCCAAAGGGCCGAGTAACTTAGCAAATCCACCGGAGAGGCTCAAGAAGTTTCCTCAGCGCCGCCGGTGATTGCGGATATAGGACCCACTCCTACTACCGTCAATCATAAAATCACAAAAAAATGGAAACTTTCAGCACCAGCATCCGAAATTCCTTGGAAAACCAACGAATTCGCGCGTCATTCAAACGGGCGTCAATTTGCCGGGCATACAGAATCGATCTCTACCCCTACCCGGACGGCATAAATCCTATCCATTTAAAGGTAGACGCATGGCGACGGATTTTGAGACATACCCACTGAATTATTACAACATATTGCCGCAAGCAGGGTCCCATGCCGAAATCACCGACCAAACCCACCCTTCTCCGTAAGGTCAACGATCATGTCGCGGTGCGCATGACGATTATATTCGGGAGCATCTGGTGCGTTTATGCGTTTCTGGTCTTTTCGCTTATCCCGCTGGCAGCACCCGCATGGCAGAACACGCTGCTCTATATAAGCAACTGCATCCAGCTGGTTGCGCTCCCTGCCCTTATGGTAGGCAATGCGGTGCTGAGCCGGGGCACCGACCAGCGTGCGGCGGAAGATCATGCCGCCCTGATGGAAATCCTGAATGATGTCCGTTCCGAAGTGTCGGAACTGAAAACGGTGACAAACGACCTGGCCCGCAAAACGAATGCAGCCACCAGCCAGCGGCCATCGGAAGTCGTGTCGTTTTCCAATGAGGCTGTTATCAATGTGACGGAAAACGAAGCGCATGAAACAGTTGTCCCCACCAGGGGGTAAAGCCACCAACTACATTTTACGGAAACACCATGTCCCCTGACCTGAACCGCCCTGAAATCATCGCGGAACTGACCGCCATGTCCGATCACTATGAAAAGGCGCTGGGCGAAAACGACATCCCGGAACTGGACGCTCTGTTTTACCATGGCCCTGAAACCGTGCGGTATGGTGTCGGGGAAACGCTGTACGGATTTGATGAAATTGCAGCATTCCGCCGCAGGCGTGCAGGGGGTTCCCCCCCGCGGGATGTGCTGCGCCGGCACATTACGGCCATCGGCACGGATACCGGCACGGTTGACCTGGAATTCCGTCGCCATGGTGGTGAACGTATCGGTCGGCAGAGCCAGACATGGATCCGCACCCCCGACGGGTGGAAGATCATCGCGGCCCATGTTTCCTTAATGGCCGATATTTCCTGATCAGGCGTGGGTACCTGACGTATGGGAATCCTGTAACCGCGACAGGGCATCGACAAAACTGGTGGCGAAGGACGCCGGGCCGGACGCATCGCGAGCCGCGATTTCCGCTGCCCGCGCATACAGCGCATGAACGGCTGCCACCGCCACCAGCCTGTCCGATTCCATGGGAACGGTTGCCAGAACGGCCTGTCTCT
>NZ_VWPI01000162.1 GCF_015155755.1 Komagataeibacter sp. FXV3 | reverse complement strand
TGTATAAGAGACAGTTCCTGTCCCATTGGCACTGCCTGCGCGATTGAAGCCGTGGTTTCCACGCCCCGTGCTGTTGCGGCGCCACCGGCCAGTGCCATGATCTCACTGGCATTCCCCCGCACCACGGCTGGCCCCTTGGCTTTCAGGGTGCGAATGATGGCGTCGTATTCTCCCACGCCCGCCCCCATGGCCACCGGATCCAGCACCCATGGCACATGACCGGCATTCGCTGCATTCACGGCATTCAGCATGTCATCTGCCGTGCAGTTGATCAGCCCCGCCGCATTGACCCACATTGCCCCGGCCAGCCGCCCGAAACCGGCCGGCCAGCCCGGCGCCGCCCCGATGGCTGGCGCCGCCCCCACCGCCAGCAGCACATTGGCGCTGAGGGCAGCCGCAACATAATTGGTCAGCCCATAGATAAACGGGGCCTGCACCCGGATCCGCCGCAGGACAGGGGGGCAGTCCGGATGGTCGTAATCCATGGACAGGGTTGCAGCATGCATCAGGGGTCACTCCTTTCGCACATATCCAGACAATGGGTCGGCTGACACTGACAGGGGGTTGCCTTTTGGTTGTAATCGACTGAAAAACAAAGGACGCATCCGGTTCAATCATGCCGGGGACCGCCTGAATTCCATATATGATTTACCCGCCGCCATATCGTAGCAGGAACATGCCGTGCGACCAGCTTTCCTTTATGCCCCTGTCATTCTTGCCGCAGGATTACTGGCTACCCATTCCGCATGGGCCGCGGATGCGCTGGGACAACCGACCGCCAAAATCTGTTTCACCCTGCATGATGCCGCCCTTGCAGGCGGGTATTCATGGGGCAAGGGACGCCTGTTCTTTGGCAACCATTCCTATCCGGTCAAGATTACTGGCGGTGGAGCGGTTGGAATCGGTTACAGCAAGCTGAAGGGCGAAGGGACGGTGTACAACCTTGCCCGACTGTCGGACATCAATGGGACCTACTGGTCCGTACGGGCAGAAGCGACCATAGCCCGTGGCCGCAATGTCGCGGTGCTGGACAACAATCATGGCGTGGACATCAAGACGACCATGCACACCAGCGGCGCCCACCTTGCCGCCGCCGTGATGCGGCTGACGCTGCGTGTGGACCCGGGTCGGGAACGGGTTGATCCCCTTCCGACCACTTGTTCCTTCCCCATCCATTAAAGGACAGCTTTGGCGGCATCACGATGCTTTTTTCAAAAGTCATCACCAGATGCCGCTTTTTTTAAAAAAGACGGCATCCTGAAACTTTTAGCGTTTTCTAAAGAGTTTACGAAAATCAGGGTCGGGTTCCCCTAGATCGTGCTGATTACGATTTCCACCAGGTTGGGACGACCGGACGCCATTGCCGCCTCGATAGCTGGGGCAATGTCACCCGCACGGGTAATCAGGCGCGATTCCAGACCATAGGATGTCGCCATGGCCTGATAGTCGACCGGTGGATCGCACAGGTCCATTGCCAGGAAGTTTCCCTCGCGCGCGGAAACATAATGCGTCTGTCCGCGCATGAACCCCTTCAGCACATTATATTCGCGGTTGTTCATCACCACGAAGGTGACCGGCAGCCGTTCATGCGCAGCCGTCCATAAAGCCTGTGGAGAATACAGGGCCGCCCCGTCCCCCACCAGGCAGACGACAGGCTCACGCCCCAGACCCAGCGACGCCCCGACCGCCGCAGGCATGCCCCAGCCCAGCGCGCCACCGCGCAGGAAGGAATATTGCGCAGCCCAGTCACTATCGAGGAACATGCGTGTGTAGGAGGATGTTGCAATCGCTTCATCCACGATCGCGACCCGCGGGCCAATGGCTCGCACGGCCTCATGGGCGGCAACGCAGGGGGCGATGACCGGATCATCACGATGTCGGGCAACCAGCATTTCCGCCTCCGCGCGCCTGCTGGCCCGGGCGGCGGTGACACGTGCGCGGGCCGCATTGAATTCGGCCCGGCGGGGCTGTGTCGCCTGCTGCAGCAGCGGAATAAGCACATCAAGCGACGCGCGGATATTGCCCACCAGCGAAAGCGGTGTCTGGAATGTGCGGCCCAGGTCACGTACATCGGCCGAAACCTGATAGACCGCGCATCCCGGCGGCACGGGTGAGCCTTCGGAATACAGGATGGTAATCAGCGATTTGCCGCCCAGCGCGAAGATCGCATCATAATCCGCCAGCCTGCGCGCAATGTCGGTCGCGCGCGTGGGCATGTTGCCCGCCCATAACGGGCAGGACGTTGCAAACGGGATACGCGATGGCCATGACGCGCCATAAACCGGCGCGCCAAGGATCCCGGCCACTTCGGCCACCTGCGTCGCCGCATCTGCGCCATGCACCTCATCGCCCGCGATGATCGCAAGCCTGCCCGGCGTGATGCCAGCCAGCGCGCGCGCCAGTTCCGGCAGGCCGCCCGCTATGGATTCACGGTTGATGACGGATGGGGAACCGACATCGACATCACTGGGTTCCTCCATCACATCCATGGGCAGGGACAGGAAAACCGGCCCGGACGGGGCCGCCATCGAATCGTTGAAGGCACGCCGCACCAGCACCGGCAACTGGTCCGCATGCAGGACTTCCTGCGCCCATTTGACCGCAGGCGTCGCGATACTGACCAGGTCGCCAAACAGCAGCGGGTCGGAAATCGTATGCCGCGAGTCCTGCTGTCCTGCCGTCACCACCAGTGGCGTCTGTGATACGCTGGCGTTCAGCAGGTTTCCCATGCCGTGCCCCAGCCCCCCTGCCGTATGCAGGTTGAGGAAGCCGGGACGCCCGGCCGCCTGTGCGTAACCATCAGCCATGGCCACCACGCTCGCTTCCTGCAGGGCGAGGATATAGTTCAGGTCCGGACGGCGCTGGAGCGCATCGATCAGGGGCAGTTCCGTTGTGCCGGGATTGCCGAAAATATAGCGAACCCCCTCACTTTCCAGAATTTCCAGCAGGATATCGGCACCCCGCCGTCCCCCTGCCCGCCGTGCTGCGACCTCAAGCGGTGTAATGGCCATGCTGTCCTCTGCGTGCATTGACGGTCCGGCCATCGCACCACGTTTTCGGGATCGGGTCCACCATGGGACGGTCAGGACGGATGCCATTTTTATCTTGATAATGATAATTATTATCATTATTAATCATAACACCCGTGGGTCGCCCGACAGATTCCCAACCGTCGATTTCCCAACTTGTCCACGGAACCTTACGGCATCGCCCGCAACCCGGGTGATGCCGTTTTTTTATCCAGTGGGTACATGGCCCTGCAGGAAGATATTTTTTTACGGCAGGCAGGCGATAATCTTACACTTTCAATTGACCCACGTACCGGACGTGAAGATGATGCCATAACATCCAGCCATGAAAGTGAGCCCTTTGCCCGCTGACGGTCCCGCTATCCTGTCCGCCCCCACAACCGTTCATGACGGGACCAGTGAATGGGCGACACCCGTACCTGCCCTGATCGACGCGCTGCAGCACAGTGGCATCCTCATGGCACACCATGTGGCGGCGGCCCGGTTCTGGGCCACGGATTACCGGATTGGCGTAATGGGACAGGAAGACCCGTATCTGGTGGACCGGACATCACCGGGTCTGTCCGCGCGACCGCTGAACAGGCGCATGGGGTCAATCAACCGTTACAGGTATATTCACGACATCATCGGCAACCGCTACGAGCGGATCCTGATCGCCGCCATGATCAACAACCAGCCGCTGAATGAAATAGCCAGCCATGTCCACTACGACCCCCGGCATATGGGCAGCGTGCTGGCGCTTCTGCTGGATTTCCTGACCCAGCATTATGACGCCATGCCCGGCCATCTGTGGCGCGGCTGATCCATCACGCCGACAACGGGTGGCCTACAGATAAAAAAAAGGCGCCCCGGACAAACCGGGACGCCTCTTCAGGTCCTGTCAGCGATAGGCTTCGGCAAAGGCCGCCGCCGCACCCAGCAGGCCTGGCTGCGGGTAGGTAATCAGCTTTACGGGCATTTCCGCCATCATGCCCTCAAACCGGCCCTTGGCCACGAACCGTTCGGCAAAGCCGGAACTGGGCAGGTGCTGGGCCAGACGCAGGCCAAGCCCGCCGGCAATCACGACGGCACCGCCACCCTGCGCCAGCGCAAGGTCGCCCGCGACCGTGCCAAGGCTGAGGCAAAAACGCTCCAGCGCGGCTGCGGCCACCGGATCAGAACCCTCCAGCGCCATGGTCCACAGCGCCTTGTCATCACGCGCCTTGACCGACAGTTCCCCCATTTCGGCAATCGCCTCATACAGGTTGAGCAGCCCCGGCCCTGACACTACGCGTTCCACCGATACACGGCGGTAACGACGGCGCAGGACGCTCAGGATCCGGTCTTCCAGCTGGTCCAGCGGGGAAAAGTCGATATGCCCGCCCTCGGTCTCGCATACGAAATAACCGTTCTTGCGCCGTACGATATAGGCGGACCCCAGACCCGTGCCCGGCCCGACGACGGTAATCACGCCCTGTTCGGGCAGTGGCTGGTCGGGACCGCAGATATGCTGCAGGCTGTCTTCACCCACCTGCGCCACGGCATGGGCTACGGCGCCAAAGTCATTGACCAGGATCAGTTCGTCCACCCCCAGCTTGACCGGCAGCCACGCAGGCTGGATGACCCACGGGTTATTGGTCAGCTTGAGGATATCCCCCTTGATCGGGCAGGCCACCGCGATCCCCGCAGCTTTGGGCAGGGGACGATCAACCACGCGGGCAAAGGCTTCCCATGCCAGCTGCAGGCTGGCGTGGTCGGCACATTTCAGGGTTGTGGCTTCCCCCAGCGTGACAACCCGCCCCTGATCAACCTGGGCAATGGCGAAGCGCGCATGCGTGCCACCAATATCAACTGCTACGATCTCTTTCATGTCCGGTCGCGCTCCGTGGCCATACGGCAGCTCCTTGCCCCGCTATTACAATAAAAACAGTCTGCGATTGTGCCCTTTCCCATGCATTTTATGCAACAGAACAGGCAATTCAGGTGCCGCAGACAGATCGGTTAACACATCTATCCAGAAAACAAGACCAGCTATCGTGCGATTTCATTGATAAATGTCACGAAATGGCCACAATCGTTCCGGTCAACATTAAAACATATTACATAAACCCTGCCCCGGTGGGGAATCAGTCCATCTGGTCCGCCTTGATGGCCGAAAGGATCCGCCGCTTGAACGGCCACGGCATCAACGTATCCACCAGCCGCAGCACGGAAAACACGAAGGGGAAGACCAGATGGGGTCGGTTACGGTCCACGGCGCGGGCGATCCTGCGCGCAGCGGCGGGCGCGGTCTGCAGAAATGGCTTCGCCCCCACCACGCGGCGGCTCATGGGGGTATCCACAAACCCCGGTGAGACCAGTGTCACCCCGATCCCCAGCGGGGCAAGCGCCATCTGCTGTGCCTCGGCAAAGCGTTTCAGCCCGGCCTTGGACCCGGAATAGGCGGCAGCGAACGGCAGTGCATGGAAGGCGGCGACCGAACTGATCAGCACGATATGCCCCCGCCCGCGCGTGGCCATGCGTTCGGCCGCCGCCGCCGCCATGGCCGATGGCGTGGCATAGTTGACCAGTCCCAGATGCAGCACATCCTCCGCCCGTTCCACCACGTCACTTCCGCGGCGCATGTCTCCAAGCCCCGCGGCAAGGATGGCGATATCGATCGGATGGCTGTCATCATCCTGACGCAGGGCTTCAATCGCAGCAGCGCCATCAGACAGGTCAAGGATGCGCGTATGCACCGTGACGCCAAGGCTGCGGGCGCGTACAGCCACGTTTTCCAGCCGTTCGGCATTGCGTCCCCACAGGACAAGCGGCCGCCCGCGGGCGGCGTACAGCAACGCCAGTTCCGCCCCGATCCCGCTGGATGCCCCCGTAATCAGCACATATGCACCTTCATCCATGCGTGAACCGGACCTAACCGTCATTGTCTATCTTCCTTTTAAGGGTCCTTCTGTGCCATCAGCACAACAACAGGACGGACCACCGAATCATTTCTTTCAACCCCTGCCTGCATAGCCTGCCCCGTTCCGTGACGGAATGAAGGTCGATGCGGGTCATGTTCAGGATGCAACGAACCGGTCATGAACGAAACCGATCGTCTTACTATCATACCCGTTTCCGGCTTTCGTCAGATGACCACCTTTATCCAGCTGCCCCGCCGCCTGTACGCCGGGTTGCCGGGGTATGTCCCCCCCCTGGACCTGACCCAGCGTGACCTGCTGACCCCGCGCAAGAATTCCTTTTTTTGCCAGGGACGCGCGCAGTATTTCCTGGCCATGCGAGGCAACCGGGCGGTGGGACGCATATCCGCGCAGATCGACCCGGTTTCCATGGAGCATTATGGGGAACCGGTCGGTTTTTTCGGTGCGCTGGACGCCATTGATGATCTGGAGGTGGTATCCGCCCTGCTGGACGCGGCGGGCACGTGGCTGCGCCAGTATGGCATGAAGCTCATGCGTGGTCCGCAGACACTGGACAGCAATGGTGAGTTCGGGATGATGCTGGAAGGTCACCACGCCATGCCCATGGTGGCCATGCCGTGGCACCCGCAATGGCTGCCGGGCATGATGGATGCCTGTGGCGCCACCAAGGTGCGCGATCTTGTCGCCTACCAGATGCGGACCGGCCCCGATGCGGAGGAAGCCCACCTGGTCCCCGCCAGCCTGCGGCTGGGCGAAGGGCGGCTGGGCAATGTCACCACCCGTGGCCTGCGCATGGACCGCATCGATGAGGACGGGGAGATCCTGCGCACGTTGTACAACGATGCATGGCGCAACAACTGGGGATCGATTCCGCTGGCGCGCGAAGACATGCAGTCCATGATCGTGGAGATGAAGCCCATCCTGCGGCCCGAGCATTTCGTGCTGATCGAACAGGCGGGCAAGCCGGTCTGCGTGGCGCTGGTGGTGCCCAATGTGTTCGACATCTCCGCCGACCTTAATGGCGATCCGTCGCCGCTGGGGTGGCTGAAACTGGGCAAACGGCTGCTGCGACACGAATTCCATTCCGCCCGCGTCATCCTGCTGGGCGTCAGTTCCGCGCTGGACGGCACGGCGCTTGGGGCAATCATGCCCGCCCTTGCCATTACCGAACTCATGAAACGCGGTCGCAGCCTGCCCTACCGCACGATCGAACTGGGCTGGGTTCTGGAAAACAACCTGCCCATGCGCCGCCTGATCGAACGTATCACGCCCGAACCGTGCAAGCGCTACCGGGTTTACGACCTGTCGCTGGAAGACTGAGGGAACGGCCCCTCAGCCCCCATCCGCCACGTGGCTCCAGCCACGGCGGGCAAATGCCATTTCGTGGCCTGCCCCATCCATGACCTGCACGCCGTTGCCCGCGACAACCTGCCCGATACGGGTCACTGGCACCCCCGCACGCGCGGCATGATCCAGCAGACCAGCCTCATGCATGGATGGCACGGCAAGCAGCAGTTCATAGTCGTCCCCGCCACTCAGGCAGGTTGGCAGCCATTGGGGACCAAGTGCGCGCACGGCAGGGGACAGCGGCACCTGATCCGCGTGAATCACGATTCCCACCCCGCTTTCACGCGCCATGTGCCCCAGATCCTGCACCAGTCCGTCGGACACATCCATCCCGGCGGACGCGACATTCCCCAGTTCCAGCCCCAGCCGGGGACGTGGCAGCTGGTAACGGCCCGCCAGAAAGCCATCGGGATCGGCCACCTGCCCGCGTCGTGCCAGCAGGCCCATCGCACCATCACCAATCGTGCCCGTGACCCATATGCCGTCGCCCACGCACGCGGTACTGCGCCGTAACGCCCGTCCCGGTGCCACATGCCCCAGCACGGTCAGCGACAGCACCAGCGGCCCGGACGTGGATGTCGTATCCCCACCCAGCAGCGTAATGCCGAACTGGCGCTGGTCACACACAAGGCCTGATGCAAAGCCTGCAAACCATGCCTCATCGCGCGCGGGCGGCATGGAGACCGTCATGAGGTAGCCCAGCGGAGTCGCATCCATGGCGGCAAGGTCCGACAGGTTGCAGCGCAGCAACTTGCGGCCAACGGTATCGGATGGGTCATCGGGCAGGAAATGCACGCCTTCGACCATGGCGTCGGCTGCGATGACCAGTTCACGCCCGGGCGGCGGCATAAACACCGCCGCATCATCGCGCAGGTCAAGCGCCCCGTCCCCCGCAAGCGGCCGGAAAATACGGGCAATGAAGCCGAATTCCGCTGGCAGGCCATTATCCGACAGCGTGTCCTGTCCCATGGCCGTCATGCCTTTCTTTCGGGTTCAGGCGGGCTTGCTGTCGGGGGCGGCATCGGCCACCGGGGCATCGTCCACAACGACAACCGTTTCACTGCCCGTATCCGTCACGGGTGCTTCCGGTTCGTTGATCCGTCGCGACAACGCGTCGAGCACGCCGTTGAGCATGCGCGGCTCATCCCCGGCCAGGAAACCATGGGCAATATCCATGTATTCATTGATGATGACACGGGCCGGTATGGGATCCGCCCCCGTCATCTCGCCCCCTGCGGCATGCATGATCGCCCGCAGGACCGGGTCCAGCCGGGCCAGCGGCCATGACGCGGGCAGGATCTCATGCAGCAGCGTGTCAATGCGTTCCTGCCGGGCCATGGCACCACGCACCACGATACCGAACAGCCGTGCATCGGCGTCGGGTACATGCCCTTCGGCATAATCGCACTGGTCGGATGCGGACGTGCCCAGCCGGTGGCGCATGAACTGGTTTATGACGCGCTCCGGGCTTTCGTTCCCCTGTTCGATCTGGAACAGGGCCTGCACCGCCGCGACACGCGATGCGGTGCGGGAACGGACCTTGTGCTGCCGATCACCGTCTGTCTGTGTCATGGCGCGTTACTCCTGCTGTGGCATTGCTGCGAATTCTGCGTTTCATCGCCTCTTTGCGTGGCGGGGTCCAGTTCAATCTTTATCCCCGGAGCCAGATGGGGGCAGGTCTTCGCCCTTATCGCCCGAGACGGAGGCTGAAATCGTCTCCAGAATATCCGCGAAATCCTTGGTTTCCCGAAAATCCCAGTGCACGCTGGCGAAGCGGATATAGGCCACGGAATCAATTTCACGCAGCGTTTCCATAATCAGCCGGCCGATATCGCGTGAAGGGATATCCGTCTCCCCCGTGGCCTCCAGATGACGGACCAGTCCATTGACGATCCGTTCGATCCGGTCCGCCTCGACCGGGCGCTTGCGCAGCGCAATACGGACCGAGCGCGCCATCTTGTCACGCTCGAACGGGACGCGGCGGCCATCTGCCTTGACTACCACAAGGTCACGCAACTGCACGCGTTCGATGGTGGTGAAACGCTGCCCGCACGACCCGCATATGCGCCTGCGCCGGATGGCCGCGCCATCTTCATGCGGGCGGCTGTCCTTCACCTGCGTATCGTCATTTCCACAAAAAGGGCAACGCATGCAAAACCGTTTCCTGATTACGCGATGAAACAGAACACCCCGTGTAAACCGGGCGCGACAGGCTAGGCACCGACATCGGCCAGTACATCCAGCACCGCCGCACCATAGCGGGCCAGCTTGGAGCCACCCACCCCACGGATCATGCCCAGTTCATCCAGAGTGGTCGGGCGTTCAAGGGCAATATCATGCAGCACGGCATCATGGAAAATGACATAGGGCGGAATTTCCTGTTCCCGTGCCTCACCCAGCCGCCACTGCCGCAGGGCTTCATACCGTGCCGCGGCTTCCGGCGTCAGGTCAGCCATCTGGGGACGTTGCCCGCTGCCTGACACGCGCCCTGCCGTCTTCAGGTCCTCGGTCGCGTCCTCGCGCAGCATGATCTGCTCCTCGCCACGCAATATGGGCCGGGCACGCCCTTCCTCAAGGGCAAGGGCGTTATATTCCCCCGTCACCTTTATCGCGCCGCGTGCGATCAGTTGCCGGATCACGCCACGCCAGAAGGGTTCGGCCCGGTCTTTGCCAATCCCGAACACGCTCAGCTTTTCATGCCCATGACGCGACGCCATGTCCGACGCCTTGCCGCGCAGCACGCCCGCCACATGCACCGCGCCAAAACGCTGCCCGGTGCGATAGATGGCCGACAGGACCTTCTGCGCCGCCACCGTGCCATCAAACGTCGCGACGGGATTGCGGCAGTTGTCACAATGACCACAGGCCGTGGACAGTTCCTCGCCAAAACACGACAGCAGCGCCTGCGTGCGGCAGCCCGTGGTTTCGGTCAGGGCGATCATCGCTTCCAGCCGCGCACTCATGATCCGTTTCTGGGCTTCGGGCGCGTTGGACTGCTCCAGCCAGTACCGGGCACGGGCCATGTCATCGCCGCCATACAGCAGGACGGTCTCGGCCTGTTCGCCATCGCGGCCCGCGCGACCGATCTGCTGGTAATACCCTTCGGGTGAGGACGGCATGTCCAGATGCACCACGGCACGGACATCCGGCCGGTCAATGCCCATGCCAAAGGCGATGGTGGCGACGATCACCACCGGCTCACCCGAACGGAACCGCATGAGGGCGGCGCGCTTTTCCACTGGCGACAGGCCGGCATGGAACGGCAGCGCCGCATACCCCTTGCCCGCAAGCGAACGGGCAATCCGCTCGGTCTTGCTGCGGCTGCCGCAATAGACAATGGAAGCCGCCCCGCGATGGCGGTCCAGTATGCCGGTCAGCTGGCGCAGTTCCGACGTCTTGGGCTTTACGGCAATATCAAGGTTGGGCCGATGGAAACTGGCCTTCAGCACCGTAGCGTCCGGCATGGCCAGCGCGTCGAGGATATCGGTACGCGTGCGCGCATCCGCCGTTGCCGTCAGGGCAATACGGGGCACATTGGGGAAATGCTGCGGCAGGGCCGCAAGTTCGCGGTATTCGGGCCGGAATTCATGGCCCCACGCGGAAATGCAGTGTGCTTCGTCAATCGCGATGACCGACAGCGTCAGCCGTCCCAGCCGTTCCAGCATGCCGGGGGAAAGCAATCGTTCGGGCGAGACATAAAGAATGTCCAGCCGTCCGGCCATAAGGTCCGAACGGACACGGGCGGCGTCATCGGCTTCCTGTTCGGAATGCAGCGCGCCCGCATTCACCCCCAGCTGGCGCAGGGCCGCGACCTGATCGTCCATCAGCGCGATCAGGGGGGAAATGACAAGGCCGGTACCGGGCCGCGCAAGGGCGGGCACCTGATAGCAGACGCTCTTGCCACCACCGGTCGGCATGAGCACAAGGCAGTCCCGGCCTGCCATGACCTCATCCACGGCCTGCTGCTGCAGGCCACGGAAATCGGGAAAGCCGAAGACTTCCGCCAGCACATCACGCGGATTGCGTGATGCGCCGTCACCAGCCATCATATCATCAGGGGATAAGCCGTTATTCAGCGTCCACCAACCTCGATTTCGACGCGGCGGGACGCCAGGGAACCGTTTTCGTTGTTCAGCGGGCCACGCGGCTGCTGGCTGATACGGCTGGCGTCCACACCATCAACCGCCAGCTGGCGGGCCACGATCTTGGCGCGGTCGATCGCCAGCAGTTCATCAGCCGACAGGTCATGGCTGGCGGCGGCATAGCCTTCGACACGTACCCTGGCATGGGTCGATACCGCACGCTGGGCCGCCTGCGTGATCACCGTCTGGGCCGGCGTATCAAGCTGGGTGGAGTTCTGGGTAAAGAACACGACATATTTACCCGGATGGCCACCAGCACATCCTGTCAGCAGACCGAGACCAAGAAGAAGGGACAGGCGACGCATGATGGATTTACTCCTGATTCAGGGATTCAAGACGGATCGCTATCACCCTTCTGGCATGCCCGATCCGGTTTTCCGCTACTTCGTGCCCTGTGGGACTAGCCGCGTCAATCCTTTCCACCGGCATGGCCACCCCGTCATGAATGGGCACTGACCACTTTCCCGCCAGAAATATGCCATATCTTATCCAGATTTTCGACACCTGTCAGGCGATGCGCGATCAGGATGACGGTGCGGCCCCGTGTCACGTCATTCAGGGTCTGGAGGAATTCCTGCTCGGTGCGTGCATCCAGCCCGGTGGCTGGTTCATCCAGTATCAGGATCGGCGCGCGTGACAGCAGCACGCGCGCCAGCGCCAGCCGCCTGCCCTGCCCGCCAGACAGGCTCGCCCCGCCTTCACCCAGCCAGCTATCCAGCCCATCAGGCAGTTCGCGCACCACATCCGCAATCCGGGCCTGTTCCAGCGCGGTCCACAGATCGGCCTCACTCGCGTCGGGGCGGCCAAGCAGCAGGTTGGCGCGAATCGTATCGGCAAACAGGTGCGTGGCCTGCGACAGCCATGCAATCCGTCCCCGCAGATCATCGTCGCGGATGGTTGCGATATCCCGCCCACCCAGCGTGATGCACCCGGCCTGAGGTGCCACCGCCTTCAGCAGTAGCGCCGCCAGCGTGGACTTGCCCGCACCCGACGGTCCCAGCACCGCAATGCGCTGGCCCGCCGGGATGTCCAGGTCCAGGTCATCCAGCACCGAGGCACGGTCAGCACTCCAGCGAAAGGATACATGCCGGAAGCTGATGTCAGTGCCCGCCGGCGCGGGTTCCGTGCCTTCGGGGGGCGCGTGTTCGGGCATTTCGCTCACGGCCACGACCCGGGCCGCAGCCCGGGTAATGCTGCCCGCCAGCGCGCCCGCGCGGGTCAGGCCGCCCACCGTTTCAAACGCCGCGACCGTCAGGAACAGCACCGCCGCCGCAGGCAGCGGGGCAATGCGTGGCAGGCCCAGCCCCAATGCGGCAGCCAGAACCGCCACCACCGCCGCCTGTCCGCACAGATAGGACGCAGCCCCCGCCATGGCCAGCATCCGAGCCTGTTTCATCTGCGCGCGATACAGGGCGTCATCACGGTCACGGACATGGGCCAGCATGCGCCCTTCCGCCCCGAAGGTCGCGATTTCGCGCAGGCCACCCACCATGTCCAGCACACCGATACGCAACTGCGCGCTGGCATGGTTGACCAGCCCGCCCTCGCGCCGTCCCATCATGGCGGCGATCAGGGGCAGGACAAACGCACCGCAGGCAAACAGTCCCGCCACGACAACCGCCAGCACGGTGCTGACCATGTTGATGGCGATGAACAGGAACGGCAGCACCAGGCACGCACCCAGCAGCGGAATGATGATGCGCAGGTACAGCCCGTCCAGCGTCTCGACATCGGATACCAGCCGCGACAGCAGGTCACCCGCGCGACGAAAGCCAAGACCCGCCGCCGCACCACGCGCCAGGTTGCGAAAGAACCACACCCGCACATCCGCCAGCGCACGGAACATGGCGTCATGCGTGACCAGACGCTCGGTATAACGCAGGATGACCCGCGCACCGCCGAAGATACGCAGCGCCCCGGTCGTCACCACGATCATGCCCAGCGTCATCGCGGCCACCCGCATGCCCGCCTCGCGCATCAGCACAAGACCGATCAGCACGGCCAGCAGGGACAACAGCGCACCCGCGGTCAGCAGCGGGGCGCGACGCTGCCATATATGCAGGATCTGCAGCACCGGCCCCATCACGCCTTCACGCCGTGCCTGCCGTGCGAATTCCCGGTTTTCCGAGGATTTCACGATGCATTCTCCCCACTGGTGACAATCCGGCCATGATCAAGGTCCACCCTGTGCCCGCCGAACCCTTCCGCCGCCACGGAATGGCTGGCGAGGATAACCGTGCGATTGGCCGCAAGCGCACGCAGGCTGCTGAACACGTCGGCTTCGGTCTGCGGGTCAAGGTGGGATGTCGGTTCATCCAGCAGGAGCAGCGGCGCGTCCTTGAGGAAGGCGCGCGCGATCGCCACACGCTGCGCCTGCCCGCCCGACAGGCCGAACCCGCCTTCACCAATCAGGGTTTCAAGCCCGTGCGGCAGGTTGGCGATGAACCCGTCCGCCGCCGCCGCCCGGATGGCGGCCTGCAACTGCGCGTCCGTCGCATCAGGACGGGCGAACAGGATGTTTTCGCGCAGGGTGCCCGCGAACAGGACCGGCTTCTGCCCGATCCATGATGTCATGGCCACCAGTGCCGTGGGGTCAATGGTGGTCATGTCAACACCGTTGATGGTGATGCGCCCGCTTTCGGGCTGGATGAAGCCCAGCAGCATTTCGATGATGGTGGACTTGCCCGACCCCGACGGCCCCCACAGCACCACCGTCTGCCCGGCAGGTGCTATAAACGAGACATCATCGAGTGTCGCGCCACGCGCGGGATCCCATGTGAAGCCCACATGCTCGAACGCGACACTGATGCCCTGCCCCGTTTCACATACGGCCTGACCCGCCGCCCGCACCGTCGTGGCATCCGGCAGGATCCGCATGGCCGCAGCCGCACCCGATGCATGAGCACGGTCCTGATACGCCAGCGCAAGGCTGCGGAAGGGGGCGAAGAATTCGGGCACCAGCAGCACGACAAACAGACCGCGCGCCACATGGACCGCCATGATGGCTGCAGGCACGCCCTGATCATGCAGCGCCATAAGCTGCGCGCCATTGCGCAGCGCCACCAGCACAAGGGCCACAACCATCGCACAGTCAATGGAGGCCGAGGACAGGAACGCAACCCGCAGCACCTTCATGGTGCGTACGCGCAGTTCCTCCGCCGCGGCGGCAAGGCGGCGGGTTTCATCTTCCGTCCGGCCCGACAGGACAATGGTGGCGATCCCGCGCACGCGGTCAAGGAAGCGGGCCTGCAGGCGGGTCATGGCCAGGAACTGATTGCGTGAGGCAACCGCCGCCCCGATCCCGAACAGCGCCTGTCCGAACGGCACGGCAATGCCGCATATCGCCATGATCAGCGCCGAACCGGGCTGCACGAATGCCGCAAGGACACCGATGACAAGCGGGGCCGCGATCCACAGCACGGAAGCGGGCAGCCAGCGGGCGAAGAAACCGTCCAGTGCCTCGATCCGGTCAACGGCCAGTGCCGTCAGTTCCCCCGTATGATGGCGGCGCAGCAGCCCCGGCCCGCCACGCAGGATGGCGTCCAGCACCCCGCCACGCAGCCGCGCGCGTGCCTTCATGCCCGCGCGGGCGGCAAGGATGTCCGACCCCATCTGCAAGACAGCGCGCACGATGGCCAGCACCACCAGTCCCGCCAGCGACCACGTCACCGCTGCTTCCCCGCCAGGCACCAGCACGCTGGCCAGTACGCTGGCAATGCACCAGACCTGTCCCACCGCGGTCGCAGACAGGGCCAGTCCCAGCAACACAACCGGCATGGCCTGCCGGCGCCCAAGACGCGACTGTGCCTTCGTCCACGCCTTCATCACTGTCTTGTCATCGTTCATGACCGCTCCCTATACCGAAGGACACGACACAGGG
Source organism: Komagataeibacter sp. FXV3 (assembly GCF_015155755.1). Classification (GTDB taxonomy): domain Bacteria; phylum Pseudomonadota; class Alphaproteobacteria; order Acetobacterales; family Acetobacteraceae; genus Komagataeibacter. Next base: position 47,528 of record NZ_VWPI01000162.1, on the reverse strand, counting down.
ACAGCCATCATCCACGGCTGAAAACCGTCCAGACCATAACTCTGCCATGCATTTTTGCATGGATTCAGCCTGCCGTTTCATCCTGTTCGGGCTGCTTTAGTGGAAAAACAAGGACATACCGTGTCCCGTTTTCCTCAAACATCTGCAGTTCACCGCCCAGTTGCCGGGCAAAGCCACGGATCAGCTGCATGCCGATGCCGCTGCGCCCTTCCTCCGTCCCGGGCTGGTTGCGCACCGCCGCCATGCCCACACCGTTATCAGCGATCCACAGGCATGCCCGACCGCCGGACAGCGCGCGCAGGCCGACTTCCAGCGTACCATGCTGCCGATCGGGGAAAGCATATTTGATCGTGTTGCTGACCGCTTCCGTCACGATCAGCGCAAGGGGCACCGCCTGGTCGGGTACCATCAGCAGGTCATCGACGCGGATATCCAGCGTGATGCGGCTTTCATCGGATTCACCAATGGCATGCATGATCTGGCCACACAGTTCACGCACGAAGCTCTGCATGTTCAGGCTGTACAGTTCGCCATCGGCGTAAAGATAGCGGTGAAGGGTGGCCAGCGCGCGCACGCGGTCACGCGCCTGCGCGAATTCCTCACGCGCGGCGGGCAGGCGGATGCGCCCTGCCTGCAGGTTCAGCAGCGACGCCACGATCTGCAGGTTGTTCTTGACGCGGTGATGCATTTCCTTGAGCAGCAGTTCCTGCCGGGCCTGCGCGCGTTCCAGCCGTTTTTCGTGCCGCGCCAGCTTGCGGGTGGCCTTGCTGAAAGCATGGGCAAGCTGCCTGACCTCCAGCGGCATGGCCCAGTTGGAACGCACATCATACATGCCGCCCAGCTGCCACTGGTTGACCGACGTGGTCAGCTGGCGCAACGGCGTGATCACCAGCACGTCGGCACTCTTGGATGCGCCCAGCAGCCCCATCAGCAACAGCAGTCCGCTGCTGACCAGCGATATGGCGAACATCACCACCGCGTGCCGTTCACCCGCGTTGCGGCGCGTCATGCTCAGCACATGGACGCCATCCTGCACGCGGCCGATCGAAAACGACCCGTCAGGCAGGGTGATGTGGGCATGTTCCTCCCCCATCGCCAGCGTGCCACGCGCCCACTGCATGATACGTTCGGGCGGATGGGTGGCCCAGTTGCAATCCGAACAAAGGGGGGCGGACGCCCGGGCATGACTGTCCAGCAGCCATATCTCGACCGGGCCGTTCTGCTGCACCAGGTCCAGGCGCGGGTCACTGGCCTGCAGTATGGCGCTGCGCCATGACAGCGGCATGATGGCCGTAAGATAGCCGGGGCGGGCGGGCCTGCCGGCATCATCATAAATGGTGGTGGAAACCGTAATGCGGAAATAACCGGGCACATGGGTCACCGGATCGTTCAGCGCGACGATCCCCACATCCCCCTGGAAACGGGGCATGGCGTCCATGGTCAGCGGGGCCGACCCGCCCTGCTGCCCGACAGCGGTCAGGATGTTGCCACGGTCATCCGCCAGCGCGATCTGGCTGTAATGCCGTCCGGTCAGCGACTGCACCAGTTCAAGCATATGGCGCAGGCCCGCATCATCCAGCCGCATGCGTGAGACGGCCTGCAGTAGGGAGCTGAGATGTTCGGCTTCATGACGCAGTTCAAGGTCGATGCGCGATACCGTGAGGTCGGTACGGTCACCGGGCGCCTCAAGCGTGAAACGGTAACTATGCCATGCCTGCACGGCCCCGATCAGGGCAATCGGCATGGCGGCCAGCAGAATGATCGCCATCATCCGGCCACGCACGGCATCGAATACGCGGCCCACACGACTGAACAGGCTCCGATGACGGACCTGCCTGCCGTGGCCGGAAGATGGGAATACGGACATGCGTTATTTTGTCCGTTTCCGGTCTTCCTCAATCAGACGCAGGAGTTCCTCGGGAACGGGCTCTTTCGTCACATCATCAAACAACTGATGCAATCCACGCTTCAGCCATAGCTCGAACGCATCATCCGATCTGGTTATGGACTTCTTTCCTGGTTGCCTGGGAGGACACTTGTCCTTCAGAGCCATCGCATTATCCCGAAGTAAATTCCCACTTCACACAATCCCTGTCTATGTCAGGGCTGCATCTTACCCTGCAGATTCCAAGATACTGATGAAGACATTACTGTCAGTGCCATATTCGTGCCGTAATTCAAAGTGGGAATCCACCCGATCAGACCGGCGCCGCAGGACGGGCCTGTACCCGTGTGCGCAGGCGCTGCACCGCGCCACGCAGTTCGACCGTGGAAATATCGCGTTCCTCACCATAAAGCCATGCAGCCAACTGGCGACGGGCGCGGAAGACACGACTCTTGGCGGTACCGACGGCGCAGCCGGTTGCCGCAGCCAGTTCATCATAGCTCATGCCCTGCATCACCACCAGCACCAGCGCCTCGCGCTGATCGTTGGGCAGGCGGTTCATGGCTTCGGCCAGTTCCTTGACCATCAGGCGTTCGTCATGCGCGCCGCTGCCAGCCATGGCTGATGCGGGCACATCCTCGATATTCCCGGTTTCACGCTTCTTGCGCAGGTCCGAGATGAAACGGTTGCGCAGGATACGGTGCATCCACGCGGAAAAATTGGTGCCCGGCGTAAAGCTGTGCTGGGCAGCCAGTGCATTGCACACGGCGTCCTGCACCAGATCATCCGCCGCTGCACGGTTGCGTGTCAGTGACAGGGCCTGAACGCGCAGACGGGGCAGGATTGCAATCATCTCGTCATGAAAGCTGTTGGTCATGTTCTTCTCCCCTATGTTGTCGTTCATGCCAGTGCAATGAACGGCAGGGGCAAAAGGTTACATCCACCCACATAACGAAAACGCGAGCAGGCGACCGATGGTTCCCTCAGCCGCCATCGGGGCGGGTGTTCATGTATTCCATGATCTGCGCGCGTGCGCGGGAAACGCGGGCCTTGATGGTGCCGACCGTGACCCCGCAGACATGCGCCGCCTCCGCATAGGTCATTTCCTGCACGCCAACCAGCACCAGCGCCTCACGCAGGCGGGGGGACAGCTGCCAGATCGCGCCGTTGAGGTCACGCAGCACGTCCGCCTCCCCTTCCCCCGTGCCGCTTTCGGGCTGGTCGGGACGATGGGCATAGTCGGACAGGACATCACGTTCGCGCTGGCCATGGCGGCGCTGTTCGTAAAAAAGGTTGCGTGCGATCGTGTACAGCCACGCCTTCATGCTGCTACCCGGCGTGAACTGGTCCAGGGCAGCCAACGCGCGCAGCACGGTTTCCTGGACAAGGTCGTCCGCCTGCGCGGACTGCCCGGTCAGAAAACGGGCAAAACCACGTAATTGCGGCAGAAGGGACAGGATCTCCCCACGCAAGTGCGTGACCGCTGACGGATCGAGTGGTATTCTGGATTCCAGTTTGTTTACTCTTCAACTCTTGCAGCACAGTCTAACGCTGTCATGATCCGGAGTGTAACAGTTTATCTGGGGAGATGAATGCCTCATGCCGCTATCACGGCGTCAAGACCTGCTTCGCGCCCTGCCCTATGCCCGGCGTTACGCCCGGGCGTTATGTGGCAGCCAGTCGAGTGGCGACCTGCTGGTTGCCGAAAGCCTGCGCGAACTCATGGCGGTGGATGATCCATCCCTGCCACCAAGGCTGCGCCTTTACCAGTGGATATCCCGCCACCACGCCGAACATGGCAGCAGCGGGGACGCCGCGGGCGGCATGCCGCCGCTGGGGCGCAAGCTGCTGCTGCTGACCTCGCTTGAAGAACTGTCGGTCAATGACGCCGCCCGCGTCCTGTCACTGTCCCCCGAACAGGCCGCCACCATACTGGAGGACGCCCACGCCCGCCTGCGTTCATGCGCGCAGACCAGCGTGCTGATCATCGAGGACGAGCCGATCATCGCGATGGATATCGAGGAACTGGTGCGCCAGTGCGGCCATACCATCGCAGGCGTCGCCAGCAGCGAGGCGGAGGCCATAAAGCTGGCGCGCGAAACCCGGCCCGGCCTGATCCTGGCGGATATCAACCTTGGTGACGGTGGCGACGGGATGAAGGCGGTATCGAGCATCCTGCAGCATCAGGACATTCCCATCATTTTCGTGACCGCCTACCCCGAACGCCTGCTGACGGGGGATACGATCGAACCGGCATTCGTCATTACCAAGCCCTTTGAACCGCTTACGCTGGCGGTCTCCACCTATCAGGCGGTTTCGGGTGGCGTATCCCTGAACTGACACCGCCGCATGCCAGTCCCGCGCCTGCGCCATCCCCCCTGCCTGACCCGGCGTGTATGGTGCCTGTCCTGGCCGCACGGCCGGATGGGGCTGGTCCGCCACGCGGCAGCTTATCAGAGAGGGCAGTAATGAAACGGCTGGTCATCGTATCCAATCGCGTTCCCGTTCCCAAGGAGGGGCTGCGCCCCGGTGGCCTCGCGGTTGTGCTGAAGGACCTGCTGGCGCGCAAGGGGGGCATGTGGTTTGGCTGGAACGGCACCTGCCATCCCGACGCGGCGCACCTGCCGCCCGAGATCCAGCAGGCGGAAGGGGTGGAATACGCCACCATCGGCCTGACGCCGGCCGAACATCGCAATTACTATACCGGCTTTTCCAATTCCACGCTGTGGCCGCTCATGCATTCCCTGCCCGAGCATATCCATTTCGAGCGACGGGAACTGGCCACGTACTGGTCGGTCAACGAACGGTTCTGTGAAAACCTGCTGCCGCTGCTGCGTGCGGAAGATGTCATCTGGATCCACGACTATCACCTGCTGCCGCTGCCTGCCCTGCTGCGCCGCCATGGCGTGCGCCAGCCCATCGGCTTTTTCCTCCATACCCCCTTTCCCGCACCTGACATGCTGGCCACGGCGCCTGATGGCGGCACTTTCCTGCGCGACCTGATGAAGGCGGACCTGCTGGGGTTCCAGACGGCGGACGACACGGCCAATTTCATCTTTGCCGCCACCCGCAAGGCCGGGGCCATTGCGGAAGATGACAGCACCCTGACATTCGAGGGACGCCGCGTGCATGTCGGCACCTTCCCCGTGGAAATCGACCCCCAGACCTTTGCGCAGACCGCCGTTACCGCCGCCGGATCAGCGGACCTGCGCCGCATGTCGGGTTCGCTGGCGGGACGCAAGCTGGTCTTTGGCGTGGACCGCATGGACCCGACCAAGGGGCTGGACCACCGGCTGGCCGGTTATGAACGCCTGCTGGAAACCTATCCCAGGCGGGAACGGCAGGTGACGTTCCTGCAGATCGCGGCCGAAAGCCGGACGGACGTGCCGTCCTATCAGGCGCTGCGCAACAAGCTGGAACACCAGATCGGCAAGCTGAACGCCCACAAGGGACAGGCCGACTGGACCCCGCTGCGTTTCCTGACACGCGGCAGCCCCCGTCCCACCGTGGCCGGTTACATGCGGCTGGCGGATATTGGCTACATCACCCCGCTGCGCGATGGCATGAACCTTGTGGCCAAGGAATTCATCGCGGCCCAGGACCCCGAAAATCCCGGCGTGCTGATCCTTTCGCGCCTTGCCGGAGCGGCAAAGCAGCTTGAAGCCGCACTGCTGGTCAACCCGCTGGACCATGACGGCATGGCCGATGCGCTGGAACGCGCGCTGGCCATGTCGCCCGAGGAACGGCGCGAGCGCTGGCAGGCATGCTGGGACAGCATCGCCAACCGCACGGCCCTTGGCTGGGGGCTGTCATTCCTGAATGTCCTTGAAAACGCGAAGCGGCATTAAGCCCCCGCACCAGCCTTGCGCACGGAGTGGTTGAGAATACATAAGTGGGCATGGCCTCACCTCCCCTTCTTCTCCTTCAGGACATCACCCTGACCCTCGGCGGCGCGCCGCTGCTCAATGGCGCGGGCTTTGGCGTCGGACCTGGCGAGCGCGTCTGCCTTGTCGGGCGCAATGGCTGTGGCAAGTCCACCCTGCTGCGCATCGCGGCGGGTGAGATACAGGCCGATGACGGCACCGTTTTTGTCCAGCCCGGCACCACCGTGCGCTACCTGCCGCAGGAACCGGACCTGTCGGGCTTTGACACCACGCTGGATTACGTCCGCGCGGGCATGGGGCCGGGCGACCCGGAATACCGCGCCGAACTGCTGCTGACCGAACTGGGGCTGAACGGCACCGAAAACCCGGCCACCCTGTCGGGCGGGGAAGCACGGCGCTGCGCACTGGCCCGTGCCCTTGCGCCCGAACCCGACCTACTTTTGCTGGACGAACCCACCAACCATCTGGACATGCCCACCATTGAATGGCTGGAGCGTGAACTGCTGTCACTGTCATCGGCCATGGTCATCATAAGCCATGACCGCAGGCTGCTCGAGACGCTGTCGCGTTCGGTCGTGTGGCTGGACCGCGGTGTCACCCGCAGGCTGGATCAGGGCTTCGCCCGGTTCGAGACGTGGCGCGAGGAAGTGCTGGAGCAGGAAGAGCGCGACAGCCACAAGCTGGACCGCCAGATCGCGCGCGAGGAAGACTGGATGCGTTACGGCGTGACCGCGCGGCGCAAGCGCAATGTCCGCCGCGTGGCCGAACTGGCCGAACTGCGCAATACCCGTCGCACCGCCATAAGGCAGCCCGGCGGCCTGAAGATGGAAGCCCGCGAAAGCGACCTGTCAGGCAAGCTGGTCGCGGTGGCGGAAGACATGTCACGCGCCTATGATCCTGCCCACCCGGTCGTCAGCCATCTGGACCTGCGTGTCCTGCGCGGGGACCGGCTGGGGATCGTGGGGGCCAATGGTGCGGGCAAGAGTACCCTGCTGCGCCTGCTGACGGGGCTGGACAAACCGGATTCCGGCACCATCAACATCGGCAGCGCGCTCAATGTCGTCACACTGGACCAGCAGCGCCGTTCACTTGATCCCGACACCACGCTGGCGGATACGCTGACGGGGGGCGGTGGCGACATGGTGCAGGTCGGCGATGAAAAACGCCATGTCATCGGCTATATGAAGGACTTCCTGTTCCGCCCCGAACAGGCGCGCACCCCGGTGGGCGTACTGTCGGGGGGCGAGCGCGGGCGGCTCATGCTGGCCTGCGCACTGGCGCGGCCGTCCAACCTGCTGGTACTGGATGAACCGACCAACGACCTTGACCTTGAAACGCTCGACCTGCTGCAGGACATGCTGGCCAGCTATTCCGGCACGGTGCTGCTGGTCAGCCATGATCGTGACTTCCTCGACCGGGTCGCATCCTCCATCCTGATGGCGGAAGGCGGCGGGAAATGGGTGGAATATGCCGGTGGCTACAGCGATATGCTGGCCCAGCGGCAGGATGCCACACTGGCCGCCCGCCCCCGGCAGGACCGCGCGGAGAGCACACCGGCCAAAACCGATGTGGCCCCTTCCACTTCTCCCCGGCAACCTGTGCGCAAGATGTCGTACAAGGACAAGCACGCGCTGGAACAGCTACCCAGACAGATGGCAGCGCTGGAGACGGAAATCGCACGCCTGCGCGCCATTCTGTCCGATGGGGGGCTGTATGCCCGCGATCCCGCCGCCTTCACCACGGCCACCACCGCGCTGGAAAAGGCGGAGGCCGACCTGACGGCGGCGGAGGAACGGTGGCTGGAACTTGAAATGCTGCGCGAGACGCTTCAGTCTTCCTGAACGGGGGGGATGATCAGGCCGGACGCCTCCATCCGTGCACGGGTGGCGGCGATTCCCTGCGTCACCGCCAGTGCTGCCGCTAATGCCCGGCGGCCCGCCACGGCGTCCACCAGCACTTTCGCACCATCAAGGCACGACGCGGCAAAGGCGGCATGTTCCGCCGCCAGCGTATCATGGTCGCGCCACGTTACGGATTCGCGCCGGAACCCGCCCGATCCCGGCAGTGGCAGGCCGCGCGTGCGCCCGATCATGGTCAGTTCACGCTTCATGAAATCAGCCGACAGGTAGCCTTCCTGTGAAAAGACGCGCATCCGCCGCTCGGTCTTGAGCGAAATGCGGCTGGCCGCGATGGTGGCCACACAGCCGTTTTCAAAGCGCACGCGGGCGTTGGCAATGTCCTCGAACGGTGAACTAACCGCCGCCCCCAGCGCATCGACACTTTCGATCGGGCTGTCCACGATGGACAGGACCAGATCAAGGTCATGGATCATGAGGTCAAGGATCACCGATACATCCGTCCCGCGCGGCTTGTAGGGCGCAAGGCGCGTGGCCTCGATATAGAGGGGACGGGAAATCCGGTCGGTAATGGCCTGGTGCTCGGCGGAATAGCGCAGCAGGTGCCCGACCTGCAGCACGACGCCATGCACCCGCGCCAGATGCGCCAGTTCATCGGCCTGCGCCAGTGTGGCCGCCATGGGCTTTTCCACCAGCACATGCTTTCCCGCCGCCAGTGCGACGCGGGCGGGTTCGAAATGATGTTCCGCAGGTGCTGCGACAATAATCGCATCCGAACAGGCCAGCAGGTCGGGATATGACAGGACGGGCACGCCCCCGGCTTCCGCCGCAACCTTGCGCGCGCGCGTGGTGTCGGGGTCGTGGATGCCGGTCAGGACCTCCCGCGTGGCGGCCTGCACCTTGAGCGCATGGAAACGGCCAAAGTGGCCCGCCCCCACGATCCCGACACGTAACAACCGCATTCCCGCCTGCGTCATGTCCTGCCCTTCCTGCCTGTTTCGTGTCCGTAGCTGTTTTCCGGATTAGCAGCCCGCCACGCAGGCGCACACCCCCGCTGGCCGCACGGGCGGCATGACAGGGCGGGAGAATTGCGGCAAAACGGCAACGGCGGCGGCCCTGCCGGCGTATCAGCGGTTGCATCATCAGGCAGGGACCGGCATGTTCCCGCCACTGATTTTTCGCACACGCGATACACTGACCGTGCCGGACAGGGAACCGGCCAGCCGGGCGTAGGGAGCACTCCATCAAGTCATGATGTATTACAGTCGGCTCAGAATGGCTTCGGTCATTGGCGTATGTCTGATCGGGCTGGCGCTGTGCCTGCCCAATGTCATCCGCCAGCCCATGGCGTCCCTGCCATGGCGGCAGATCCATCTGGGCCTTGACCTGCGGGGCGGGTCCTACCTGCTGCTGCAGGTTGATATGAACAGCGTGACAGCCGACAGGCTGCGCGGGCTGCAGGATGAAACGCGCCAGACCCTGCTGAAGAATTCGCTGGGTTACCGCAACCTGACCACCACCGCGCATGGCGTGACATTCACGCCCCGCACGCCGGAAGAAGCGCAGCCCGACCTGAAGGCGCTGCGCGCCATGCCGATGAACGTGCCGGGCGAATTCAAGGTGGAACAGGCGGAAGGCGGCCAGATCGCCCTCACCCTGTCAGCCGAGGCCGCGCGCCAGCGCGCCTATGACGCCGTGACCCAGTCGATCGAGATCGTGCGCCGCCGCATTGACGCGACCGGCGCCATCGACCCCGAGATCACCCGTCAGGGCGATGACCGGATCATTGTCGAACTGCCCGGTATCAGTGACCCCGAACGGGTCAAGAACCTGCTGGGCACCACGGCCAAGATGACGTTCCATCTGGTTGCCGATTCCGCCATCGGCTCCGCCGTGCCGCCACCGGGCGTGGAAATGCTGCCCATGACCGACGGGCAGACCAAGCTGCCGGTCTTTTCGCATGTGGATGTGGATGGCGCGGACCTGACCAATGCCAGCGCCTCGATCGACCAGCAGAGCGGCGAATGGGCGGTGAACTTCACCTTCGATTCGACCGGGGCGCAGGAATTCGGTGACGTGACGCGGGCCAATGTGGGCAAGCGGTTCGCCATCGTGCTGGATAACAAGGTGATCGAGGCCCCGGTCATCCGCACCGCCATTACCGGCGGCAGCGGGCAGATCACTGGCGGCTTCAGCGCGCAGCAGGCCACCGACATGGCGCTGCTGCTACGCGCGGGGGCATTGCCCGCACCGCTGAACGTGATCGAGCAGCGCTCCATCGGCCCGTCGCTGGGCGCTGATTCGATCCGGGCGGGTGGCTACAGCCTTGCTGCCGGTTTCGTGCTGGTGATCGCGTTCATGGCGCTGTTCTATGGCCGGTTCGGCTGGTACGCGAACATTGCCCTGCTGGCCAACCTGGTGCTGATGACCGCCATCCTGTCACTGTTCGAGGCGACGCTGACCCTGCCGGGCATGGCCGGCATGCTGCTGACCCTGGGCATGGCGGTGGATGCGAACATCCTGATCAATGAACGCATACGCGAAGAAGTGGCCCGTGGCCGCAGCGCGCTGCAGGCCATGCAGGCAGGCTTCGAACGCGCGACCGGCACGATCGTGGACAGTAACGCCACGGCGCTGCTGGCGCATGTCATGCTGTTCGTTTTCGGGACCGGGCCGGTCCGCGGCTTCGCGCTGACGATCACGATCGGTATCGTGACCACCCTTTTCACCACCCTTCTCCTATCCCGGATGCTGATGGTGCGCTGGTACGCCCGCACACGTCCCAGCACCCTGCCGGTCTGAGGCGCGCCGAATGATGTTTGATCGTCCCCTTCTCCGGTTCGTGCCGCGTGGCACGAAAATCAACTTCATGCGCGGCCGCTTCATCGGGCTTGCGACATCGGCGGTGCTGTCCATTGCCTCGCTGATCCTGTTCTTCCATCCCGGCCTGACACTGGGGCTGGATTTCCGGGGCGGCATCGTGGTGGAAGCGCGCACGCAGGGACCGGCGGATTTCAATGCCATCCGCGCGGCCCTTGCCGCCCAGCACGTGACGGCCGCGGGCGTGCAGTCCTTTGGCGGGCCGGATGACGTGCTGATCCGCCTTGATACGCCGCCCGACAGCGAACCCGATCATGAGGCCCGCACGCAGGCCATGGTCGATTCCGTACGCCATGCCATCGGCACCCTGCCCGGTGCGCAGGTGCTGCGGGCGGATGCGGTGGGCGCATCCGTGTCAAAGGAACTGTTCCGCAACGGCATGCTGGCCCTTGGCATCAGCCTGCTGATGATCCTGGCCTATATCTGGTTCCGTTTTGAGTGGGAGTTCGCGGTCAGCGCAGTGGTGACGCTGGTGCTGGACCTGACCAAGGCCATCGGTTTCCTGGTCATCACGCATTTCGAATTCGATCTGGTGATGGTGGCCGCCATCCTGACCATTCTTGGCTATTCCACCAATGACAAGGTGGTGGTCTATGACCGCGTGCGTGAAAACCTGCGCAAATACCGCACCATGCCGCTGGCGGAACTGATTGACCTGTCGATCAACGAAACGCTCAGCCGTACGCTGGGCACGTCATCGACCGTATTCCTTGCCGCACTGCCGCTGGCGCTGTTTGGCGGGGCCAGCCTGTCGGGATTTGCGTGGGTAATGCTGTTCGGGATTGTGGTGGGCACGTCATCTTCCATCTTCATCGCGGCACCGCTGCTGCTACTGATGGGGGAAAAGCGCCTGCGTCGTGACGCGCGGCCACCCGTGCGCACCTGAAATCGGACATGGGACGCCGACGCAACGGATGCGCGGGACCTGACCTGACATAAAGACGCCGCCTTCTTAAAAAAAAGGCGGCGCCCACAAACCTTTATTTATCAGTACGCTTACTTATGGGCGGGTGTAGCCGGTTGCGGCTGCCCCCGCCCTTTTGCATCAGGGCTGGCAGGACCGTTTGGCAGGCAGCTCGGCGGTGTCCGTCCCCCCAGTGTGGATGGATCGGGCTGATTGGTGCACGCCACCATCAGTTCCACTGCCTGCTGCCCATTACGGCGCGCCTTGCGTGATGGCCTGGTCAGGGCAGCGAGGATCATGCTCTTGCCGTATTTGAGCGAGGTGGCCATGTCATACACCTGCTGGCCCGACAGGCCGCCATCCTGCAGGCGACTGACCATGCCGCCTTCGGCCATGAAATAGGACGTGATCAGCAGGTAATCCTGTGCCGGGGCTGGCAGGCGGGACATGTCCACCCTGCTGGACGAATGACAGCCCGCCAGCAGCGCTACTGCCGACAGGGCCAGCAGTCGTCTGCGCATATATCGTGTCATATCAATCATAAGCCAGCCACCTTCACCATATCGGGGGATATTGGGCAGTCCCGTCCCCCGGCACAAGGGCGGTCAGGGATGCGCCAAAAAAAACGGGCACCCGCCGGGGTGCCCGTTTTGCGTTCCCGCAGCCTGATATGTGGGATCAGGCCTTGGGCGCGGTCGAAGCGGATTTCTGGGCCGCTTCCGTCTTCAGCACATCCAGGATGTCCTGCAGCAGCACTTCGTTGCGCGGCGGTGCGGGCGGCGTCGCGGGCTTTTCGGCTTCTTTCTTCACCGTCAGGCGGTTGATGGCCTTCACCACCCAGAAAATCACGAAACCGATGATGATGAACTGGATCACCGCGTTCAGGAACAGGCCGATATTGATCGTAACCGCCCCGGCCTTCTGCGCATCGGCCAGTGTCGCCATGTGCGGACCACGCAGGGTGATGAACAGGTTGGTAAAGTCGATACCGCCGATCAGCAGGCCCAGTACCGGCGTGAACACGTCCTTCACCAGGCTGTTCACGATGGCGGTGAACGCGGCGCCCACGATCACACCGACCGCAAGGTCAACCACATTGCCGCGCATGAGAAATGAGCGGAATTCTCCCAGCCAACCGGGTACATGAAGATCCTTGACGTGCAGTTCGGGCACGTGGTCCGGCAGTTTCGCCATGAATGCCAATCCTTAGTTTAATGGAATACGCCCTAGCTCTAGCAACATCGCGACATCATGACGACCATATATTATCGTGTGGCCCTTCCATTCCCCCGCATGATGCAACAGGGTAACACCATGGCCTGAAGACGGCAGGGCGGGCTTTTCTTGCCATCGGGTGTTGATCTTGCCGGCACTTGTCGTCTATACGCCTGCCGATACAACGCCCCCGGTCGGCATCGGTGGGCCCAGCGCGAAAGTGTTTGAAATGAAATCCGGCATCCACCCCGACTACCACGAAATCAATGTCATCATGACCGATGGCACCGAATACACGACCCGTTCGTGCTACGGCAAGGCTGGCGATACGCTGCGCCTGGACATCGATCCGAAGTCCCACCCGGCATGGACCGGCGTGCAGCGCATGATGGACACCGGGGGCCAGGTCGCCAAGTTCAACAAAAAGTTCGGCGCACTGGGCCAGCGCAAGAAGGGCTGATACCCCCTTCCTCCCGATCAGGTCTGAAGTCCGTGGCAATGCCCGGCCCCTTGAACAGGGGGCCGGGCATTGCCATGTCTGGACTGCGCCGGATGCCCATAGCGGGTCCATGCGCATTACCCAAAATCGCGGTCCGCCCAACCGGGGGGCCGCATGACACCAGACCTTGCTTCACGGAGGTTTCACATGGCTTATGATTTCGCGCCGCTGTTTCGCAGCGCCATAGGATTTGACCGTCTGGCCCAGCTTGTCGATACGGCGGCACAGAACCCGGTCGGTTCGTCCTATCCCCCCTACAACATCGAAAAACTGTCCGATGCGCAGTACACGCTGACAATGGCGGTCGCGGGCTTTGGCCCCGATGACATTGAACTGACGGTACAGGACAATACCCTGATCGTGTCAGGTCGTGTCAGTGACAGCACGCAGGGCAGGGAAATGCTCCACCGCGGCATCGCCACGCGCGCCTTCGAACGCCGTTTTGTGCTGGCTGACCATGTGGTGGTGGAAAAGGCGGACCTGACCAACGGCCTGCTGCGCATCGCGGTGCGCCACATCGTGCCCGAGGCGCTGAAGCCACGCCGTATCCCCATTTCCTCAGGCCAGGCCATGGCGGGCGATACCACCCCGCAGGCCGAAGCACCTCACCCCGCCATCGACGCGATGGCCGGGACAATCACGGCAGGCGCCGCAGCCCCACAGCCCGCAGGCTGTGCCGCATAAGCGGGCGATCATAGTGTATTTGCCGCAGGGGCAGGCCACCGGCCTGCCCCTGTTTTTATTGATGGGAAACATCCGGGACGGGTGGATTGAAGTCTTGACCTTTGCCGCCCGCAACCGTCATATCACTTCCACGAGTGTTTTCTGTTTCTGGCGCGCCAGCAGGTACGCACGGTTCCCGCTTTTTCAGGGACCGTTTCAAACACCCTTTCAGGTGCCTGCGTGTGGCGCCACACGCTGTAGGACCTGAGAATGACTGCCCTGCCCTTAATGCCCAAGGCAACCGCCGTGTGGCTTATTGAAAAGACGGCGCTGACCTTTACCCAGATTGCCGCATACTGTGGAATGCATCCCCTTGAAGTCCAGGCCATCGCGGACGGGGAAGTGGCACAGGGAATCCGGGGCTATGACCCGATTGCCCACCACCAGCTGACCCAGGCGGAAATTACCCGTTGCGAAAAAGACCCCGAGGAACGCCTCAAGGGACTGCCGCCCGCCAACCCGATCAACCGCCGGTCCAAGGGCGCGCGCTATACCCCGGTGGCCAAGCGTAACGACCGTCCGGATGCGATTGCCTTCATCCTGCGCAATTTCCCGCAGCTGTCGGAACAGCAGACCAGCAAGCTGCTGGGCACCACCAAGGACACCATCGAGAAGGTGCGCACCAAGCAGCACTGGAACAGCGCCAACATCAAGCCGCGTGACCCGGTCACACTGGGCCTGTGCAGCCAGACGGACCTGAACGCCATGGTCGCCGCCGCCAATGAACGGCTGGCGCGTGAAGGTCAGGCCGTGCCGCCGCCGCTGGAACTGGATGACGACAGCGAACACGGCATCTGACCAACATCCCGCCACCCGGACAGGCCGGGCGGCGGGTCTGTTGTCAGCCCAGCCGGGCCAGGCGCTCGATCTCTTCCTTCACACGAAGTTTCTCAAGCTTGAGCCGCCGCAGGGCGCCTTCATCGGGCATGGGCCTGCGGTCTTCATCGAAAATGCGGGCATCAAGCCGCGCATGACGGGATTTAAGGCTGTTGATACGTGCTTCGTACGACATGGAACCCTCCAGCGTCTTGACTGCAACCCGATCAGGCTAGACCAGACGATGCTGCAATTTCCATGCTAAAATTGCAGCCCCTGGGGATCATGTCCGGCATTTCGCCTTTTGCGGCGGATATGCTTAGGATACGCCATGCCCACTTAACAGATGAGCCGCCATGCTGACAGATCGGGACACCCTTCTTCGCAAGCTGCACGAACTGCGCAGCGAACATCGCGACCTTGATACGGTCATTAGCCGCATGGCCCAGCAGGTAACGGACCAGTTGCAACTGCAACGGCTGAAAAAGCGCAAGCTGCTGCTGAAGGACGAGATCACATGGCTGGAAAGCCGCATGATCCCCGACAGTATCGCCTGATTCCCTGACGAGAGTATTGCAATCGTGAGCCTTTCCCCCCTTCCGTCCTCCGGCACGAAATCCCCGCGCGTGGGGCTGATCATGGGCAGCCAGTCCGACTGGGAAACCATGCGTCATGCCACCACCGTGCTGGAAGCGCTGGATATCGCGCATGAGGTGCGCATCGTCTCTGCCCACCGCACGCCCGACCGTCTGGCGGACTACGCGAAATCGGCACAGGGGCGTGGCCTGTCGGTCATTATCGCAGGCGCCGGGGGGGCTGCGCACCTGCCGGGCATGTGTGCGGCATGGACGGCGCTGCCGGTGCTGGGGGTACCGGTCGAATCGCATGCGCTCAAGGGCATGGACAGCCTGCTGTCCATCGTGCAGATGCCCGGCGGCATTCCCGTGGGCACGCTGGCCATTGGCAAGGCAGGGGCGATCAACGCGGCGCTGATGGCGGCGTCCATCCTTGCCCTGTCGGATCCTGACCTTGGCGCACGACTGGCTGCATGGCGGGCGAAACAGACCCAAGCCGTGGCGCAGGAACCGGTGCGATGACGCCGCTTGCCCCCGGTTCGGTGCTGGGCATTGTCGGCGGCGGGCAGCTTGGCCGCATGTCCGCCATTGCCGCCGCCCGCCTTGGCTACCGCGCCCATATCCTGACGACGGAAGCCGACGGCCCGGCTGCGCAGGTGGCGCACGCCATTACCCTTGGCCGGTATGACGACCATGACGCCCTGCGCCGCTTTGCCGATGCGGTGGATGTCATTACCTTTGAATTCGAGAATATCAGCGCCGACGGTCTGGACCTGCTATCCAGCATCCGCCCGGTCCACCCCGCCGGTCGTATCCTGCGCATAAGCCAGGACCGTATCGCCGAAAAAACCTTCATGGCGGAAAACGACATTCCGGTGGCCCCCTGGCGGGGCGTGCATGACCGCGCCGATCTGGACAGGGCGGCGGAAGCGCTGGGCTATCCCTTTATCCTCAAGACCACGCGCCTTGGGTATGATGGCAAGGGACAGGCCCGCATCCGTGATGCGTCGGAACTGGACGCCGCATTCGACAGCCTGCGCCCCCACCCGCTGGTGGCCGAGGGCATGGTACGCTTCGCCTGTGAGGTCAGCGTGATGGTCGCGCGTAACGCATGCGGTGACATCGTGACCTTTGACGTAACCGAAAACCGTCACCGCAACGGCATTCTGGACATAAGTCTGGCCCCGGCCCGAATCGCGCCCGACCTTGCGGCGCAGGCCCGCGATCTTGCCCGCCGCATCGCCACGGCGCTGGACCTGATTGGCCTGCTGGGGGTCGAGATGTTCGTGGACCGCGACGGCAGCCTGCGCGTGAACGAAATTGCGCCCCGGCCCCATAATTCGGGCCACTGGACCATGAATGCCTGCCCCGTGGACCAGTTCGAGATGCATGTGCGCGCGGTGACCGGCCTGTCACTGCCCCCCGCAGGCCGCCACAGCGACGCCGTCATGAAAAACCTGATCGGCCCCGATGACATGGCCCTGTGGCCTGAAATCATGGCGGCCCCCGGCCTGCTGGCGCATCATTATGGCAAGGCGGAAGCCCGCCCGGGGCGCAAGATGGGGCATGTGAACGTGCTGTTCCCCAAGGGCGCGCTGCCAGGTGAATTCGGGGTGGAAGCGGCCCTTGGCCCGCTGGCGCGCCCGTCGGCTGATGCGTAACTAGACCAGCAGCCCCGCCGCGCGGAAGCTGTGGGTCCGGCCATTGCCCACAATGATGTGGTCATGCACCGTAACCTGCATGATCTTGCCGATCTGCGCGATGCGCAGGGTCATTTCAATATCAGCGGATGAAGGTTCCGGCTGGCCTGCGGGGTGGTTATGCGCCAGCACCAGCCGCCCTGCCCCCAGTTTCAGCGCGCGGCGCATGATTTCGCGCGGATAAACCGGGGAATGGTTGACCGTGCCGGTGCCCATCAGTTCATCGGCCAGCAGGTGAAAGCCCTCATCAAGGAACAGCACGCGGAACTGTTCAATCACTTCATGCCCCATGCAGGCCTGCAGGTAGGCTTCCAGTCCCGCCTGCCCCGCCAGAAGATCCGTGCGCCGCACACGGGCGCGGTACAGGCGCAGCGCCACCTCCCGTAGCACCGCCAGCAGGGGCGGCAGAACGGTTTCACGTCCCGCCACTTCATCCAGTGCCCCCACATGCGCCGACAGCGCCATGCCCGCCGAGCCGAAACGGGCCAGGAAGCTGGCCGCCAGCCGGTCCGGTGCCGGATGGGCTGGATCAAGCGTGCGGATCAGGCGCTGCAGGAAGGCATGGTCATCCGCCCGGCTGATACCGCCACCAAGGGGAAGTGTGACCGGTTCGGGCGATGTGTGATCGTGCAAACGGTGTTTTCCCAACAATTGCAGGACAAATACCGTCCCGATGGTGCATTATGCGATCAGAACAAGGAGGTTATGAACCTGCATGCCGTTTCATGAAAACCATACCGTACTTTTCGACCTGGACGGAACCATCGTCCGTTCCCGCGATGGCATTGTGGAATCCATTTACGCCGTACTGCGCGACCTTGGTCATGAACCCGACATGTCGATTGACCTGACATGGGTGGTCGGCCCCCCGCTGGAGGAACTGATCGCCCATATCCTCGCGCATTATGGCGATGACCGGGTGGACGAAGCGATGGCGCTTTACCGCAAGCACTACGAATCGGAAGGCATGCACAAAAGCCCGGTTTTCGACCACATGCGCAACGTGATCGAGACCCTGTCCGCTGAAGGGGTGCGGCTGTTTGTCGCGACATCCAAGCCACGCCATCTTGCGCGCAAGATCCTGCACCTGCGCAACCTCGTGCAGTATTTCGATGGCCTGTCGGGCGCGCGCGCCGATGACAGCGGCGCGGAAAAGCCCGAACTGATCGCAGCCGTGCTGCGTGAACATGACATCCGGCGCGAGGATGCGCTGATGATTGGTGACCGGCGCTTTGACATAAGCGGCGCGCACGCCAACCACGTCCGTGCGCTAGGGGTATTGTGGGGATATGGCACGCGGGAAGAACTGACGCAGGCCGGTGCCGATGCGCTGGTCAGCCAGCCATCCGAACTGCTGGACGCCATCCGCCAGCAGTTCGCAGCGGCCGAAGCCCACCCGCACGGCTGATACGCTCTATCGCGCGATCAAGGTCCGCAGGCTTGCATCCTTCCCGCCGCCGCGCACCACGCAGTCATGCACGATCAGGCCCAGCAGGCGGGCATGGGTTTCCAGCATGCGGCCGAAACGCAGGTCGGCATCCTGACCCTCCGCTGGCGGCGTGCGCTGGCCGATATCCCTGATCGCAACCAGGGAGACGGCATGCAGTTCCAGCGCACGCGCCAGCACGGTCCGGCACATATCGGCGGGCGGGGCGATACTGACGGCTTCATCGGCCAGCACGTGCCGCGCGGAATCAAGGTAGAACAGCCGCCACCCGTCGGGATCATGCGCGGGCAGCCTGTCGCAGTACGCCATTACCGCCGCCATATCCGTGAAAATCACCTGCCCCCGCAGGTCGGGATGCGCCAGACGCCGCGCCACCTGCACCGGACACCCCAGCACGGCCACCCCACGTGGCCCAAGTCCCGCCGCGCGCAGGGCGGAAGGGCTGGCATCCAGAACGGCCTCAAGATCACCGAAATGGGCCAGCAGCGCCTTCGCCTGCGGCTTGGTATCGCGCCGGGGCACGGCCGCGAACAGCAGGACCTCCAGCAATTCGTAATCCGCCAGCGAATGCGCGCCTGCCGTGCGGATACGCCTGCGCATGCGCGCCCGGTGACCGCCCGGCCCCGTTCCCCTGAGCGTATTCATGCCATCGCTTCCCCCTGCGCATTTCCCCTGACCATGATTGATAGCATTGGTTACCCGGCGGCGGGATTGCTATAGAAGATAATGTCATGGACAGCCTTATCCCCACCGGCCGTGTGCCGGATTACCTGAACCGCCTCAATCCCGAACAGCGGGCCGCGATCGAGACGACGGATGGCCCGCTGCTGGTCCTTGCCGGCGCGGGCACCGGAAAGACACGGGTGCTGACCACGCGGTTCGCGCATATCCTGCTGTCGGGGCGCGCGCGGCCCAACCAGATCCTGGCCGTGACCTTCACCAACAAGGCCGCGCGTGAAATGCGCGAACGCGTCAGCGCCCTGCTGGGTGAACCGGCGGAAGGGCTGTGGCTGGGTACGTTCCATGCCCTGTGCGCGCGCATGCTGCGCCGCCATGCGGAATATGTCGGGCTGACCAGCAGCTTCACCATTCTTGATACCGATGACCAGCTGCGTCTGCTCAAGCAGGTGCTTGAACCCTACCGCATCGATACCAAGCGCTGGCCGCCACAGGCGATCATGGGCGTGATCCAGCGGTGGAAGGATCGCGGGCTGGTGCCCGACGCCATCACGGCGGCCGAGGACACGGATTTCGCCAATGGACGCTGCGCCGAGATCTATACCGATTACCAGCAGCGCCTGAAACAGCTTAACGCCTGCGACTTTGGCGACCTTATGCTGCACATGACGGAAATCCTGCGCAGACACCCCGATGTGCTGGCGCAGTATCACCGTTTCTTCCGCTACATCCTGGTGGATGAGTATCAGGACACCAACACCATCCAGTACCTGTGGCTGCGGCTGCTGGCCCATCGGGACAACCAGCCATCCAACATCTGCTGCGTGGGTGATGATGACCAGTCGATCTATTCATGGCGCGGGGCGGAAGTGGAAAACATCCTGCGCTTCGAACGCGATTTTCCCGGCGCGAAAGTGGTGCGGCTGGAACGCAATTACCGTTCCACCCGGCAGATCCTTGGCGCGGCGTCGGGCCTGATCGCGCATAACGAGGAACGTCTGGGCAAGACCCTGCATCCCGGCCGCGAGGATGCGGAAGGCGAGAAGGTGCGCGTGATTTCCGTGCAGGATTCGGATGATGAGGCCCGCATGGTCGGCACCGAGATCGAACGCCTGCGCGCCGATGGCCACCCGATGGGCGAAATCGCCATCCTTGTCCGCGCAGGCTTCCAGACCCGCGCGTTTGAAGAACGGCTGATTACCCTTGGCCTGCCCTACCGCGTGGTCGGTGGCCTGCGTTTTTACGAACGCGCCGAAATCCGCGACGCCATCGCCTACATGCGCGTGGTCAACCAGCCTTCCGACGACCTTGCGTTTGAACGCATCATAAATGTGCCGCGACGGGGCGTGGGGACCACGGGACTGCAGAAAATGCACATGCACGCCCGCGAACGCCAGATCCCGCTGACCGCGGCCGTGCTGGAGATGCTGGGCACTGGCGACATCAAGGGCCGGGCGAAGGAACAGCTTGCCACCCTCATGCGCGCGCTGGGCACCACGCGCGACATGCTGGGGCGCGAGGGGCATGTCGTCGCCATTGACCACCTGCTGGAGGACAGCGGCTATATCGACATGTGGAAGGCCGACAAATCCCCCGATGCGCCGGGACGGCTGGAAAACCTGAAGGAGCTGGTGCGCTCGCTGGCGGATTATGAAAACCTTGGCGGATTCCTTGAACACGTTGCCCTTGTCATGGATACCGAGGATAAATCGGGCGAGGACAGCATGAGCATCATGACCCTGCATGGCGCCAAGGGGCTGGAATTCGATACCGTGTTCCTGCCGGGATGGGAGGAAGGCGTCTTTCCGTCCCAGCGCACGCTGGATGAAGGCGGCCTGAAGGGGCTGGAGGAAGAACGCCGCCTGGCCTATGTCGGCATTACGCGCGCGCGCAAGCTGGCCATGATCAGCCATGCCGCCAATCGCCGCATATACGGCAACTGGCAGTCCGCCATTCCCAGCCGCTTTGTCGAGGAGCTGCCCGCGGAACATATCGAGACACGCGGCGACACTGCGAACAGCCGGCGCAGTTTCCTTGGCCGTCCCGCCGTGTTTGGCAGCACGCCCTTCCCGCTGGTGGCGTCCCGGCGGGTGCATGACGTGACACCGTCCACCACCGCCACGTCGGGCATGAAGGTGGGGGTGCGTGTGTTCCACCAGAAATTCGGCTACGGCACCATTACCTCGGTCGAGGGAAACCGGCTGGAAGTCGCGTTTGAAAAAGCAGGCCCCAAGCGGGTGATCGATACATTTGTTGAGCAGGTATAGATGAGCCTTTCCCCCCGGCGTCACGCCACAGAACTGGAAACCATATCGGTCACGGTCCCGCCTGATGCGGTCGAAGCCTATGAATCCGCCCTGTCCACCGTCTGCACCACCATCGGCATTTTTGAAGTCGATGACAGCCAGACCCTGTGGCGCGTGGAAGGCGTCAAGGATACCGGCAGCGGCGAGGACGAACTGCGCGCCGCCCTGATCGTGGCGGGCCTGACCAGTGGCGTGGATGCCGAACTGGAACGCAGCCACACGGAATCCGAAGGCTGGCTGGCGCGCACATACGAATCCTTTCCCGAACAGCTTGCGGGCAGGCGCTTCGCCATCCGCGGCACGCACCTTGAACCGACTACCAGCCCCCAGCGCATCACCATCACGCTGGATGCGGGCGTTGCCTTCGGGTCGGGGGAACACGGCTCGACCCGTGGCTGCCTGCGCGCGCTGGAAATGGTCGCCTATCGCAGGCCACAGCGTATCCTTGACCTGGGCTGCGGGTCGGGCATCCTTGCCATGGCGGCCGCCGCCCTGCTGCACAAACGCGTGCTGGCGACCGATATCGACCCGTGGTCCGTGCGCGTGACGCGCCGTAACGCGGCCATGAACGGGCTGTCCAATCTGGTGGACTGCCATCTGGGCAATGGCTGGGCCACGCCCGCCATCCGCCACCATGCGCCCTATGATCTGGTATTCGCCAACATCCTTGCCCGCCCGCTATGCAGCATGGCGGCCGACCTTGCGCGCAACCTGCTGCCCGGTGGCACCGCCATCCTTGCGGGGCTGCTGAATACACAGGTGCGCATGGTGCTGGCTGCCCATCGCCGCCACGGGCTGGTGCTGGAACGCCACCTGCGTGAAGGGGACTGGGGCACGCTGATCCTGCGCAAACCCAATGGCTGATACCGCGTCCCTGCTGATCCGTGACGCGACGGATGCGGATATTCCCGCCATAGTCGAAATCGTCAATCACGCCATCCGCAACAGCACATCCATGTGGGAAACCCACGAAACCACCATCGCCGCCCGGCTGGACTGGCTGCATACCAGTCAGGCCAGCGGGTTTCCGGTGCTGGTGGCCGAAACGCCCGATGGCCATGTGGCGGGCTACAGTAGCTGGAAAACCTTCCGGCCCTTTTCAGGCTACCGGCATACGGTCGAACATTCGCTGTACATCGCCCCGGCCTACAAGCGCCGTGGCATTGGCAGCGCCCTGCTGCAGGCCCTGTGTGAGCGGGCAAAGACGGAGGAGGTGCATGTCATGATCGCGGGCATTACCTCCACCAACATTGCGTCGCGCAAGCTGCATGAACGCTTCGGCTTCCAGCATGGTGGCCTGCTGCCTGAATGCGGCACGAAATACGGGCGGTGGATGGACCTTCTGTTCCTGTACCGCATCATGTCCGTTTCCTGATCCCTTACCAAAGGATATGCCCATGCCCACCGTCCCGAACCGCCCCGACGCGCTGCGCGCCGTGCTGAAACAGATGGGCGTTGATGGATTTATCCTGCCCCGTGGGGATGAACACTTGGGGGAATACGTGGCCCCCTGCGCTGAACGCCTGGCATGGCTGACCGGCTTTACCGGCAGCGCGGGGATGGCGGCGGTGCTGCCGGATGTCGCCGCCGTCTTTTCCGATGGCCGCTACATCACCCAGATGGACCAGCAGGTGGACAGGCAGGCATGGGAACGGCTGCATATCCGTGACGTCCCGCCCGCCACATGGCTGGCGCGGCACGGGGCGACCTGCCGGATCGGTTATGATCCGCGCCTGATCAGCGAAAGCGCGCTGCGCCCGTTCAGTGATGCGGGGCTGGACCTGGTCGCCCTGCCCGCAAACCCGGTTGACCGGATCTGGGCCGACCGCCCCGCCCCGCCCTGCACGCCCTGCGTCCCGCAGCCCGAGGAATGGGCCGGGCAGTCCAGCCGGGACAAGCGCGCGGCCATTGCGGGCGGCCTGCGCGAGGCGGGCGATGCGGCGCTGGTGCTGAGCGATCCGGCATCAATCGCATGGCTGCTGAACATCCGGGGCCGCGACGTGCCTTACACGCCACTCAGCCTGTCCTTCGCCATCGTGCATGAGACCGGACGCGTCACGTTGCTGATCGACCCGGCCAAGGTGTCCGACACGACGCGGCAGTGGCTGGGGGGTGATGTCACGATCGCACCGCCCGCAGCACTGGCGGAAAGCCTGCGCGCCCTGTCCGGTACACGCGTGCAGGTGGATCCGGCCGGCAATGCCGTATGGTTCATCCAGACGCTGGAAGATGCAGGGGCCACGGTCATCCGCAGGGGCGATCCCTGCCAGTTGCCCAAGGCGATCAAGAACCGGACCGAACAGGAAGGCAGCCGCCGTGCCCACCTGCTGGATGGAATCGCCATCTGCCGTTTCCTGCACTGGCTGGATGAAAACGCAACAGACACGGCGGAACTGGCAGCGGCAGAACAGCTGGACCGCTTCCGCGCCGCCTGCCCTGACTACCGGGAGGAAAGCTTCCCCGCCATTTCCGGTTCCGGCCCGAACGGCGCGATCATCCATTACCGTGTCACGCCCGAAACCGACCGCAGGCTGCAACCCAACGAGGTCTACCTGATCGATAGTGGCGGCCAGTATCCCTTTGGCACTACCGATATCACCCGCACGGTCTGGACCGGGCCGGATGCGCCGGGGGCGGATGTGCGTGATGCCTTCACCCGCGTGCTGCGCGGGCATATCGCGCTGGCGCGCGCGCATTTCCCACGCGGCGTGACCGGCCACGCGCTGGATGCCCTTGCCCGCCATGCATTGTGGGAAGGCGGGCTGGATTATGACCATGGCACCGGCCATGGCATTGGCAGCTACCTGTCGGTGCATGAGGGACCGGCAACCATTTCCCCCGTTTTCCGCCCCGTGAAATTGCATGCGGGCATGATCCTGTCGAATGAGCCGGGCTATTACCGACCCGGTGCGTTCGGCATCCGCCTGGAAAACCTGCATCTGGTCCAGCCGTCCCCCACGGCGGAGGCAGGACGCGATTTTCTGGAATTCGAGGTCCTGACCCTGGCCCCGTTCGACCGGCGGCTGATTGATGTGGCCAGCCTGCAGGAAAATGAAATTGCCTGGCTGGATGCCTATCATGCACGGGTTTTTGAAATGATCGCCCCACATCTGGGAAGTCAGGAACGCACATGGCTTGGCGTTGCATGCGCACCGCTGAACGCCGGATAATGTGACTGCAAAACCACGGTCATGGCCCGGTGGCCCGATTGTCACGCGGGGCTGGGGGGCCTAGGACTTTTAACCAGTTCCGACGGGGCACCCGGCAACGAACCGGGTCCGCCAAGCCGGTGCGCATGCTGAAACGCTTTTCAGTAGCAAGCACAAAGGGAGACGTTCGAGAATGTCTACAGAAAAAACAATTCCCGCCACCCTGATTCCGGGTGACGGAATCGGGCCTGAAATCGTCCAGTCCGTGACCGAGATCCTTGATACGGTTGGCGCCCCTTTCAAATGGGAAAAGGCACTTGGCGGTGTCGCAGCCCTTGACGCCACCGGCAGCCCGCTGCCCAAGGAAACGATCGAAAGCATCCGCCGCACCGGCCTTGCGCTGAAAGGCCCGCTGACGACCCCGGTCGGTGGTGGCTTCAAGTCCATCAACGTGACACTGCGTCAGGAGTTCGGCCTGTTCGCGAATGTCCGTCCGACCAAGACGATCGTGCCCGGTGGCCGTTTCGAGAACATCAACCTCGTCATCTTCCGCGAAAACCTCGAAGGGTATTACGCGGCGATGGAAAACTACATTCCCTATGGTGATGACCCGCACGCCATCGCCACCAGCGCAGGCTACACCACGCGCAAGGAATGCAACCGCATTGTCCGCTACGCCTTTGAATATGCGGTCAAGAACAACCGCAAGCGCGTGACCCTGGTGCACAAGGCCAACATCCTGAAGCTGCTGACCGGCCTGTTCCTTGAAGAAGGCCGCAAGGTCGCCAAGGAATATGAAGGCCGCGTGGAAGTGAACGAGCGGATTGTCGATGCCTGCGCCATGCAGCTTGTGACCGATCCGTGGCAGTATGACTGCATCGTCACCACCAACCTGTTCGGTGATATCCTGTCCGACCTGACCGCCGGTCTGGTGGGGGGGCTTGGTCTGGCGCCGGGTGCGAACATTGGTGAAAAGGCAGCCGTGTTTGAAGCCGTCCATGGTTCAGCACCCGACATTGCGGGCCAGAACAAGGCCAACCCGACCTCGCTCCTGCTGGCTGCCAACATGATGCTGGCGCATGTGGGCCGTCAGGACCTGGCCACCCGCATCGACAAGGCCATCGAGAAGGTCATCACCTCGGGTGCCGTGCGCACGGGCGATCTGAGCGGCAAGGCCACCACGACCGAACTGACCGCAGCGCTGAAGCAGGCGCTGGTCTGATACGGTTTTTCCCCATCATGGGGGAATAAAAAAGGGGTCGTGGCAGATCAGATGCCACGGCCCCTTTTCGTTAAGGAAGTTTTTGGTGAAGCTTGTTTCAAAAAGCTCCAGAAAGCGCCGCCTTTTTGAAAAAAGGCAGCACCCAAAAACTTTTTATTTTCAAATGGTTCCCTTAACCCGCTCAGCTACCGCGATAGGTTGAAAACCCGTAGGGCGAGACCAGAAGCGGCACATGGTAATGTCCCCCCTTTTCCCCCCTGGCCACCTGCGCCATGCCAAAGGCGATGGGCACCACGTCAAGGAAGGGCGGGTCCGACAGCGCGACATCCCGGCTGCGGAAATACGCCGCCACACTGAATTCCAGACGATAGGCACCAGCTTTCATGTCCCCGGCCTGCTGGCCCAGTTCCGGGCAACGGCCATCCGCATTGGTCACGCCACGGAACAGGCAGTCCTGACCCGCCCACAGGCTGATCGCCATGCCCGCGGCGGGCTTGCCTGATACAAGGTCGAGAACATGGGTGGAAAGGGTGCTCATGGTTCCTGCTCCAGCCGCGCCAGCACATCCGCCAGCCGCAGCGCGGCAATCTTGTTGATTTCACACAGGGCGGCCTGCTGTTCGGCCTCAGGTGTGTTTTCCAGCCGGGTGCGCATTCCGTTCAGGATGCCTTCCTTGTCCGACCGCCGCACACAGATGATGAACGGGATACCGAATTTGGCGGCATAAGCATCATTCAGGGCGCGGAAAGTCGTAAATTCCTCCGGCGTCAGGCGATCCAGCCCGGCGGATGCCTGCTCGGCCGCGGAAGCCGAGGTCAGGGTCGGGTCTACCCCCATGCGCTGCGCCAGTTCGGGATGGGCGCGGATCAGCGCCATCTTTTCCGCCTCCGTCGCCCGGTCCAGTTCATGGCGCATGGCCGCCAGCATGGCGTCCATGTCCGCAAAGGGGCCATGGGCGCGGGCACGCTGGGCAATCCATGGGGAATGTTCGTATATCGGTCCGAACAGTTCCACAAACCTGACGGCGGAAGCGTCATTGACGCGGTCCATCACGTTTTTCATGCCGGATGCACCGCCTGCCAATGCCGGGCGATATCCAGCCGGGTCGCAACCCAGACCTTCTCCCGCGTGGCGATATAGTCAAGGAAACGCGCCACAGCCCGCGCGCGCCCCGGACGGCCCGCCACACGGCAGTGCAGGCCAACCGACATCATGCGCGGTTTGTCCGCCCCTTCCTCATACAGTTCGTCGAAGGTGTCGCGCAGGTAGTTGAAGAACTGCTCCCCTTCGGTAAAGCCGTTTATCGCCACGAAACGCATGTCGTTCACATCCAGCGTATAGGGCACGATCAACTGCGCACGGCCATGGCTGCGGTCATAATACGGCAGGTCGTCGGCATAGGAATCCGCATCATAGACAAAGCCGCCTTCTTCCGCGATCAGCCGGGCAGTATTGGGGCTGGTACGCCCCTGGTACCACCCCAGCGGGCGTGATCCGGTCAGTTTGGCATGCAGCGCAATACATTCCTGGATATGTGCGCGTTCCACCGCTTCGGGCACGTGCTGGTAATCAATCCAGCGCAGCCCGTGGGATGCGATTTCCCAACCTGCTTCCTTCATCGCAGCAACGGCGGCCGGGTTACGCGCCATGGCGGCCGCCACGCCAAAGACCGTCAATGGCTGCTTACGCTGGGTAAAGATACGGTGCAGCCGCCAGAACCCGGCGCGCGACCCGTATTCATACAGGCTTTCCATCGCAATCGCGCGCGCGCCCGGAATGGACTGCGCCCCGATCATTTCCGACAGGAAGGCTTCGGATCCGCGATCACCATGCAGGACCGAATTCTCGGCCCCCTCTTCATAATTGATGACGAACTGCACTGCGATCCGCGCGCCACCCGGCCATTTCGCATCCGGCGGATTGCCGCCATAGCCGACCAGATCGCGGGGATAGACACCTGTTTCAGACATTACGCCGTATCCCTGTTCTTTATGCATTATAGGCCGCAAGGGCAGCATCGACGCCGCTGCCCGCGGCAAAAGCGTGGCCTTCGTGGCGCAGGACGGTTTCCAGCGCGCCGATGGTCAGCAGCACCTTGTGCTTTTCCGCATTGTAGCCCATGGCCCCGATGCGCCAGATCTTGCCCTGTAGCGGACCGAAGGCGGAACCGATCTCGATTTCGAAATCCTCGCGCATGCGGCCACGTACCTTTTCGCCATCCACGCCCTTGGGAATGTACACGCCTGTGACGTTGGTCATGCGGTATTCGTCGCCACCAAACAGTTCCAGCCCGATGGCGCGCAACCCGGCACAGACCGCGCGCGATGCACGACCATGGCGGGCAAAACGGGCCTGCAGCCCTTCTTCCAGCACCACGCGGGCGGCTTCGCGCGCGCCATACAGCATGGTCGTCGCCTCGGTATGGTGGTTCAGGCGCTTTTCGGACCAGTAATCCATGACCATGGCCAGGTCGAAATAATTGGACGGAATGCGTACGCGCGTGCCGTCATGCGTATCCGCGCCACGGATCCCGGCCTCGACATGGCGGCGGGCGAAGATGTGTTCCGCCGCGCGGTCGGAAATGGTGATGGGGGCCGAACCCGGCGGCCCGCCCATGCATTTCTGCAGCCCGGAACTGACCACGTCCACGCCCCAGCGGTCGGTCGCGACCTCCATCCCGCCCAGCGTCGCGGTGGTGTCAACATAGGACAGCACGTCATACTTGCGGCACAGCGCGCCCACCCCGTCCAGCGGCTGGGCAATGGTGGTGGAGGTATCGCCATGGATACACGCCAGCACATGCGGGCGGTGGGTGACGATCGCGTCCTCGATCTGCTCCAGCGTGGCAACCTCGCCCCACGGAATGTCCAGCGTCACGATTTCAGCACCGATGCGCTGGGCAATTTCGGACAAAAGCAGCCCGAACCGGCCCGCGCGCACGATCAGCAGCTTCATGCCCGGTTCCACCAGCGAGACAAGCGACGCCTCGATCCCCGCGCGCGCCGTGCCATCAACCAGAAAGGTCCAGCGGTTGTTGGTCATGAACACCTGACGGTACAGGTCCATCGTCTGGTTCATGTATTCGGTCATTTCCGGGTCGAACTGTCCCAGCATGTCGGCCGCCATGGCCCGCAGCACGCGCGGGTGTGCATTGACCGGTCCCGGCCCCATCAGCAGGCGGGCGGGAGGATTGATCTGGCCGAAAAAGGTCTGGGTCATCCGAAGTGTCTTTCAAAAAGTCCGATAAAGGTAATCATCGCGCGCAGAGCGGCATCCGTATCGGCATCGGTTACGGATTCCGCCGGGTTGTGGCTGATCCCGCCCGCACACCGGATGAACAGCATGGACACCGGGGCCAGGTGCGCCATGATCATGGCGTCATGTCCCGCCCCGCTGACCAGCACGGGTGCCGGTGCATGGGTCACATCGCGCACCGCCTGTTCCATAAGGTCCGTCAGCACCGGATCACACGGCGTGGCGTCAAGATCCTGCTGCAGCGCCACATCCATTTCCAGCCCGCGCCGGACCGCAACATCGCGGGCAATGTCCAGAATTTCACGCGCTGCACGGTCGCGCGTGGCATTTGTCCCCGCACGGACATCAATGGTGAACACCACCTCACCCGGCACGACATTCGCAGCGCCCGGCATGACATCCAGCGAACCGACGGTCGCCACCAGTCCGTCCGTGCCCGCGCGGCCCACGCGCTCGGCAGCAAGGATGATGTCCGCAGCCCCCGCCAGCGCATCATGCCGCAGCTTCATCGCCACGGTGCCCGCATGGCCCGCCATGCCCCGCAATGTCACGCGGTAACGGTGCTGGGCCGCAATGGCGCTGACCACGCCAAGGGCGCGGCCTTCGGCTTCCAGCGCCGGCCCCTGTTCGATATGCGCCTCGACATAGGCCACGACCGGATCGCCCTTGCGCGACGCGGCATGCATGCGCCCCACATCCAGCCCGAAACCTTCCAGCGCGCTGGCCAGCGTCGCGGTCTCGGCCCAGTCCCGCATGGCCGGGTCCGGGGCTTCCAGCACACCCGCCACGGCATGGGAGGTCAGCATGCCGGAGGGAAAGCGCGATCCTTCCTCATCACCAAAGCCCACGACTTCCAGCGCGAAGGGAAAGCGTTTTCCCGCTTGCGCGAAATGGGCCACGGTCTCGATACCAAGGATTACGCCCAGCATCCCGTCAAAGAACCCGCCATCGCGCACGCTGTCGATATGCGATCCCAGCAGCACCACCGGGGCGTCAGGTACAAGCCCTTCGTACCGGCCAATCAGGTTGCCCGCCGCGTCCATGCGCGTGGTCATGCCCGCATCAGACATCCATTGCGCCAGCCGGTCACAGGTGGCGCGGTAGGACGGGCCGAGATAGGGGCGGAACAGCCCGCCTTCCATTTCCGAATACGGCGCGCGTCCCAGTTCGGTGCAGCGCGCGACCGCACGCGCGCCGGATGGATGATCCATGTTGCCTGCCTGCGTTACCATGCCGCGACACACCCGTCGCTGCGCGGATCGGTCGCCCCTTCCAGCAGGCCGGAGGCATGGCGCACCAGCGCGCCCGCATGGCCCATCTTGGAAGAAAACGGTGCGACGCGTTCCATCTGGTGGCCCGCAGCCTGCATCCGGGCAATCACTTCGGGATCAAAGCGGTCTTCGTATTTCAGGCTGACACTGCTTTCGCCCCATGTGCGCCCCAGCAGCCAGCGCGGCGCGGTGACCGCTTCCTGCAGTTCCATGCCGTAGCGCGCATAACGGGTGAAGATGGCGGCCTGTGTCTGCGGCTGTCCCTCCCCCCCCATGGTGCCATAGACCATGGTGCGCCCGTCATCGAAACGGGCACCGGCGGGGTTGAGCGTATGGAACGGCTTGCGACCGGGGCGCAGGCCATTCCAGCCCTGCGGGTCAAGACCGAAGCTGGTGCCACGGTTCTGCCAGATCACGCCGGTGCGCGGCAGCACGATGCCCGATCCGTATTCGAAATACAGGCTCTGGATCATGCTGACGGCCAGACCGTCGGAATCAATCACGCCCAGCCACACCGTATCGCCTGCCTGTGACGGCCATGGCCACGGGGCGGCCCGGTTGGGGTCGATGCTGGCGGCCATGTGGTCCAGTGCCCTGCGGTCATCAAGGATATCCTGTGCCTGCACGGTCATGTAGGCGGGATCACCCACATGGGTATCGCGGTAACGGAAGGCCTGCTTTGTCGCTTCGACCAGCCCGTGCAGGTAATCGAAATCATCCGCCTTCGCTGCCTTCAGCCGGTCGAACAGCGCCAGGATCAGAAGCGATGCCACGCCCTGTGTCGGGGGCGCCATGTTATACAGGTCCGCCCCGTTAATACGGGCATGCAAGGCTGGCTGGTGGGTGGCCCTGTGTGCCTGCAGGTCCGCAAGGGCCAGCGGGCTGCCAAGGTCATGCAGGTCGGCGGCCAGTTCACGTGCGACATTGCCGCGATAAAAGCTCGACAGGCCTTCATCCGCCAGTTGCCGCAACGTGTTGGCCAGACGCGGATTGTGCAGGATGTCGCCGGGCTGCGGCAGTCTGCCGCCGGGCATGAACAGGTCCGCGAAACCGGGAACATCCTTCAGTTCACCAGCTTTTTCAGCCGTGATCCCGGCTGCGCTGTCGGTAACGGGCACGCCCTGTTCGGCATAGAACATCGCATCACGCAATACGCGGCCCAGTGGCAGGGCGGGCGCCATCGCGTGGCTCCATGACAGTGCCAGATCCCAGCCCGAAACGGTGCCCGCCACGGTATTGGCCGCCAGCGGCCCACGCCACGGAATCGCATCCAGCCCTGCCGCATGGTAAAAACCGGCATCGGCCTTCTGTGCCGCAGCCCCGCAGGCGTCAATGGTTTCCACCCGTCCATCGGGCCACATGGTCAGCCAGAACGCGTCACCACCGATACCGGTCATGTGCGGATAGACCACGGCCAGCGCGGCTGCCGTCGCGACTGCGGCTTCCAGCGCCGTCCCACCGGCCTTGAGCACATCAAGCCCGGCTTGGCTGGCCAGATGGTGGGGGGATGTCACCATCCCCCGGCATGAACGCGGCGTGTTCAGCATCAGCTGTCCTTCCGTGCATATCCCGCATCAAGTGGGCGACAGGCGGCAAGCCCCGCGCGCTGCAGTTCGGCGGCTACGGCAAACAGCTTTGCCTCCCCGCCCGGCGCGCCAATAAGCTGGATGCCCAGCGGCAGGCCGTCCACCGCCAGCGGCGCCGCCAGAACCGGCAGGCCCGCAAGGCTGATCGGCTGCGTAAAGATGCCAAGATTGGCGCGGGCGGAAACCGTCCTGCCATCCACCACGATGGATGGCTGGTCAATACGCGGCGCGACGCCCACCGTAGTGGGTGCGATCAGCACATCCGCATGGGCCAGGGCAGCATGCACATGGTCACGGAACCAGCGACGGAAACGTTGCGCCTGTACGAATGTTGCCGCCGGCAGCATGGCCCCGGCCATAAGCCGCCCGCGGGTTGCGGGATCATACTGCATGGACCGCCGCCGCAGGCGTGCAAGGTGCAGGTTGCCCCCCTCCGCCGCACTGATCAGGAAGGCGGATGCCCGCGCACGCGCGACTTCAGGCAGTTCGATCACCTGGTCCTGGCCCAGATGCGCCATGACGGCATCAATACCCGCCGTCAGTTCCGTGCTGATATTGTTTGCAAACCAGCCACCAAGGCGGGCCACGCGCACATCACCCACATCGGGTTCGCCCACCGGGGCGCCACCGGCCATGATGGTGTAAACCGCCCGCAGGTCCTCCACCGTGTCGGCCATGGGGCCAACCACATCCAGACTGGCCACGAACGGATAGACACCTCCCAGCGGCATCTGCCCATAGGTCGGCTTCAGCCCCCATACCCCGCACAGCGAGGACGGGATGCGGATGGACCCGTTGGTGTCCGACCCCAGCGTGAACGGCAGCAGGCCAGCCGCAACCGACGCCGCCGACCCGCCCGATGACCCACCGGCCAGGCGCGCGGTGTCATGCGGGTTGCGTGTCGTGCCGGTATGGGCGTTTTCGGTGGAAAAGCCGTAGGCGAATTCATCCATGTTCAGGGTCGCGACCGGCACAGCGCCCGCGGCCCGCAGGCGTTGGACCACAACCGCGTCACACGTGGCGGGCAGGTTGTCGCGCAGCACGATGGACCCTGCCGTGGTCACTTCGCCACGAACGTCAAACAGGTCCTTCACCCCAAAGGGCACGCCCGCCAGCGGGCCGGGATCGCGGCCAGCGGCAATGGCCTTGTCCACATCCTCGGCCTGCGCCACGGCGGCGGGACCGAGAATGCGGGTGACACTGTTAAATCGGGTGTCACGGGCTTCGATATCCGCGATCACCTCCGTCACGACCGATACGGCCCTGCGGCGGCCTGCGCGCACATCCGCCGCGATGGCAAGGGCCGCACCCATCTTGTGCCCATGAACGGTCATGGCACGTACTCATAGGCAGGTTCACAGTCATCAGGCAGCGCAAAGCTGCCGACCAGATCGGCATAACCATGCAGCAGGGCGGTATTCGCCACCACATCAGGCATACAGGCGGCCGGAATGGACAGGTCGATAATCCGCGCCATGTCGGCCACGGGGGGAACCTTGCGGTCATCATGCCCCCCCGCGCCGGAAAGACCCGGCGCGGAAGGGGAAAGGCGTGCTGCGCTGCTCATCTACTCAACTCTCTCCCGAATGGATGAATCTACCCGGGATGCATCATGCAACAGGAGGATCGAGACTGACCAGTTCCGGCACGTCATAGGCCAGCAGACTTTCAAGGTGCTGCCTGCCATCGGCTACATACAGGTCACGCCCCAGCCCGTGGGCCAGGCGTTCCACGCCAAAGCGCATACCGCTGATCGACGCCCCCGACAGTCCCATGCTGGGTGTTGCCGAGAACGTGAAGTTGTGGATGTTCGCCAGCATGGGTGCCAGCACGTCATCCGCCCGGCGCGGCAGGAACTGGTAGTTTTCACCCAGGTAGGGATAGCTTTCCAGCACGGCGCTTTCCGACCCTGCTGGCGCGGTATAGCGATCGCCCCACAGGGCGACGGAAGGGGCAAAGGACTGCGTTTCCGGCCGGCGCGACAGGTCGGTCGTGAACCCGGTACCGATGATCACGAAATCGAAACGCATTTCCCCGGTGGGCGAATCGACCACGATCTCATCCCCATCCATGCGCGCGCCCGTCCACGGGCATCCGGTGCGGAAGGAGAAGTTTTCATGCCGGCGGCAGCGCCAGAACGTATCCTGCGGCGGCGGCTGGTTGAGTTCGAATATCCGGCGCATGAAGCCCCAGCGCAGGTCATCCGACAGGGCGGGGTAGTAGGCGAGGAAGCCTGTATTCTCCATCCACCGGTACGGGTTGATGGACGGGATTTCCTTGCGCCGCAGGCACAGCGTCACACTGCCCGCACCATCTTCCAGTGCCGTGGCCGCGTTGTCGAATGCGGAAGCCCCGGCCCCCAGCACGCCAATGCGCTTGCCCTTCAACGCCGCGAAATCGATGTTTTCCGACGTATGGGCATAACGTGCGCGCGGCAGGCCATCACGGATGAAATCGGGCACATGCCACGAACCACAGCCCTCAATCCCGGTGGCCAGCACCAGCTTGCGGGCATAATGCACATGGGTGGACCCGTCCGGACGGCGGAAGGTCAGGCGCAGCAGGCCATCTTCCCATGCAACACCCTGGAAATCATGATCATTGGCGACCGGCAGCTTCAGGATGTCGCGGTACCAGTCCAGATAATCCTGCCACTGCCCGCGCGGGATCTTGTCCAGCTTTTCCCACGCTTCGGCCCCATACTGTGCCTCGTACCACGAACGCGGCGTAAGCGAGGGCACGCCAAGGTCGGGGCCGGTCACGTATTTGGGCGTGCGCAGCGTGATCATGCGCGCGAATGTCACCCACGGACCTTCGCCACCCTTTGCCGCACGGTCGAAAATCCGGACATTGGTGATGTTGTTGCGCTTGAGCGCGAAGGCCGTGGCAAGACCGCCCTGCCCCGCCCCGATAATGGCCACGTCCAGCACGCGCTGGCCGTCACGTTCCATGGGGGGAACCCATTCCTTGCGGGGATAGCGGATGATTTCCAGATCCCGGCGCACCGCCGCATCAAGGGCTGCAAGCCCGCTATCCATCCCGGCATTCGGCGGCGTTGTGGTGTCCATCTGCGGGTTCCCATCATGTTTTACTGTTTGTCGATGCAGCCCGCATGGCGTCCCCCGACGCCATGCGGAATAGTCCCCAACCGCACCATGATGGGTAAATCTAATCAGTCCGCCACGTGTTCCGTCTAGTAGAATGATTCGACCGTTCCGTTGCCTAAAACGCAACGCAAGGTCAGACCACCCGTTCGTCGCTGACCCCCTGCACGCGGCGCAGTTCAAGCCGCAGTTCCTCGATCACGGTTTCCAGCAGGGGCGGCAGCCAGCGCGATTCGCGCACATATGCCCCAAGGTCCGTTACCGCACGCGTGTCACGCAGCGGCACATGGCGCAGGCTGTCCTGTCCCGGCTGCACGCCCACCGCCAGCGGTGACTGGAACGCCAGCCCGGCCCCGGCCCGCACCATACGGTTGGTCAGTTCGATCGACCCGGTCTGCAACACTACGTTCAGCCTGTCCTGCCACGGGCGCAGCATGGGTTCCATGACACGGTACAGCGACAGCGTGCGCGTGGGCAGGATCAGGCGATAGGCGATGCATTCCTCCACCGTGACAGTGCGCAGATGCGCCAGCGGATGGTCCGCGCGCACCACGGCACCCACCGGGAAATGCCCTACCGCCACACGCCGCAGTTCGGGATACAGCGCCAGCGAAAACGCGATGCCCAGATCCACCCGCCCGTCCTGGAGGGCGGATACGATGGTCTTGGGCGCGCCGACTTCCACATGCAGTTCCACGGACGGATAGGCGGAAATGATGCGTTCCAGCAGGGCGGGCAGCAATTGCCCCGCGATCCCTTCCACCGCCATGATACGCAGCCGCCCGTCATGGCGGCCGGACAGGGCGTTGATCTGTTCTTCCGTCCGGGCGGCATCCTGCATCACCGTCACGATATGGCGGGCCATGATCGTACCCACCTCCGTCAGGACCATGCCATCGGGCAGGCGGTCGAACAGGGGCGCGCCGATTTCAGCTTCCATCTGCGCAAGTTGGCGGGTCAGGGCGGATGGCGTGACGTTCAGCCTGCGCGCGGCTTCCCGGATCGATCGGCATTCCCGCACGGCATTGAAATAGGAAATGCCCCGCGCATGCAGCCGCATCATGCGGGGGGTACGGGAAAGCGGATCATTCATGGACTGGTGTCATCCCCGTTTGCATGACCGCCTGCCTGCACCGGATGCAGGAAGCGGGTAACGATTTCCGCCGCGACCAATGCGGCAATGACGGCAGGCCGTTTGTCACGTATGTCACGATCCCCGATCGGGCAGACCATGGCGGCGATCCGGTCCTCGGGCAGGCCGATCTGGCGGAAGCCTGCCTCGAACCGGCGGCGTTTCGTGTGCGAGCCTATCAGCCCGACATATCGAAAATCACCCCGTTCGAGGAGAGATGCAACAATAAGGCTGTCCAGCGCGTGACTCTGCGTCAGCACCAGCGCACCGGAACCCGGTGGGGCGTGGGCGACAAGCGGTTCCCATGCGCCATCATCATGCACCGCAACACCCGGAGGGATGGAGGGACCGAATTCATGCGGGCGCGAATCGCACCATGCCAGCCGCAGCGGCAGCGGGGCCAGCACATGCGCCAGCGCGCGCCCCACATGCCCCGCGCCAAACAGCAGCAGCAGCGGCTGCGTGCGGCGCAGATGCTCAAGCCGCGCCATGATACCATCCAGCCCGGCACAATCCGGCACATCAAGGGTCAGCTGGACCTCACCACCGCAGCACTGCCCCGAATTCCCGCCAAGGCTTATGCGCTGCACCAGTGTCTGGCCGCCCGTCTCCAGTAGCCTGCGGGCCTGATGGATGGCGTTCCATTCCAGATCGCCACCGCCGATCGTGCCGGACTGTTCCGTGGGCGTGACCAGCATGAAGGTCCCGGCCTCACGCGGGGTGGACCCGCGTGCATCCGATACACTGATCCGGGCGACCGGCCGGCCTGACAGCCGCCATCGCACCAGATCCGCACGCATTTCCATGCTCATGGCAGTCAGGCGGCGGGCGGGTTGCCGTGCCGCATGCGTTCGGCCACGCGCAGGATCATTTCCGGCGTGGCGGGCGCGTCCAGCCGCGGGCACGTACGATAACCATCCAGACTGGCCAGCGCATCGGACACCGCCTGCAGCACCGATACGCCATGCACGAAGGGCGGTTCCCCCACTGCCTTGGAGCGGAAAATGGTGTGTTCACGGTTAGGTGCGTTTTCCAGCAGTTCGACATTGAACACACGCGGGCGATCAGAACAGGCCGGGATCTTGTATGTGCTGGGCGCATGCGTACGCAGGCGACCCGCCTTGTCCCAGACCAGTTCCTCACATGTCAGCCATCCGGCCCCCTGCACGAAGCCGCCTTCGATCTGACCGATATCCAGCGCCGGGTTCAGCGACTGCCCCGCGTCATGCAGGATATCCACGCGGTCGATCTTCATCTCACCCGTCAGCAGGTCGATC
Source organism: Komagataeibacter sp. FXV3 (assembly GCF_015155755.1). GTDB lineage: Bacteria > Pseudomonadota > Alphaproteobacteria > Acetobacterales > Acetobacteraceae > Komagataeibacter. Next base: position 10,164 of record NZ_VWPI01000162.1, on the reverse strand, counting down.
ACGACCTCCGAACAGGCCGCGCCATAGGCGAAGTAATAGAACGGACGGCCCTGCCCCGTGTCCCCGTTCCATGAAATCTTCGGCGTCTTGTAAAACCCGTTGGCGGACATGGACACGCGCGCGAAATAGGCCTGCCGTGTCAGGTGTGAAAATGCGATGACCCTGTGCCCCACATGCACACCATCGGGCGCGAAGCGGACTTCGTCTTCACCCACATTCCAGTGGCCGGCCGCAAATTCCACCAGCCTGCGCTTGATACGGCGCACCGCGTCCAGCACCGCCATGCCATTGAGGTCCGCGCCGGAAGACGCCGCCGTGGCCGATGTATTGGGTACCTTGCCGGTCGTGGTGGCGGTAATGCGCACCTGATCCGTGCCCAGCCCCAGTTCGCGCATGACGACCTGCACCATCTTGGTATGCAGGCCCTGCCCCATTTCGGTGCCGCCGTGGTTCACCTGCACCGACCCGTCGGTATAGACATGCACCAGCGCACCGGCCTGGTTGTAATGGGTGGCGGTGAAGGAAATACCGAATTTGACCGGCGTGATCGCGATGCCACGCCGCAGGTAGGCGCTGCCGGCATTGAACGCGCGGCAGGCTTCGCGCCGCTTTTCGTAATGACAGCGCCGCGCCAGTTCGGGCAGCAGTTCGGCGGTGATCGAGTCCTCGACCACCATGTTGTAGGGTGTGACGTTGCGGTCATGCGTGCCGTAGGCGTTGCGCAGGCGCACCATGAGCGGGTCAAGGCCGGTGGCGAACGCGATTTCCTCAATTACGCGTTCAGCCGCGACAATACCCTGCGGGCCGCCAAAACCGCGATAGGCGGTGTTGGACTGCGTATTGGTCCGCAGGGGTTCGGAACGCAGCCGCACATCGGGATAGAAATAGGCGTTGTCGGCATGGAACAGCGCGCGGTCGATCACCGGGCCGGACAGGTCGGCCGACCACCCGCACCGCGCCGCCAGCACCATGTCCACCGCAATGATCCGGCCTTCGTCGGTAAAGCCGACATCGTAATCAATGACGAAATCATGCCGCTTGCCGGTCATGGTCATGTCGTCATCACGGTCCAGCCGCATCTTGGCCGCACGTCCGGTGCGCTCAGCCACCAGGGCGGCAAGGCAGGCACAGGCATTGGCCTGCGTTTCCTTGCCGCCAAAGCCACCGCCCATGCGCCGGACCTCGACCGTAACCAGGTTGGCGGGACGGTCCAGCACATGGGCGACCATGTGCTGGGTTTCGGTCGGGTGCTGAGTGGATGAAGTGACATGCATCTCCCCCTCCTCACCCGGTCGGGCCAGCGCGACCTGCCCTTCAAGATAGAAATGTTCCTGCCCGCCCACGGTCACGCGGCCCGACAGCCTGCGGGGCGCGTGTTCAAGGCCCGCCACCACGTCGCCGCGCTTCATTTCCATCGGCCGCCAGACCAGCGGGCTGCCAGCGGCACGGGCCTCGGCCACGTTCAGGATGGCGGGAAGGTCCTCGTATTCCACCTTCGCCAGACGCACTGCCCGGCGCGCGGCGCCACGGGTGGTAGCGGCAACCACGAACAGTGGCTGGCCGTAAAACGAGACCTCGGTCGTGGCCAGAAGCGGTTCGTCCCCCTTGCCCACAGGACTGATCTGGTTGTCACCGGGAATGTCGGCGGCGGTATAGACACCCACCACGCCGTCCGCCTGACGCACGGCATCAAGGTCCATGGACAGGATGCGGGCATGGGCGCGCGTGCCCAGCCCCGGGACCAGATGCAGCGTGCCGCGCGGTTCGGGCAGGTCATCGATATAGGTGGCGCTGCCCTGCACATGCATGGCGGCACTTTCATGCCGCAGGCTGTCTGATGCGCCACCGGCCACAATGCCGCCGCCCGCCGTGGGGGCTGCGTTGGCAAAGCTGTTTCCATCAGCCATGGGCATGTCCTCCCGCATTGGCGCAGGCGGTGCGCACGCTGATAGCGGCGCGTGCGTTTTCCGGCCCGCAATCGGCATAAAGCCGGGTCAGCAGATTGGCCGCAACCGTGCGGCGGTACCAGTCGCTTGCCCGCATGTCGGTAATGGGCGCGAAATCATCCATGATGGCCTGGCGTGCCGCTGCCAGCGTGGTCTCATCCCATTTCCGGCCTTCCAGTGCGGCTTCCGTCCGGCTGGCGCGACGCGGGGTGGCTGCCATGCCACCAAAGGCCACGCGGGCATTGGCAATCATGCCATCAGGGGCAAGTGTGAGGGAAAACGCGCCAAGGATGGCGGAAATATCCTGATCGAACCGCTTGGAAACTTTCCATGCACGCACAACCGTATCCGCGCCGGGACGGGGAATGCTCACACCTTCTACGAACTCACCGGGCGCACGGTCCTGCCTGCCGTAATCAATAAAGAAATCTTCCAGCGCGATGACACGCCGCGCATCGCCGCGCCGCAGGTGCAGTTTCGCCCCCGCCGCAATCAGCACCGGCGGCCCATCGCCAATGGGGGAGCCATTGGCGATATTGCCGCATACCGTACCGCTGTTGCGCACCTGCACCGAACCAATGCGGCGGATAACCTCCGCATCCGGCTGCGGCAGGATATCGGCCAGAACGGCCCGTGCTTCCTGCCATGTGACGGCGGCGCCAAGGTACACACCCTGCGCATCGCATGTGATACGGCGCAGGTCGGGCACCTGCCCGATGGTGACGACATGCGGCAGGTCCCGCATGCCCTTGGTCACCCACAGGCCTACATCGGTTGCCCCCGCCACGATCCGTGCATCGGGATGCGCCATCATGGTCCGTGCCAGTGCGTCAGCATCTGCGGGAATGGTCAGGCGGCCCGCAGGCCCGTCGAGTTCGACCGTCGCCCCGTCACGCAGGGCACGCAGCCGGTCGGCAATCTCTCCCGCCATGGTGTCAAAATGGTCCGGTCCCGCCTGCAGGGCCTGTCGCATGGCCCGCACGATTGGCGCATATCCGGTGCAGCGGCACAGATTGCCGGCCAGCATGTCATCAATCGCGTGTTCATCCTGCGCCAGCCCATCGGCCTTGCGCCCTGCCACCATGGACATGACAAAACCGGGCGTGCAGAAACCGCATTGCGAGCCATGCTGGTCCACCATTGCCTGCTGCACCGGATGCAGGCTGCCATCGGGCGCACGCATGTCCTCGATGGTCAGGACCTGCGCACCGTCCAGCATGGAGACAAACTGGATGCACGCATTGACCGCGCGCCAGACCAGACGGTCCCCTTCCAGCCGCACCACCAGCACGGTGCAGGCCCCGCAATCGCCTTCGTTGCAGCCTTCCTTGGTGCCGGTCAGGCCACGGTCTTCCCGCAGCCAGTCCAGCAGCGTACGCGTCGGCGCGACATTAGCCAACGTATGGCATTCGTTTCCGACATAGAAACGGATGCCGTGTCTGATCCCCGTCAAATCTGTTCCCTCTATCATGGCCACAGGACTGCCTCACCCCCCTCAAGGCAGACAGCCGGAACAGCCTTTCATTCTGATCTGTGTAATATATGGAACCCGGTCCGGTCTTGTCACCCCGGCAAAGATTTCAGGAGACTGCCTGAAAAACCTGCCTCTGGCACATCCTGCCAATCATGCGGAATGCCACCTTTTTAAAAAAGGCGGCCCCATAAAAAATTTTATTGTTTTTTATCATATGGTTATTTTCATACCATCTATCAAATCCGCCGTAACAGGCGACCAGTCAGATAGCCTGGGGATTTTTGATGACGCTTTTTCAAATAAGGACATGAATAATCGTCGCACATAATATTTTATTCATGTTTATCAAAATATTATATTGAAACAATATCCAATGCCACGACGCTATATTTCACCGTCACGCATCGACAGGTGCGCAGCCTTGCGCATGTGTTGCGACAGTTGGGGGCGGAAGGCCGGACATGGCACATAGGCCCCGTATCCGACGCCTTCGCACGGCATGTCATCCTGCCATACCGTCACCCCGCCGCGAATGACCCGCACCGCCCGGCCACCCAGCGTGATCCCGGCATACAGGCCGGACGTGCACGTTTCCTGCGCATCGGGATCCCACAGCACGATATCGGCGTCAGCCCCTGGCATGATCGCCCCCTTGCGGGGATAGATGTTGAAGGCACGGGCTGCCGCCTGCGATGTGACGGCCACGAATTCCTCCACCGTCAGGATGCCCGCGCGCACGCCGTGCTGCCAGACCACGCGCATGCGCTGCGCAAGGCCGCCCATCACCCCGTTTCCTGCAGCACCGGACGGGCGGAAACCACTGGCGACCATGCCGATATTGCCCGACGCCAGCCCACCCCATAACGCCCGCCGATGCGTGCCGTCGCGAAAGGGCGGCAGGGTAATGTAGGGATCCGGGGCCACGTCGCCTTCGGGATCATAGACCGCTTCATCCACCACCAGGTGCGGGGCCAGCACATGCCCCTCCACCCGCTGCCCGCGCAGGCGCGCATGCGCAAGGATGTCCGTGGCGCCAATGGTGGATACCGGCCCCACATGCACCGGCCCACCGGCCAGTCCCGCCAGCATGATGGCACGGCCCACCGCTTCACCCTCGACCTGCGGCGGGGCGGACAGCAGGCAGGCCTCGTTGCCGGCAATGCCTGCATGATCCAGTTCCGTCCGCAGATAGGCCACGGCCTGTGCATTCTGGGCCTCGATCATGCACAGGGCGCCCCGATCGGCGGCATGGCGGGTCAGTTGCAGAATATCATGATCAGACAGTCCGTCCGCCATGGACAGGTGGAAGGCATTCACCCCCCTGTCCGCCACCAGTTCATCCATGCACTGTAGAGCGGATGCACCAGCACCGGGCAGCGCCATATGCAGCCCGACATCGACATGGGCATGGCGTGCGGCATGCCGCCAGTCCCGCCATGCCGCGTCCAGTCCGCCACCGTCGGGACGCATGGTGTCGAGTATGGTGGTGGTGCCACCAGACAACGCCGCCACCGTGCGGGCAAAGCCTGTTTCATCCGCGCCAATGCCGGTCTGCGGGTCCACCCCGCCGGGCAGGACCAGCAGCCCCCCCGCATCCACCACCATGCCGCCGGTCGGTCTGTCCAGATCGGGGCCAACGGCCAGGATCTCGCCCTCGCCGCCGCACAGTACGTCAACCCGAAACGACGCCTGCGCCGTCACCACCGTCCCGCCCCGGATCAGCAGCAGGTCGCGCATGTGTCCATGCCGTATGCCCATGTCGCGTTATGTCCTGCCCATGGCCTGAAGAGACCGTCTGAAAAGCCCGTCTTTGCGCCATCGTGCAAATTACAAAAAAGTTTTCTGGATGCCTCCTTTTTCAAAAAGGCAGCATTCCTTTGAAGCTTTTTTGAAAAAAGCTTCACCAAAAACTTTTATTGTTTTCCAGCGCCAGACAGATCAGTGGTCGCGGATCCGGACCGTCATATCCAGTGCACTGCCCAGGCGTTCCAGCCTGCGGCGCACGCTTTCGCCCTGCACCACATCGCGGCCCGGCGCAAAATGCAGGGACAGGATGCGGTCCTCACATTCCAGCCGGGTGCCATCCAGCAGCGCCTCGGTCCCGCCACTGACGGTATAGGCCAGCCGCAACGCCTGCCCCAATGCCACGGCACGGCCAAACTGCACCTGATCCAGCAACTGGCGCGATGGTTGCAGGTACGCCACCGATAGATCGGCCCCGTACCGCACCGCAAGCGTCAGCGACAGGAACGCCCGGGCCTGATGGGTAAAGCCCACGCCCTGCATACGCAGGATACGCAGATAGGTCTGTTCCGCCCGGTATTCGGGGTGGTCATGCGCGCCCACATCCGACAGCCAGCACGCAACCCCGCGCAGGCGGGTCGCCACATGTCCCTCATCGGGGAACAGGGGCGCGGTCCATTCCGCCAGCCGTTCCGGCAGGGTCACGCTGCGGCCCAGCATGCAGCACATTTCCCGCGCCACGGCATCCTGCGGGTCGTTATCGGCAACGCTTGCGGCAACATTGCGCATGTACCACCCTTCGCGCAGGCCATCGACGCAGAACACCAGCCCCGTCGAACGCGTACGCCGCATGAGCCTGCGCAGCACGGTCGCGGCATAGGGCGCGTCCTCCAGCCGTTTGCGCGGCACGCCGGGCAGGCGTTCAAGCGACCGCTTGCCCGCGCCGATGATCCAGTCCGCCATTTCCCGCCCTGTATCAGGGGCAAGACGATAGAGATGGACGATATTCAGCGGATAGGCCGTGCGCGCGATCTGCATGCGCGCCAGCGCGCGGAATGCGCCGCCCACCAGGTAAAGATCCTGATCCTGCACATCATCCAGCCAGCCCACGCGGGCCAGATCCTCATCCACCAGCGCACGTGCGCGGGCAAGGTCGCCATCAGCCCGGTCGTTCAGCCGGATCACACCCAGCGGCAGCGTGCAGGCATTGAGCTTGCGCCCGTTTTCCAGCCGGATCAGTTCCAGCGACCCGCCGCCGATATCAGCCACCAGGCCGTTGGCGTCCGGTATGCCGCACAGCACGCCGGTGGCGGAATAATCGGCTTCCTCCTCCCCGCTCAGGATACGGATCGGCACACCGGGCAGGCGTGATTTCAGCCCCGCCACGAATTCCGGCCCGTTGCTGGCGTCCCGCACGGCGGCTGTGGCCAGTACCTCAAAGGGGCTTGCCTCCATCCCGCGCGCAATGGCGTTGAAACGGGCCATGACCTCCATCGCCAGCGGTACGGCTTCTTCATTCAGGCGCCCCGTCGCGTTCAGGCCCCGTCCCAGCCGCAGGACCACCTTTTCATTGAAAATGGGGGCCGGATTGCGTGAAATCCCGTCAAACACCACAAGCCGGACAGAATTCGATCCCAGATCTATGACCGCCGAACGGCGAAACCCGCCATTTACCGTCACATCCGGCCCCATACGTCGTCCGCCCATAATGCCATGACCGCACCCATACCGTAATCCTCAGTCCTCAATAGTCTGTTCCGCATGCCATGGCTGCGACGCGCTGACCCGGATCGGGGCTTCCCCCGCCGTGGCGCCACGCCCCGCGTGAACCGGATGTTCCATGAAATATTCATGCGACGAAAATGGCCTGCGCCCCGGCTCCAGACGCCGCCATACACCATTGCGCTGTAGAATCCATGACTGCAGGTTGTCCTTGAGGTCGATCATCATGATCTGGTCCAGCACGCGGGCATGTACCTGCGGGTCCAGCATGGGGACCATGCTTTCCACCCGCCAGTCCATGTTGCGCTGCATCCAGTCCGCCGATGAGATATACAGCTTTGCCTGCCTGCCGGGCAGGCGGTGCCCGTCGCCAAAGGCATAGATGCGCGCGTGTTCCAGAAACCGTCCCACGATCGACTTGACGCGGATGTTTTCCGACAGTCCCGGCACACCGGGCCGCAGGCAGCAGATGCCCCGCACCACCGCCATGACCTTCACCCCGGCACATGACGCGGCATACAGCCGGTCGATCAGGTCGGGATCCACCAGGGAGTTCATCTTGAGCCAGATCTGCCCCGGACGCCCTGCCTGCACATGGGCGATTTCACCCGCAATCAGGTCTTCCAGCGTGCGGCGGATGGTCACGGGCGAAAACGCGATCGCCTCCATCCGCGCGGGCACGGCATAGCCGGTCATGTAATTGAACAGCCGCGCCGAATCGCGCACCAGTTCCGGGTTGCAGGTGAAGAATGACAGATCGGTGTAAATCCGCGCCGTGATCGGGTGATAATTGCCGGTGCCGAAATGGGCATAGGAACGCAACGCGCCGCCCTCACGCCGCACGACAAGGCTGAGCTTGGCGTGTGTCTTGAGGTCGGAAAAACCGAAGACCACCTGCACGCCCGCCGCTTCCAGCGCGCGGGCGAGACGGATATTGGCTTCCTCATCAAAACGGGCGCGCAGTTCCACCATGGCGGTCACGGCCTTGCCGGCCTCTGCCGCCTCGATCAGGGCCTTGACGATGGGACTGTCGCGCGACGTGCGGTACAGCGTCTGCTTGATCGCCACCACGGCCGGGTCAATGGCCGCCTGCCGCAAAAACTGCACCACCACGTCAAAGCTTTCGAACGGGTGGTGGACGATCATGTCGCGCGCACGGATGGCGGCAAAGCAGTCCCCGCCACAATCGACGATCCGTTCGGGAAAGCGTGGGGTATAGGGCGGGAACAGCAGGTCGGGCCGGTCATCAACGATCAGCTGCTTGAGGTCCACCACCCCGATCAGCCCGGACTGCACGAACACCTCATCCGGTGGCGGGGCCAGCCCTTCGGCCATTGACCGGGCCAGGTCCTCGGGCATGCGGGATTCGATATCGAGGTGGATCACCACGCCGCGCCTGCGGCGCTTGAGCGCGCTTTCATACGAACGGACCAGATCCTCGGCCTCGTCCTCGAATTCCACGTCCGTGTCGCGCACCACGCGCATCACGCCCCAGTCCCCCGCCACAAGGCCGGGGAACAGGCGGTCGATGCACATGACAATCAGGCGTTCCAGCAGGATGAAGCGCGTCACCCCCGGCGGCGACAGCGCGTCAGGCAGCCGGATGAAACGTTCGATCCGCGCGGGTAGCAGGATCAGCGCCTCCATCACGAACTGCCCGGTTTCGGCGTTCATCAGCCGCAGGGCCTGCGCAATGCCCATGTTGGGGATGAAGGGCAGCGGATGGGCGGGGTCGATGGCCAATGGCGTCAGGACGGGAAAGACCCGTTCCATGAAGCAGTTTTCCAGCCAGGCCTGTTCTTCTTCGGTAAAGGAGATTTCGTCGCATACGACAATGCCCGCGCCCTCCAGTTCACGCTGCAGGTCGCGCCAGATGCGCTGCTGTTCCTGCAGCAGGCGGCCGGTGCGTTCGCGCACGGCGGACAGCTGCTGTTGTGGCGTCAGCCCGTCAGGCGAGGTCTTGACCAGCCCCTCACGCACCTGCCCCACCAGCCCCGCCACGCGCACGGAATAGAATTCATCAAGGTTGCTGGCGCTGATCGACAGGAAGCGCACGCGTTCCAGCAGCGGATTGCGGGGGTTGTCGGCTTCATCCACCACGCGCTGGTTGAAATCGAGCCACGACAGTTCACGGTTGATGAAGCGTTTGGGCGACGTGGCGTCGGGCATGGGTTCCACCGGCGTGCGCACCGCGACCTGTCGCCCGGTCGCGGCCTTGCGGCTGCGTGTGCGGGTACGGGGCTTGGGGGCAGTACCGTCAGGGGCTTTGCGTGGCGTTCTGGCCAATGGATTCGATCTCCCGTTCGGGGGTAATATTCCTTGTTGCATACGACCCTAGGCCAGCGACACGCCACTTGGCCAGAGCAGGCTGCCCGTTCAGGCGCCGGGTTCCATATCCGTGGCCGCCATGGTGTCCCCCATCAGCATGTCGGCCAGCACGCGCGTGGCCAGGGCGCGGGTCACGGGGCGGCCGGATGCAAGGGCGGCATGGTCCAGCCGGTCCACTGCTTCCTGCATGGCCACTGCCGTGCGCGGCAGGTGGCGCAGCAGCCATTCCACGACCGGCTGCGATACGACAATCTGGCGTTCGGCCAGCAGGCGCAGCAGCAGCACGCGCAAAAGCCCGTCACCGGGCTGGCGTATGGCCACCGCCATGGTCGCCCGCAGCCGGCTTGCCAGGTCGGGCAATGCCACCGGCCAGCGCGCCGGTGACGTGCGCCCGCCCAGCAGCAATGCGATCCCCTGTTCACGCGCCGTGTTCAGCAGGTGCAGCAGCGCGCGTTCGTCTGCGCATTCATCGGCCCGGTCCACCGCCATGGCCATGACCGGCACCCCGGTGGCGCGGGCTGCGAACAGCGCCGTGACATGGGCATGCGACAGGCTACCGCCATGAAGCAGCACCGCATCATGCATGTGCGCCCATATTTCCAGCATGTGAGTCTTGCCCGTTCCGGCCGCCCCCCACAGCGCCAGCCTGCGCTCGGGCCACGGGGTCGGGCCAAGCAGCCAGCTGCGCGCGGCCGCGTTGGAGGCGGAAAAGACAAAATCCCCCGCGGCGAAGCGGGGCGTGTGGGCAAACGGCAACACCAGTTGCCCGATCACGCCCGCAACCGCATTTTCATCCGTTTTCAGCTTCGTGCGCTCAACCACCGCTTTGTGCGTTGCCCCGCCTTGACGTAAGAAGGCCGGAAGTCCCTCTGACCCCGGTCCCGCATGACGGTTTTCATAGCCCGCATGCGGGAGTCCGGGAAAGTGATAGTTTGATTACGGAAAAAAGGC
>NZ_VWPI01000161.1 GCF_015155755.1 Komagataeibacter sp. FXV3 | reverse complement strand
CTGCCCGCCCAACGCGTCTTCCGCCACCCCGTCCGGCGCCACCTACCGGGATGCCGGGGTGGATATTGAAGCCGGTGATGCGCTTGTCGAAGTCATCAAGCCCGCGGCCCGGGCCACGGACCGCCCCGGCACCATGGGCGGCCTTGGCGGTTTCGGGGCGCTGTTCGACCTGAAGGCGGCCGGTTTTTCCGACCCCATCCTTGTTTCCTGCACCGATGGCGTGGGCACCAAGCTCATGATCGCCATTGAAAGCGGACTGCATGAGACGGTGGGCATCGACCTTGTCGCCATGTGCGTCAACGACCTGGTGGTACAGGGGGCGACACCGCTGTTCTTTCTGGATTATTTCGCCACCGGCAAGCTGTCCATCGAGGACGCGGCCAAGGTGGTGCGCGGAATCGCCAGGGGCTGCGCCGATTCCGGCTGCGCGCTGGTAGGCGGGGAAACGGCGGAAATGCCGGGCATGTACGCGCCCGGCCATTACGACCTTGCCGGGTTCTCGGTGGGGGCTGCGGAACGCACGGCGCTGCTGCCCGGTGATATCCGCCCTGGTGACACGCTGATCGCCCTGCCATCGGCGGGTGTGCATTCCAATGGCTTCTCGCTGGTGCGCAATATCGTAACCCGCAGCGGGCTGGCATGGGACGCGCCCTGCCCGTTTGCCGATGGCCAGACACTGGGTCAGGCGCTGATGACGCCCACCACGCTGTATGTCCACCCCGTGCTGGACCTGCACCGTGCCGGACTGCTGGTGGGGGCAGCCCACATTACGGGTGGCGGCCTGCCGGGCAATCTGCCGCGCGTGCTGCCCAAGGGCGTGCGGGCGGTGGTCGATGGCACGGCATGGCCGATCCCGCCGGTGTTCCCGTGGCTGGCCAGCACCGGCAATGTCACGACCGAGGAAATGCTGCGCGTCTTCAACTGCGGCGTGGGCATGGTGCTGGTGGTGCGGGACACTGATGCCGCCATGGCGCGCCTGAGCGCGCGCGGGCAGCAGGCCTTTGTCATCGGCACGATCACGCAGGGCGAAAGCCCCGACAGCCCGGCCACGCTGAGCTTTGACGAACTGCCCGAACTGCGCGACTGAACCGACCCGTGATCCACAAGACACCCATCGCCATCCTGATCAGCGGGCGCGGCAGCAACATGCGCGCGCTGATCGAATCGTGCGCCCGCGACGATTATCCCGCCCGCATCGCCCTGGTGCTGAGCAACAACCCCGATGCGCCGGGACTGGAAGTCGCGCGGGACGCCGGCCTTGCGACACAGGCCATTGACCACCGCGACTACCCCCGCGACCGGCCCGCGCATGAACGCGCGCTGGATGCGGCCCTGCGCGCGGCGGGCGTGGAATATGTCTGCCTTGCGGGCTACATGCGCCTGCTGACGCCATTCCTGACCACGGCATGGGCGGGACGGATGCTGAACATCCATCCCAGCCTGCTACCGGCCTATCCCGGGCTGCATACGCATGAACGGGCACTGGAAAGTGGTGCGCGCATCCATGGCTGCACCGTCCACTGGGTGACGGAAGGCATGGATGAAGGCCCCATCATCGGGCAGGCCGCCGTGCCCGTACTGGCCGATGATACGCCCGATGTGCTGGGCACGCGTGTATTGCGGCAGGAACATCGCCTGTATCCTGCCGCCCTGCACCGCGTGCTGGTTCCCGACGGGGCACCTGCCGCAACCGCATCAGACTGCCTGCTGTCGGTCTGATCACGGACAAGAACAAAAGTTTTTGGGTGCCGCCTTTTTTCAAAAGGGCGGCGTCCTGATGATTTGCGCGATACAACCCCCAGACATGAAAAAAGCCGGCCCAGGGGCCGGCTTTTCCATTGGCGGGGACCCAGGCCCCCGCCACCATGATCCATAAGGATCAGGGCAGGATTTCCGTGCCAGCGAAGAAGAAGGAAATCTCGTTCTTCGCGTTTTCAAGGCTGTCGGAACCGTGGACGGAGTTTGCTTCGATGCTTTCGGCAAACTGCGCACGGATGGTGTGGGCTTCGGCCTTCTTCGGGTCGGTGGTACCCATCACTTCGCGGTTCTTCAGGACAGCGTTCTCACCTTCGAGAACCTGCACCACGACCGGGCCGGAGATCATGAAGGACACCAGGTCGTTGTAGAACGGGCGTTCCTTGTGCACTTCATAGAACGCACCAGCAGTCGCCTTGGTCAGCTGGATGCGCTTCTGGGCGACGATGCGCAGGCCATTGCCTTCGAACACGGCATTGATCTTGCCGGTCAGGTTACGGCGGGTCGCATCGGGCTTGATGATCGAGAGGGTACGTTCGACTGCCATGGGACAGCTCCTTTCAAACGGGTTCTGAAATATACGAGGCGGCATTGGACATAAGCCGACATCACCTTACAAGCGCCATCTAGAGCATATCGCCGCAGACTGGTAGGTACAACCCGCACGAAACCAGCCATGCACCCCATATTGCCGGAGTTTTCCGCCCGTGAGCCTGCTCGTCATATCCGATCTGACCCTGCGCATCGCAGGCCGCACCCTGCTTGATGGCGCCAGCCTGAGCATTGATCCGGGCCGCAAGATCGGTCTGGTCGGTCGCAACGGGGCGGGCAAATCGACCCTTCTGGCCGCGATCGCGGGGGATATCGCACCTGATGGCGGCACGATCCACATGTCGGCGCGCGCGCGCATGGCACGGATCAAGCAGGAAGCACCCACGGGCTATGGCTCGCTGCTGGACACGGTGCTGGCGGGCGATACCGAACGGACGGACCTGCTGCGCGAATCCGAAACCACGACCGACCCCGCCCGCATTGCCGACATCCATGAACGCCTGCTGGCGATCGACGCCCACAGCGCCCCGGCGCGGGCGGCCGCCATCCTGTCCGGGCTGGGGTTCGATGCGCAGGCACAGACCCGCCCGGTATCGGACTTTTCGGGCGGGTGGCGCATGCGCGTGGCCCTGGCCACGGCGCTGTTCCTTAACCCCGACCTGCTCCTGCTGGATGAGCCAACCAACCATCTGGACCTTGAGGCCACGATCTGGCTGGAAAACTGGCTGGCGCGGTTTTCGGGGGCGGCGCTGATCGTCAGCCATGACCGGGGGCTGCTGGACCGCGCGGTGGACGCCATCGCCCATCTGGACCACGGCAGGCTGACACTGACGCCGGGCGGGTATGAGGAATTCGTGCGCATCCGCACCGAACAGGCGCTGCAGCAGGCCCGCATGGCCGAACGCATCACCGCCAAGCGCGCGCACATGCAGTCCTTCGTGGACCGTTTCCGTGCCAAGGCCACCAAGGCCAAACAGGCGCAGGCCCGCATCAAGGCGCTGGAAAAACTGCCGCAGATCGACAGCGTGGTGGAAGATACGCCCAGCCACTTTTCCTTTCCCGAACCCTCCCCCCTGCCGCCGCCCATGCTGGTGATGGACCGGGTTTCAGCCGGTTATGGCGATCACACCATCCTGTCCAACCTGTCACTGCGTATCGACATGGAAGACCGGATTGCCCTGCTGGGGGCGAACGGCAACGGCAAATCCACCTTTGCCAAGCTGGTGGCGGGGCGGCTGGAACCCCGGTCAGGCACGATCCAGCACAGCCCGAAGCTGAAGGTCGGCTATTTCGCCCAGCATCAGGCCGAGGAACTGCGTCCCGATGAGACCCCGGTGGACCACATGGCCCGCGCCCTGCCCGACGCCACCCCACCCGCCGTGCGCGCGCAGCTTGCCCGTTTCGGTCTGGACGCGGAACGCGCGGAAACGCCCACGCGCGACCTGTCGGGGGGGGAGAAGGCGCGCCTGCTGCTTGCACTGGCCACGCGCGATGCGCCGCACCTGCTGATCCTTGATGAACCGACCAACCACCTTGACCTTGACGCACGTGACGCGCTGATCCGGGCTTTGGCGGAATTCGAGGGCGCGGTCCTGCTGATCAGCCATGACCCACATCTGGTTGAACTGGTGGCCGACCGGCTGTGGCTGGTGGGCGATGGCACGGTCCGCCCGTTCGAGGGCGACATGGCGGAATACCGCACCTGGCTGACCGAACGGGCGCGGGCAGTCTCGAACAACGACCCCGCCCGTCCTGCCGCGGCCCCAAAACGCGATGACCGTCGCGAACGCGCCGAAGCCCGCAAGGCCACGGCCCCCCTGCGCAAACGCATCCGCGATGCCGAACAGCTTATGGCCAGACTGGTGGCCGAGCGCGCGAAGCTGGAAGCCCGTCTGGCGGACCCCAAACTGTATGAAAGCGGCAAGGCGGATGAAGTCACCGCACTGAACACCCGCCTTGCCGCCATTGCACGCGAACACGACCGGGCGGAAGAAGACTGGCTGGCAGCGGAAACGGAACTGGAGGCCGCCAGCGCGGAATAGGCCCGCCTCCCCATCCACGCGCCTGCCTGATGAAGTCATTCACGGGCAGGCGCGTGCGGGCGGACCAGAAATCCGACTTACGTGGTGAACGTGCCATCCTGCCATGCAATGCCATCGCCTGCGGAACTGCGTCATCATATCGGACTGAGATGTCTCGATCCCCGCGCGCGCTGCATTCCATATGATTGACGCACCGGCCGTTTTTTCCGGATTCGTTCACCGCATTCATGATCCGGGTGGGGTAAAGGCCGCGCGGATGCGACCCAAATACGGTCATGTCGTCATCTTCTCCCTGCCCGTTGCATGGACTGAAGTCAGGCATATCGGCTGATCTCAATTACGCGGCAGACAGACATTGAAGATATTACCAGACGTCAATAGTAGTGCTGGAAATTTTCAGATACAGGGAGATACAAACAGTTACAAATGCAGGCTGTCATAAAATGAAAAAAGTCAGTTCCCTCATTTCATCCAGCGTCTTATGTGCGCTTCTTGCGGGATGTTACGGTACTGTTGCCAAGGAAGGCATAAAATACAGGCACCTATCAAAAATGTCCGAGGAACAGATACAGGCGAAAACAACCGTAACCAACCAGCCATGGTCAAAAACCGCGATAGTCAGTCAGGAAAAATTATACAACAATGGTCACAACTGGGATCATTTTGGAGATAACAAAGTATTAACAGTTGACCTTACTTCATTTCTTTACTCTGTTATTAAAAAAAGCGATAGATCGGCAAATTATTATTTAGGTATTGATACAGATATTGGCGGCGTTGCATATCAGCATATGGAATACACCGAAGATGGCGTCAAAAAATATACCAATGTCACCAATATTGATAACGAAACAAGCTGCGATGGAGCGAATGTCTATGCGGGCCGCGTCAGTCCGGACTGCCATTACGAAACAAATGCAGCCTTCCCCATCAGCAAGGAACTTCTGGAAAAAATAGCCAGTTCAGATCAGCCATTTAAAGTATTGTTTGTATCCGAAAATTCCACAGTCGTCCCGTTCGATGACATTATCGCCCCATCAGAAGCCCGCGCCCTGCTTGACCGCGTGCAGCAGGAAGCCGCCAGCGTCACCCCCGCGACCGAAGCACAACCGGATACCCCATCGAAATAACATCATCCCTGACCACTCCGGGACGACCGACATTTTTCCGGAGACTGCCTGAAAGCAGCCTGATGGCGGGGCATTGCGCGCGATGGGATAACCCAGGTGGCAATATGCCGCATTCGCCCCGCCATTCATCATGGGTCACGCATTCTGCCAGCAGCAAATTCCTGACCTAGACCGGGCCACGCGCTCCCGCACGCTGCACCAGCAGTCCGGTCAAGAAAATCGCCAGCCCCGCGGCCGACAGCCCGGCCCCGACCCATCCCACGTCCTGCGCACCATAGCCTGCGGCAATCACCGCCCCGCCCAGCCACGCGCCAAATGCATTGGCCACGTTGACGGCGGAATGGTTCAGCGCCGCCACCAGCCCCTGCGCATCGGCCGCCACATCCATAAGCCGGGTCTGCAACGCGGGCAGCAGGGCAATGATGCCGCCCATCAGGCTGGTTACGATCAACACCAGCACCATGCTTTCCGCGCATACGGAAAACAGGCACAGCATGATGGTGCTGGCCGCCAGCGTCACCACCACCGCCAGCGTGGGGCTGATATCCACCAGCCGGGCACCGGCCATGTTGCCCGCCACCATGCCCACGCCCCACAATGACTGCGCCAGCGGCACGACATAGGCAGGCACGCCGGTCACGCCCAGCAATACCGTGGACAGATAGGTGCCGACACAGAACATGCCGCCAAACCCGATCGCCCCCGTCGACAGCGTGAACCATACCTGCGGTCGCCGCAGCGCACCCAGTTCACGCCACAGCGAACCCTGCGGATCGGGCGCCACGATGGGCACCGTGCGCGCGATCATGACAAGGGCCAGCAGTTCCATGACCGCGATGAAGGCGTAAACCGCCCGCCAGCCCAGCATCTGCCCCGCCCATGTCACCAGCGGCACCCCGACGACATGGGCGACCGTCAGCCCCACGAATACACCGGCTACCGCCCGTCCCCGTCGCGCGGGGTCGGCCATGCCCGCGGCCACCAGCGCCGCCACACCGTAAAAGGCCCCATGCGGCAACCCGGTCAGGAAACGTATGACCAGCAGCGTCCCGTAACCCGGCGCCAGTGCCGATGCCGCATTGCCCACGACAAACATGGCCTGCAGCGCCAGTAGCAGCCGGTAGCGCGACAGGCGCGCGCCGATCAGGGCGGCCAGTGGGGCACCGATCACCACCCCCACCGCATAGGCACTGATGACATGCCCCGCCACCGGGACCGACACGCCCAGCGAACGGGCGACACCGGGCAGCATCGCCATCAATGCGAACTCCCCCGTGCCTATGGCAAAGGTGGCGACAGCCATTGCCCATCCTGCCCCCCCGGACCGTACGGGCGGGACCGGATGCGATGAAGAAATATCTGGAGTACTCACATGTCCGCCCTTTTCCGACAGCAGATATTGGCTTACGCCTTAAACGGTCACGAAGGGAATGCACCCGCGGGACCCCACGTTCTGGCCTGCCGCCAGTTAGTGGAATTTTAGGACAACGCAATCCATACCCCTTCCCGGACGTTATCCCGGCTGCGGCTGTGCTGGCGTTCACGTTCCACGCAGCCCCTTTCATGGCCACCATACGGACATATAGATGACCGCCTCCTCCCCGCTGGATCCCACGCCTGACGCCCCTGCTTCCCGACCTGCCCCGAAAAAAGACGAAATCCCCGATCCCCGCGCCCAGCAGCTGGCGCGCATCTATGCCCTGCTGCGGCTGACACTGGTCATCACCATCGTGGTCATGCTGATCTGGGTGGTGGGTGACGTGCTGATGGTCATTTTCGCCGCGACCCTTGTTGCCGTGATCCTGCACAACCTTGCAGGCGTTGTGGAACGCCACACGCGCATGCCCTACTGGCTGTCGCTTACGGCGGTGGTCGTGGTCATAATCGGCGCGCTGACCGGACTGATCTGGAGCAGCGGGCCAGAGATATCGGAACAGGCCGTAAAACTGCGCACAGCATTGAGCGAGCAGGCCCATAACCTGCGTGACAGCATGGGCCATTCCTCCACCGGGCGCATGATCCTTGACAACCTGCCCACGACGCTGGGGGGGAATGAACAGGCCGCCAGCAGCAGCGGGTTCGGATCACTGGCCGGGTCCATGACCGGTTTCGTCTCCTCCGCGTTCGGGGCTGCGGGCACGCTGGCGGTCATCCTGATCGCGGGGCTGTATTTCGCCATATCACCCGAACTGTATGTCAATGGCATGCTGCGGCTGATCCCGCATGAATACCGCCACACATCGCGCGAACTGCTGCTGACGGCAGGGCGCACCCTGTGGGCATGGACGGCGGGACAGGCGCTGGACATGACCGTGGTGGGACTGCTGTCCTTCATCGGGTTGTGGTGCATTGGCGTGCCGCTGGCGCTGGCGCTGGGAGTCGTGGCGGGCATGGCCAACTTCATTCCTTATATCGGCGCGTTCGTCGGCGCGGTGCCCGCCGTGCTGATCGGCCTGTCACAGGGCACGCGCGAAGGGGTCATGGTGCTGTGCCTGTATGCCGCCATCCAGTTTTTCGAGGGCAATGTCATGGCCCCGCTGATCCAGCGCCACGCGGTCAAGATGCCACCGGGGCTGACCATCCTGTCCCAGACGATCTTTGGCACCATCCTCGGCATTCCGGGGCTTATCCTGGCCTCTCCGCTGACGGCGGCCCTGCTGGCGACCGCTGACCGCGCCACCCCCAAGCTGAAGGACAACGAACGGGTATAATTGATTACCTTGAAGCATTTTCTGAATAAAAACGGGGACGGGAGATCATACTCCCGTCCCCGTTGTGCATTCATCCGCGCCGTCTTCTTCAGGGCAGCAGCGTATTCACATCCACATGCGCCATGCCCGCGCGGGTGGCGGCCAGCATGCCCTCGCGGCTATCCTCGAATACCAGACATGACGCAGGCGGCAGCGCCAGCCGGCCCGCCGCCAGCAGGAACATGTCCGGCGCGGGCTTGGGGTTTTCCACGTCATCTATGGTGATGATGGCATCAAAAAGCCGTTCCAGCCCAAGGTGGCGCAGGCAGGCGGACACGATCTGCCGTGACCCGTTGGATGCCACCGCCATGGGCAGGCGGCCATGGTACTGGCGGGCAATGTCCGCCACCACGGTAATTTCACGCAGCACATGCAGCCTGCGCAGCATGCTGTCGCGCGCTTGTGAAATGATGCCGTCGCGGTTCACGCTGCGGCCCAGTCTGGCCTCGACAATATCCAGCACCATGTGTTCGGACATGCCGCCATGGCCGTGGAACCATTCGGGCGGCACGTTCTGTTCTATGGCGTCCTCAAGGGCCGCGATCCAGCCTTCGCGGTATAACGGCAGGCTGTCGACCAGCGTGCCGTCACAATCAAAGATCAGACCTGCCGTATCCGCACGCACCGGGCTCATGGAAAGGCAGACCGGGGATAGTCGTACTGGTTGACCAGGTCGCGCAGGGCGTTGAAGTCCTTGTCCTTGAAATGGTGGAAGCGGATGACCGCACCGGGCCGTTCCTCGACAAACACGGTGTTGTTCCAGTCAGCGGCGCTGATGCCGGTCCACAGCGTGATGCGGTAGGGGACTGCCGGATCACCGGCTGGCTGCTGGCCCTTGTGCTCGACCTGCATTTCCAGCACCGCATCCCCGCTGGATGGCGGGGTCTGCCCCAGCGGGCCCCAGCCTGCGGTATGGGCCTGCAGCCAGTCATTGAGCGTATGGACCTGTGCCGCCGTCAGCGTGCGCTCCCTGCGCATCGGCCCCACGGCAATGGTGCCCGTTTCCATGGTGGGAAAGCTGAGTGGCCGGAAATTGGGCAGGGCGATAAGCCACAACCCCGCCGCCGTACCGATCGTGATAACCAGGAACCCGATCAGCAGGGCTGTCTCGCGTCTCATTTGCGTATGATCTCCTTATGCACGCACGGCCGCAACGACCCGGCCCACGTCATGATCCGACAGTTCCGCATGCAGCGGCAGCGCCATGATCCGGCGCGACAGGTCTTCCGACACCGGCAGCGCCACGCCATCATGGGCGGCGACATAGGCAGGCTGCTGGTGCAGCGGAAGCGGGTAATAGATGGCCGACGCCACGCCATGGCTTTTCAGCCTGTGCTGCAGGGCGGCGCGGTCTTCCGCCCCTTTCGTCAGCACGGAATAGATTGCCCATGAACCATGGCTGCCTGCCACGCGCGCGGGCGGGATCACGCGGCCCGTAATACCCGCGTCATACGCATCGGCAATGGCGCGCCTGCGTTCAAGTTCCATGTCAAACACATCCAGCTTGGCCAGCAGGATCGCGGCCTGAATGGTGTCCAGCCGCGCATTCATGCCGGTGCGCAGGACCTCGTACCGGGTCTTGCCTTCGCCATGCGTGCGCAGCGAACGGTACAGTTCGGCCCGTTCGGGATCATCGGTCAGGATGCCGCCTGCATCGCCATACGCACCCAGCGGCTTGGAAGGGAAGAAGGACAGGGTGGTTGCCACCGCCTCCCGCCCCAGCCTGCGGCCCGACAGCGTCGCACCGAATGCCTGCGCGCAGTCGGCCATGAGGAACAGCTTCTCCTCCGCCGCGATCGCGCGCAGTTCGGGCCATGGGGCGGGCTGGCCAAACAGGTCCACGCCGATCACCGCGCGCGGGCGCAGCTTTCCGGCCTTGCGGACATCGGCAATGCGCTTGCGCAGGCTGGCGGGATCGATCTGGAAGGTGGCAGGATCCACATCCACGAAAACCGGGGTCGCGCCCAGCACCAGCGGCACCTCCGCCGTGGCGGTATAGGTGAAGGCGGGCAGGAACACGGCGTCACCGGCACCGATTCCCTCGGCCATCAGGACGATCTGGATGGCATCCGTGCCCGATGAGACACCAACACACTGCGCCGCCCCGCTATAGCTGGCCAGCCGGCCTTCCAGTTCGGTGACTTCCGGCCCCATGACAAAGCGGCAGTGCTTCATGACCGCATCGACACGCTGCCTGATTTCGTTGGCAATCAGGCTCTGCTGCTGGGGCAGGTTCAGAAAACCTATGGGAGCTTCCGCCGGAGCGTTCATGATGCATTCCTTTCCACATCGATCTGCCCCGCTGTGTCCGGAGTGGCCACACCATGCGGGTTATGGGCAAATTCGGGGACAAGCCTGCGGACAAGGTCCAGCGCGCGCGCGCCATCACCATCCCGGCATGCCAATGTAAGTGCATCCATGATATTGGCGACCTGCGCAAGGTCCACCGTACGCGGCGTTGCCATCCGCAGGCCGGGACAGTCGGTGGGTTGCAGGATTTCCTGCTTGTAAAACAGGTCCTCGGTCAGCTTTTCCCCCGGCCTCAGCCCGGTAAAGCGGATCTGCACGTCCCGGTCGGGCCGCAGACCGGCCAGCACGATCATCTGGCGCGCCAGATCGACAATGCGCACCGGCGTGCCCATGTCCAGCACGAACACCCCGCCACCACGCAGCAGTACCGCCATGCCATCCGCCCGCCCCCCCGTGCCGCGGGCGCTGGCCTGCAGCACAAGGCCGACCGCTTCGGACACGGTCATGAAATACCGCGTCATGCGCGGGTCTGTTACCGTAAGCGGGCCACCACATTCCAGCTGGTGGCGGAACAGGGGAATGACCGAACCCGTCGATCCCATGACATTGCCAAACCGCACGGTCACGCACTGCATGGCGTGCCCGTCGTCGCGGTTGCGGGCTTCCATATCCAGCGCCTGGCAGTACATTTCCGCAATGCGCTTGGATACCCCCATCACACTGGCGGGGTTGACCGCCTTGTCCGTCGAAATCAGGACCATGGCCCTGACCCCGTGCCGGGCGGCGGTATCGGCCACGATGCGGGTGCCGGTCACGTTGGTCAGCAATCCCTCGCACGGGTTTTCCTCCACCATGGGTACATGCTTCAGCGCTGCGGCATGGAACACCAGTTCGGGCCGGAAACGGGCGAATACACGCTCCATCCGTCCCGCATCGCGTATATCGGCCAGGACAAGGTGACGCGTAGTGTCAGGGGCCTTTTCCGCCAGGTCTATATCCACCTGCCATAACGGGAATTCGCCAATATCCACCAAAATCAGCTGATCAGGGGCGTAACCTGCGATCTGTCGGGCCAGTTCGCTGCCGATTGACCCGCCAGCCCCCGTAATCAGCACGCGCCGCCCGCGCAGCATACCGGCAATGCCCTGCCCGTCCGGTGCAACAGCCGGACGGTTGAGCAGGTCCGACAGCCTGACCGGATGCAGCGGTGCCATGCCGCCCCCGGCGATACCGGACAGATCGGGCATGCAGCGCACCTGCGTGCCGGTTTCCTGTGCCATCCGCAGGACAGCAGACAGACGTTCGCCCCGAAAGCGGGGATCGGCCACCACCAGCAGCAGTTCATCTTCCGCCCTGAATGCCGACAGGATACAAGGCAGGTCCGCCACCTGCCCCAGCACCGGCACGCCACGCAGCCTGCGTCCGGGGCGGCGCTGACGGCCTTCGACCACCAT
Source organism: Komagataeibacter sp. FXV3 (assembly GCF_015155755.1). Lineage (GTDB taxonomy): Bacteria > Pseudomonadota > Alphaproteobacteria > Acetobacterales > Acetobacteraceae > Komagataeibacter. The sequence continues at coordinate 19,371 of NZ_VWPI01000161.1, read as the reverse complement.
GCCCACGACCAGACCGCCCATATCCGGCATGAGGCTGAGGAACCGGCTGGCGTCCTCCCCATCCCCCAGCAGGATCACACGCCGGTCGCCCCTGTCCCGGCCATCGCGACAGGACCGCCAGCACTGGTAGCCCGCGCGTGCCCCCGCCATGATAACAAAGGCCGCCATGGCATACGCCGCGCCAAACGCCGCCGCGCGCGGCCCACCCGACAGGCCAAGCATGCCCGTGGCCACCATGCCTGCCAGCACGCACGCGCCCGCCAGCCGCCAGTAATCGGACCGGCCCGCAAAACGCCAGTGCTGCTGGAACACCCGGAACGGCCAGCCCGCGACCCCGATGGCGGCCATGCCCAGCACAGGCGGGCCCCACCATGGCCATGCAATGTCACGACAGGCGCACAATCCCGTCGCCACGATTGCGGCAAGCCCGCCCATGAACGTATCAAGGGTGCTGTTTACGGCCAGTGTCCGTATCCTACGCAGACACTCCGCCAGGCCGCCGCCGCTTGAGGATTGCGTAACCATCACCCTCCCCCTATAGCCGAGCAGAAGCAGGGCAAGAAGGAGAGATCATGCGCCCCTTCCAGCTTTCATGACCATGTTCCATTCATTTCATGCCGAAAACGTCTTTTTCGGGCTGTTCTTACTGGTGGCGGGCCTGATGTCCGCCGTGCTGTCGCGGCGGGTGATCGCGATGCGCGTGCTGGATTACCCGACCGGACGCAGCGCCCATGACAGGCCGGTGCCAAAGGGGGGCGGGCTTGCGATCCTGATCGTATTCGTGGTGGGCGTGCCGCTGGGCCAGATGATCTGCCACCGCCATGCGGACATGACGGATGTGACGCTGCTGCTGGCCACGGTGGGACTGGGACTGTTTTCATGGCGCGATGACATGCAGCCCATGCCGCCCGTATGGAAACTGGGGGCGCAGATTGCAGCCGCCACGCTGGTGGCGTGGGGCGACATGGCTGGCGGGACGGTCCATGCGCTGACGCCGGACGGGCTTGGGCTGCGGGTCGTGTGGCTGGTGGCCCTGTGCAACTGCATCAATTTCATGGACGGGCTGAATGGACTGGCCAGCGGGTGCACGCTGATCGCGGGCGTGATCGCGGCGGGACTGTTCATGCTGGCGGGCGGCGGGGTGGAAACATGGGGCAGTGCCCTGATCCTGGCCGCAGCCTGTGCCGGATTCCTGCCCTTCAACTTTCCCCATGCGCGGCTATTCATGGGGGATGTGGGCAGCCAGTGCTGCGGGCTGGTGCTGGGGGCGCTGGGCCTGCGCATGGCGGGCATGCCACAACTGGCCCATGGGGCATGGCTCATGCCACTCATGCTGTCGGGGCTGCTGCTGGATGTCATTGCAACCCTGCTGCGGCGGCTATGCTGCCACCGTCCCGTCATGCGCGCGCACCGGGAACATTTCTACCAGATGGCCCATCGCAGCGGCATGCAGGCCGCCGATATTACGGTCGTGACATGGGCGGGCACCGTGTGCGGCGGCATGGGGTCGGTTGTCGTGGGCATGGGATGGGTCCGCCCCGGCCCGGTCGTGCTGGCTGTCAGCATGATCCAATTTGTCTGGATTGCCGCCGTCATACGCCGGGTGGGACGTACGCCCGGCCTGTCGTGGTAGCAAAAAAAAGGGGGGAACAGCCTGCTGGCCATCCCCCCCTGTTGCTTTTGTCCTGACAGCGGATCTTATTTGCGCAGGGTAATCTTCATGCCCTGTGCCGCGGCGGCCAGGCGGCCACCGGAACTGGACGTATCAAGGCGGATACGGACGCCAGCGGGATTGTTGAGCAGCACGGCGCCCACGCCGGTCCCGGCCGTGACATCCCCGTTGACGGCGGCATAGCTGCCTTCAAAATCCTTGACCTTCGTCAGGTTATAGACCTCACCCTGGCCACTGATGTTGGCATAGCCCACGGCCGCCAGCGAACCGCCCTCGATCTTGAATCGGTAGGTGTGGTTCTGGAACACCAGCTTGCCTGTGCCCCACGTGTGGCCGACCCCGATATCGAGGGACTTGAACTTCATCGTGACATGCCCCGACGGCGTGCCAAGCGATGATTCCGCGGCCCGGGCCAGTGTCGGCGCAGCCGCAAGCGGCGCGATGACCATGGCAAGGGCAACCAGACGTCGTGAGATACGCATGGAATTGAAACCTTCCGTCCGTTTCAGCATGAAGTGAACCCTCATGTAACTCAGCCAGCGCGGCGCTGTTCCTCGGTCCGGCGGGTACGCGTGGTCTTGCGCACGGGTGCCGCCGCCTTATCCTGCGTTGCCGCTTCATTCACGATGCTGCACAGGTCGCGCAGGTAGGCCTTGCCCTTGATCGTGTGCTTGATCAGCACGGAACGGCGGTCCATCGGGTCCGGCGCGCGGCGAGCCAGATCCAGTGCCTTCAGCCGGTCCAGCGCGCGGGTGATGGCGGGCTTGGACACGTTCAGTTCGGCTGCAAGGCCACGCACGGTGTGCGAGCCGTCGCCACGCAGGTAGCAGGTCAGGAACACGGCCAGCTGGCGTGCCGACAGGTCGGGCCCGTCACGGCGGACCATCGCGACAATGGTGTCGCGCAGCGAATTGATCATCTGGTCCGTATTAGCGTCTGATGACTTGCTCATCGGTGGAAATCCCCTGTCAGAAATCAGCCTGCACACCGGCACGCATGGATGCGGAATCGGGTGGACTGGAATGGTGCGTCTTGGTTGTGCCTATATAATTGGCATTTACGGCATATATAAGTCGCAACAACCAAATTAGTTCGCATCCGGCATTGTTTCTTTAGTGATGCATTCTGTCCTCGATATTAAATATTTTTAACATTCCTTCATAAATCGCTCTTAAACCAAGACTTTCTCCGCCTTCTGGCCGTCCGGGCCGTGACGAATCATTCCATCCGTAGGTATCGATATGAACCCAGCGCACATCAGTTTTGACAAAATTTTCTAGAAAAAGTGCCGCCGTGATCGCTCCGCCCATGGGTTTGGATGAAATATTGTTCATATCTGCCACCGGACTGCGCAGCCATTTCCGGTACCCCGGCCACAGCGGCAACTGCCACAGCGGGTCCCCACAGGCCAGGCCGGACGCCACCAGCACAGCCCCCGTCGCGTCATGATTGGTGAACAGGGCCGGCACATCCGGCCCCAGCGCCACGCGGGCCGCCCCGGTCAGGGTCGCGGCATCCACCAGCAGGTCGGGCTGGCGTTCGCAGGCCGCGTGCAGCAGGTCACACAGGACCAGCCTGCCTTCGGCATCGGTATTGCCGATTTCAACCGTCAGCCCCGCGCGGGTCTTCACCACATCAGATGGCCGCATGGCATGGCCCGATACGCTGTTTTCCACGCAGCCCAGACGCAGTTCCAGCCGGACAGGCAGGTCACGCAGCATGACCAGACGCGCAAGGGCCAGCATGATGGCTGCGCCCCCCATGTCCTTTTTCATCCGCAGCATGGAGGAAGGCGGCTTGAGGTCATACCCACCCGTATCGAAACACACGCCCTTGCCCACCAGCGACAGCAGTGGTGCCGTCTCGGTGGCGGTGCTGCCCTGCCAGCGGGCCTCAACCACGCAGGGCGCGCGGTCCGATCCCGCGCCAACATGCAGTACGGTCGGGAATTCCTGCGCCAGCCGCGCCCCGCGAATGACCGATACATCCGCCCCCAGCGGGGCCAGCGCCATCTCGGCCGCCTTGGCCAGATCATCCGGTCCCATGAGATTGGGCGGCGTATTGATCAGCGAACGGGCAAGATTGATGCAGCGCGCCATGCTGGCTGCCGCCTGCCCCGCCCCTTCCACCACCAGCCGCGCAGGCGGGGCGGCGGGCGCCATGTCGCGGCCAAAAGCGGGCATGCGATAGGCGCCAAGACAGAAACCCAGTGCGATATCGCCTGCCTGCACATCCGCAGGGGCACTGACCCGCCATGATCCGGCAGGCAGCGAGTCGGGCAACGCCCCGAACACGAACGGGTCGGTGCCATCCGTCTGCTCCGCAATGCCCAGCAGGGCCGTCGTGACCGTGCCATCCACACCGGGCAGCAGCTGTACCTGACCGTACCGGGCGGCAAAACCGGCCTGACGGGCAAAGCGGGCCGCCACTTCACCCACCACTGCGTCCATCTCCCCCAGTGCCGAGGGGCGGATGGCATGCACCATGCCCACGGCCCCGTCCCGCACATCGGCCGCCGCGACCAGACAGACCTGCGTTTCCAACGCGTTCATCGCATGTCCCTTCCCTGTATGTATTCCTGTTTGCAGCAGGGTGCGTCCCCTGTCCGGGCAACGCAACACCCCAGCGCCGCCGGCATGTGGTTTTGCTTGCATTTGCCGCCACTTGGCCGGAGCATGCATTCATGACGGGTGTACCCACGGGCACTGGCGGCCCCCATCGCGCAGCGGCCGGACATGGTTCCGGCCCCCATACCGATATGCTGGTCCGGGCGGTGCTCGGCCCGACGAATACCGGAAAGACCCATCTGGCCATAGAAAGGCTGCTTTCACATTCCAGCGGCATCATTGGCTTTCCCCTGCGGCTGCTGGCGCGCGAAAACTACGACCGCATGGTGGCGCAGAAGGGTGCGCATGCCGTCGCCCTGATCACCGGCGAGGAAAAGATCATCCCGCCAAAGGCACGCTGGTTTTCATGCACGGTGGAGGCCATGCCGCTGGACCGGCGCGTGGAATTCGTGGCGGTGGATGAAATCCAGCTTTGTGCCGATCCCGATCGTGGCCACATCTTTACCGACCGGCTGCTGCATGCGCGCGGCCTGTCGGAAACGATGTTTCTGGGCGCGGACACCATACGCAACCTGATCCGCCGCCTTGTGCCCGGTATCGAAATCGAACACCGCCCCCGCCTGTCGCAACTGACGCATGCGGGGGCGTGCAAGCTGACGCGCCTGCCGCCGCGTTCGGCCATTGTCGCCTTTTCCGCGGGCGAGGTTTACGCCATTGCCGAACTGCTGCGCCGCAGGCGGGGGGGATGCGCCATTGTCATGGGACAGCTTTCACCCCGCACCCGCAATGCGCAGGTGGCGCTGTATCAGGAAAAAGAGGTTGACTACCTCGTCGCGACCGACGCGATCGGCATGGGGCTGAACATGGATGTCAACCATGTGGCCTTTGCCAGCCTGTCCAAATTCGATGGCACGCGCATCCGTCCCCTGACAGCGGGGGAAATTGCGCAGGTTGCGGGCCGCGCCGGACGCGGGCTGCGTGATGGCACGTTCGGCACCACCGGAACCTGTCCACCCCTGTCCGAGGAACTGGCCGAAGCGGTGGAGGAACACCGTTTCGACCCGCTGACCCGGCTGGCATGGCGCAACAGCGACCTTGATTTCTCCTCTCCCGACCGGCTGCTGTCCAGCCTCAACCGCCCCTCCCCCCGCGTCGAACTGATCGCAGGGCATGAGGCAAGCGACGTACTCGCCCTGTCCGCGCTGTCGGGAAACAGCGATATCCGTCCGCTGGTCCATTCCCGCGCCGCGACGCGCCTGTTGTGGGAAAGCTGCCAGATACCCGATTTCCGCAAGCTGGGCGATGACAGCCATATCCGCCTGTGCGGACGGATCTTTACCCACCTGATCCATGATGGCCGCATCCCGTCGGCATGGATGGACAGCCAGATCACTCATTTTTTCCAGACGGCAGGTACCATAGACTCGCTTATGCAGCGTCTGGCGGGCATTCGCGTGTGCAGCTATATCGCCGCCCGCCCCGGCTGGGTCGCCAATGCCGAACACTGGCAGGCCCGCACGCGGGAGGCGGAGGACAGGCTGTCCGATGTCCTGCATGAACAGCTGACCGCGCGCTTTGTGGACCGTCGCGCCACCACCCTGATCCGCCGGCTGGATGAAGGCGGGCACGACAACCTGCTTTCCGCCGTGACGGCACAGGGCAATGTCGTGGTCGAAGGCCATGAGGTCGGCCGCATTGCCGGGCTGGACCTGATCGCGGGCGAACATAGCGATGCGGAAGACGGGCGCCTGCTCATGCGCGCGGCACGGCGGGCGGTCCGCAGCGAAATCCCGCGCCGTGTCGCGGCCCTGGTGCAGGATGATGACCAGCAGTTCACCTTTTCCGCCGATGGGGCGCATATCCTGTGGCAGGACATGCCCATTGCGCGGATGCTGCCGGGCAGTGACCTGCTGTCGCCGCGCCCACAGGTGCTGGATAACCCGCTGCTGGACAATGCCCAGCGCGAACGAATCCGCAACCGCCTGCAGACATGGCTGGGGCAGGTCGTGCGCGAGCATCTTGCGCCGCTGTTTGCCGTTCAGGCCGCGGTGGCCAGCACGCCGGACCTGCGCGGCATCATCCATCGCCTTATGGAAGGTGCCGGGGTTGCCCCGCTCCATCGCGGTGAACGTCCCGGACATGACATGATCCATCGGTTGAGACGGCTGGGGGTACGGGTGGGACACTACAGCCTGTTCATGCCGGCGATCCTGAAGGAACGCCCCATGCAGCTACGGGCCTGGCTGGTGGCGATCAGCCTGAATATGCCCTGCCCGCCCCTGCCCGCCATGGGGCGCGTTACCCTGCCGCCGGATGCACTGCCGCCCGCCTTCATGGACCGGATGGGATGGCTGGATGCGGGACCAGTGCGGATCAGGCTGGATATCGCGGAAAAATTTGTCATCGAACTGGCGCGCATGACACGGCGGGCCCCCATACCGCTACCGCCCCACCTGGCGTCCCGTCTGGGGATACGACGCGAAATGCTGCCTGCGGTGATGAAAGGGCTGAACATGCGTGTGTACCATCCGCGCCCCATGGCGGCCAACCGCTACGGGCCACCCGCCCCGGTCATGATCCGATTCCTGTCCGAGCACGAAAATGGCGGCCGGGAAAAAACCGTGGGGACCGCATCAGCCCGCAATGGCAGGCGACCGGCGGCAGCCCAGCGTCCGCGACGGGCCGACAGCCCCTTCGCCGCTCTCGCCACCCTGTTCAATCGCTCTTGACCGCCATGACACAGACCCCTGATCCCATCATGACCCAGCGGCTGGACCTGTGGCTGCTTCATGCCCGTTTCGGTCGTACCCGCAGTATCTGTGCAAAGATCGCATCAGGCGGCCATGTCCGCATCAACCGCCAGCGCGTGACCAAGGCGCATGCGCAGGTGCATGTGGGCGATATCCTGACCCTGCCATCCCCGGACCGGCAGACCGTGATCGTCATACGTGTTGTGGCCTGTGCCGGGCGGCGGCAATCCGCCCCACTTGCACAACTTCTGTATGAAATTGTTCCGGAAACTGTCTGAATATTGTGGCCAACAGGCCAATACAGACCATGATTATGCATTAGCCGTCGTCTTGGGCTTGCCACGGCCCGAAAACACTCTCATATCTTCCGCCATTCCTGATGAGGTCATGCCCCATGCGGTACCTCATCCCTTTTAATGGCCGGGCCTATTGCCGCAGGCCGAACAAATAATGATCGGAGATAGGCGATGACCTATGTGGTCACCGAAAACTGCATTCGCTGCAAATTCACAGATTGTGTCGAAGTCTGTCCGGTTGACTGCTTCTACGCCGGTGAAAACTTTCTGGTAATCAACCCGGACGAATGCATCGACTGCGGTGTGTGCGAACCGGAATGCCCGGCTGAGGCCATCTTCCCCGATAGCGATGACCGTGCGACCCCCTGGGCCGAACTGAACGCCAAATATGCCGCCGTGTGGCCCAACATCACACGCAAGATCGACGCCCCGGCCGATGCCGAGGAATGGAAAGACAAGCCCAACAAGAAAGAGATGCTTTCCCCCGAACCCCAGAAAGGCTGATCGCCGCCTTTCCCATCGGGTTGCACCATAAAAAAAGACCGGCACGATTGCTCGTGCCGGTCTTTTTTTATGCCGTCTGGCCCGGGGGCAGTTCCCTGCCCCCGCACCCTGACATGACACCGCTTAACGCGACATCATGTTGATGGCCGTGTCGTGCATGATGAACATCGTGCCGGCCACAAGGACCAGGACCGAAAGCACCGTGAAGACAAATGCCATGACGTTCCAGCGCTGTTCGGACGAACCGTTCATGTGCAGGAAGTAAATGAGGTGAACAACAATCTGCACCACCGCCAGCAGGGCAATCGCCCCGCCGGTGCCGGCCGGTGACATCGCATGCGACATCACCAGACCGAAGGATGCAACCGTCAGGATAACGGCAAGTACGAACCCGGTAAGGTAAGACCCTACACTCCCGTGGCTCTCTCCCGAGGAAGAAATATGGTCTGCCATCAGATCACACTCATCAGATAGACAAAGGTGAAGACACAGATCCAGACGATATCCAGAAAGTGCCAGAACAGGCTGAGGCAGGTCAGCTTGCCGATCATGCGTTCATTCAGCTCGGTCTTGCCAGCCGTCTGGAACAGCAGGACAGCCATCCACAGCAGGCCGCAGGTGACATGCAGACCATGCGTGCCAACCAGCGTGAAGAAGGCGGACAGGAACGCACTGCGATCCGGGCCATTGCCTTCGGCAATCATGTGAGAGAACTCACGGATTTCCATGAACAGGAAGCCCAGCCCCAGCAGGAAGGTCACCCCGAGCCAGGTCCGCATGGTGCTGACCTTGTTCTCATGGGCGGCAATCATGCCGAAACCGTAGGTGATGGAGCTGAACAGCAGGATTGCCGTTTCAATGCCAACACCCGAAAGTTCGAACACTTCGTGGCCGGTCGGACCGCCGGCAAACTGGTCACGCAACACCGCGAACACTGCAAACAGTGTACCGAAGATGATGCAGTCCGTCATCAGATACAGCCAGAACCCGAACACCACGGGAGATTCGTGGTGTTCATCATGGGCATGGGCTGCATCAGCAGTCATGTTTTGCGCCATTATTCCGCTGCCTGTGCTGCCATAAGGTTATGGGTGTGCTCCTGCTCAATGCGAACCACCTCGGACACCGGCACATAGTAATCGACGTCGTTGTCGGACGAACGGGCGATCACCGTAGCGATGACACCGATCAGACCAACAGCCGCCAGCCACCAGATGTACCAAACCGCACCGAAGCCAAGCACGAAGCTGAAGGCACCGATCAGGAAACCGCATGCCGTGTTTTTCGGCATATGGATCGGCTGATAGTTGCCACCGGCCTGACGCGTGTCGATACCGGCTTCCTTGTCATGGGCAAAGGCGTCCAGTTCGTGGACTTCCGGCAGGATGGCGAAGTTGTAGAACGGCGGCGGCGAAGACGTGGACCATTCCAGCGTACGTGCGTTCCAGGGATCGCCCGTCAGGTCACGGTTTTCAGCCAGGTTACGATCACGGATCGAGACATACAGCTGGGTCAGCTGGCACACGATACCAAGCGCGATCAGAACCGCACCCACTTCAGCAATCAGCAGCCAAGGATGCCATTCGGGGTTGTCATAGTGGTTCATACGACGGGTCATGCCTTCGAAACCGAGGACATAAAGCGGCATGAACGCAACATAGAAACCAACGAACCAGCACCAGAACGCGCGCTTGCCCCAGGCTTCGTTCAGCTTGAAGCCGAAAGCCTTCGGGAACCAGAAGTTCATGGCAGCGACGTAACCGAAATACACACCACCGATAATCACGTTATGGAAGTGGGCGATAACGAACAGGCTGTTGTGGAGAACGAAGTCAGACGCCGGGATTGCCAGCATGACACCGGTCATACCACCGATGGAGAAGGTGATCATGAAGCCGATCACCCAGTACATGGTCGCGTGGAATTCGATACGCCCCTTGTACATCGTGAACAGCCAGTTGAAGATTTTCACCCCGGTCGGAACCGCGATGACCATCGTCATGATACCGAAGAACGCGTTGACGTTCGGGCCGGCACCCATGGTGAAGAAGTGGTGAACCCAAACCACCAGCGACAGGACCATGATGGAAGCGGTCGCATAGACCATGGTCTTGTAGCCGAACAGCGGCTTGCGGGAGAAGGTCTGCGTGATTTCGGAGAAGGCACCGAAGGCAGGCAGGACAAGGATGTACACTTCCGGATGGCCCCAGCCCCAGATCACGCTCAGATAGAGCATCTGGTTGCCGCCGCCGTCATTGGTGAAGAAGTGCATGCCCAGGTAACGGTCCAGACCCAGAAGGCCCATGGCCACGGTCAGGATCGGGAAGGCAACCATGATCAGCACGGTCGTGCAGAAGATGGTCCAGGTGAACACCGGCATACGCATGTAGGTCATGCCCGGCGCACGCATCTTCACGATGGTCGCGAAGAAGTTCACACCCGTCAGCAGCGTGCCGACACCGGACAGCTGCACCGCCCAGATGTAGTAGTCAACACCAACACCGGGGCTGAACTGCTGTTCGGACAGGGGCGGGTAAGCCAGCCAGCCGCACTGCGAGAACTCACCGATGAACAGCGAGACGTTGACCAGCAGGAAGCTGATGGTCGTCATCCAGAAGCTCAGCGTGTTCACGAACGGGAAGGCCACGTCACGCGCACCGATCTGCAGCGGCACCACGATGTTCATCAGACCCTGCATGAACGCCATGGCCATGAAGAAGATCATGATCGTGCCGTGTGCGGAGAAGATCTGGTCATAATGGTGCGGCGGCAGGTAGCCGGGGTTACCGGCATAGGCCAGCGCAAGCTGGGAACGCATCATGATCGCGTCCGCGAAACCACGGAACAGCGCCACGAGTGCGACAACGATATACATGACACCAATGCGCTTGTGGTCGACCGAGGTCAGCCATTCACGCCACAGGTAGCCCCATTTACCGTAATAGGTGATGAGACCCACAACGGCCAGGCCAGCAATGGCCGCACCGATGAACGTCCCAACAAGGATCGGCACATCATAAGGAATGGCCGACAAAGTTAATTTGCCTAACATCTGTCCTATTCCTTCATGTTCATGTCGGACATCGCGGACTGCTGCACATGCAGCATCTTGCCGGTGCTCTTATCCATGACCATGCCGTTGTTGTACTTGGCAACGATGTCATCAAAGAGACCCGCATCGACATGCGAGAAGTATTCAACCGGGTTGGCCTCGCTCGGCGCGGCCAGCTTCGGATAGCTTGCGCTGTCCAGCTGCTCGGAAGAAGCCTTAACCTTCTCGACCCACGCGCTGTACTGGTCCGCAGGCATTGCCAGCGCACGGAAACGCATGTCGGAGAAGCCACGGCCGCTGAAGTTGGAGGATTCACCCTGGAAATCACCAGCTTCATTCGCGATCAGGTGCAGCTGTGTCTGCATCCCGGCCATGGCGTAGATCATCGTACCGAGCTGCGGGATGAAGAAGGAGTTCATCACGGAGTCAGAGGTGATCCGGAAATCAACCGGCGTGTTCACCGGCATGGCCATCTGGTTGACGGTCGCGATCCCTTCATCCGGATAGATAAAGAGCCACTTCCAGTCCAGTGCCACAACATCGACATGAATAGGCTTGACGTTGGCTTCAGCCTCAAGCGGCTTGTACGGGTCAAGCGAATGACATGTCTGATAGGTCAGCACCGCCAGGAACAGGATGATCAGGCTGGGAACGGCCCAGATAACCACCTCGATCTTGTTGGAATGCGACCATTTCGGCAGGTATTCCGCCGCAGTGTTGGACTGACGGTACTGCCATGCGAACAGCAGCGTCAGGATACATACCGGTATCACTACCAGCAGCATCGCGTAGGTCGAGGTCAGGATCAGGCTTTTTTCCTGAGCACCGATCACGCCTTTGGGGTCGAGCGTATCCCATGAACAGCCTGCTAGCAGCGCTGCCGAAGATAGGCTCATCAGCTTCGTTAATCTTGGCAAGATTTTTTTCTTCATCTCACGCCTCGTTGGTTTCGACATCACCCTGTTTTGCTCACATCCTCGCTTCATCCACGGGCTTAGACAACAACGGCCACGTTATACGCTTGGCAGGGAAAATGCATCCGACTTTCCCCTGGCACCCAGCGACATCGCGCCTACGTCGACTTCCGAAATCGACACACGGCCTTTTTCGGTTTGCATCCGTCATGAGTTAGTTGCCGACCGGCTGACCATGATCTTGATCAATACGGCCCGCCAGACCTTACGTAATTATTACTGTCAGGGCAGATCGGACCATAAATCGCGACGCCGTCCTGTGTGCTGAAGCGCATGTTCTGTGCCGCATACCCTTTCATATAGTTTTTCTATTCAAGGGTTATCCGACCTGAATGGCCTCAGAGGCAAGCCTTCACATAATATTTCAATAGATTTCATTGCTAAAAATTTATCTAAGAAAATCATTATTTTACAAAGGGTTGTCCGAGTGTCATGAACCTCACACTCATGTCATCTTATATTTTCTATATATGAATAAGTCTTATCTTTTTTAGCCGTGCGCATGGCTGGCAACCCTTTCCATGCAAAAAGGGCCGCCACTTGCGTGACGACCCTTCCATATTCTCATACCAGACTGAAATGGTACAGTTTCTGCAGGACTCCTGCACCCTCAGTCGTTGCTGTTGTTACGCACACCCATGAACTGCAGCAGGAACTGGAACAGGTTGATGAAGTTCAGGTAAAGGTTCAGCGCGTCATAGACCGACCGCTTCGCCGCCTGCTCCGGCCCTTCGTAATAGGCGAACTGCTGGTAATTCGCCTTGATCTGCTGCGTATCGAACATGGTCAGGCCGACAAACAGCAGCACACCCACGGCGCTATAGACAAAATACAGACCCGGGCTGTGCAGGAACATGTTCACCACGCCTGCAATGATCAGACCGAACAGCCCCATCATCAGGAAAGAGCCGAAGCGACTGAGATCGGTACGAGTCGTGTAACCCCAGATCGACATGGTGCAGAATGTCGCGGCGGTAATGAAGAACACCCGCGTCACCGACACCCCGGTAAACACCAGGAAGATGTTGGACATGCTGGCACCCATCACGCCACAGAACAGCCAGAACAGGGTCTGCACCGCCTGCGTGGACAGCCGGTTCACGCCAAACGACATGACCAGCACAAAACCCAGCGGGGCAATCATGGCCAGCATGGACAGCGCCGTTGGTTTCAGCGCCATGCCCATCGGGGTGGGCACATGCTGGTAGAACAGGGCCTGCAGGCTGGTATTTGCGATCAGATAGGCAACCAGTCCGGTCAGGACCAGTCCGGATGCCATCCAGTTATAGACCCGCAGCATATAGGCACGCAGGCCCATATCAACGGAACCTGCGGCACTATCAGCGGCGGGGCGGATGAAACTCCGCGAATCAGGGCCAAAAGCCATTGTGTTTCCTTCCTCCACGTCTTGACTGACGTGCCTCTCCCAGCATGTGGGACCATATTAGAACACGTTCAAGATCAGGAGCGTGTCCAATACATTACAATACGGCAAACATGCCGCGGGTACATCACCTTATATATACTGTACACCGCTCATAACGGCATATGCCTTTTTCCCTTGTCCACAGGTATTCGTCATGCGTCTTTTTGTTGGTCTTGAACTCCCGCTTCCGTCGCTTCATGCGATAGGCGAATTACGTGGCCGCCTACCGGATGTTACGTGGCGACCGCCGGAATCCTACCACCTCACGCTGCATTTCATCGGGGAGGTTACCCATCCCCACCTGCACGAGGAAATCCATCACGCCCTGTCCGCCATCCACGCCGCGCCACCTGTCCTGCGACTGGGCGGTACGGGGCTGTTTACCCCTGCCCGGCCGAATGGGCCGGACACATTGTGGATTGGCTGCACGCCCGACGATGCCCTGACCGCGCTGCGTGAGAAGGTACGCAAGAGCCTGAACCGCGCGATCCCGACCGGGGCCGAGCGGAACAGCCGCCATTTTACCCCGCATGTCACTGTCGGCCAGATGCAGCGCCCAGACCAGGACCGTCGGCAGCGCTGGCTTGCGACCACCGTTCCCCCGACGGAAGCGCAGACGATCGGGCATTTCACCCTATTCCAGTCCATACGCCATGCCGATGGACCGTTTTATGAACCGCTGGAACATTATCCGTTACAGTTCTGATTCTCTGTGCCAGACGCCCGACATGGCTGGAAACAGGAGTCTTATGTGGCCCGGCATCTATTACATTTGTGAATAATAAAAATATTTTTCTTATCAATGATTGTGAACCACCTGCACGTGACCAACAGACACACCTTGTCATTCTTCCTGAAATATCAACAGATTTTAGGAAAATCCGCGGGATTTCGAACTATCCGTTTCATTGCTTCTGAGACAGTATGTTCACGTTTTAGTGAGGCTGAACACTAAAATGTCAGAAGACGGACGTGCTAGCCTCAGTATGTTCGGATGAAACGGACCACCTGCTTTGTCTTTGCTGCCTGAAGCCGGTTTCCTGTCTGGCCGGAAAAGAAGCGCTGCCGTGCTTTTTTTGCCGGATACATTCAGAAAGCGGCTCCAGGCAGAAAGTTGCAGCGGCGGCATCCTGAATTCGAAACCGTTAGTTTTCTGAGGACATCACATATGATTTCTGCCGTTTTCGGAAAAAGACGTTCTCTGAGCAGAACGCTTACAGCCGGAACGATATGTGCGGCTCTCATCTCCGGGTATGCCACCATGGCATCCGCAGATGACGGGCAGGGCGCCACGGGGGAAGCGATCATCCATGCCGATGATCACCCCGGCAACTGGATGACCTATGGCCGCACCTATTCTGAACAGCGCTACAGCCCGCTGGATCAGATCAACCGTTCCAATGTCGGTAACCTGAAGCTGGCCTGGTATCTGGACCTTGATACCAACCGTGGCCAGGAAGGCACGCCCCTGGTTGTTGATGGCGTCATGTACGCCACCACCAACTGGAGCATGATGAAAGCCGTCGACGCCGCAACCGGCAAGCTGCTGTGGTCCTATGACCCGCGCGTGCCCGGCAACATTGCCGACAAGGGCTGCTGTGACACGGTCAACCGTGGCGCGGCATACTGGAATGGCAAGGTCTATTTCGGCACGTTCGACGGCCGCCTGATCGCGCTGGACGCCAAGACCGGCAAGCTGGTCTGGAGCGTCAACACCATTCCGCCCGAAGCGGAGCTGGGCAAGCAGCGTTCCTATACGGTTGACGGCGCACCCCGTATCGCCAAGGGCCGCGTGATCATCGGTAACGGTGGTTCCGAATTCGGCGCCCGTGGCTTCGTCACGGCGTTCGATGCGGAAACCGGCAAGGTCGACTGGCGCTTCTTCACGGTTCCGAACCCCAAGAATGAACCGGACCACGCTGCATCCGACAGCGTGCTGATGAACAAGGCCTATCAGACCTGGAGCCCGACCGGCGCCTGGACCCGCCAGGGTGGCGGCGGCACGGTATGGGATTCCATCGTGTATGACCCCGTGGCCGACCTGGTCTACCTGGGCGTGGGCAACGGTTCGCCGTGGAACTACAAGTACCGTTCCGAAGGCAAGGGCGACAACCTGTTCCTGGGCAGCATCGTCGCACTGAAGCCGGAAACCGGCGAGTACGTCTGGCATTTCCAGGAAACGCCGATGGACCAGTGGGACTTCACCTCGGTCCAGCAGATCATGACGCTTGACCTGCCGATCAATGGTGAAACCCGCCACGTCATCGTTCATGCACCGAAGAACGGCTTCTTCTACATCATCGATGCGAAGACCGGTGAGTTCATCTCGGGCAAGAACTACGTCTATGTGAACTGGGCCAGCGGCCTTGATCCCAAGACCGGTCGCCCGATCTACAACCCCGATGCGCTCTATACCCTTACGGGCAAGGAATGGTACGGCATCCCGGGTGACCTTGGCGGCCATAACTTCGCGGCCATGGCATTCAGCCCCAAGACCGGGCTGGTCTATATCCCGGCACAGCAGGTTCCGTTCCTGTACACCAACCAGGTCGGCGGCTTCACGCCGCATCCCGACAGCTGGAACCTGGGTCTGGACATGAACAAGGTCGGTATCCCCGACTCGCCGGAAGCCAAGCAGGCCTTCGTGAAGGACCTGAAGGGCTGGATCGTGGCATGGGATCCGCAGAAGCAGGCTGAAGCATGGCGCGTGGACCACAAGGGTCCGTGGAACGGCGGTATCCTGGCAACTGGCGGCGACCTGCTGTTCCAGGGCCTGGCGAACGGTGAATTCCACGCCTATGACGCGACGAACGGTTCCGACCTGTTCCACTTCGCGGCAGACAGCGGCATCATCGCACCGCCTGTGACCTACCTTGCCAATGGCAAGCAGTATGTCGCGGTTGAAGTGGGCTGGGGCGGCATCTATCCGTTCTTCCTTGGTGGCCTGGCCCGTACCAGCGGCTGGACCGTCAACCACTCGCGCATCATTGCCTTCTCGCTCGATGGCAAGTCCGGCCCGCTGCCCAAGCAGAATGACCAGGGCTTCCTGCCCGTCAAGCCGCCGGCACAGTTCGACAGCAAGCGTACTGACAACGGTTACTTCCAGTTCCAGACCTATTGCGCCGCCTGTCATGGCGATAACGCGGAAGGTGCCGGTGTGCTGCCTGACCTGCGCTGGTCCGGGTCCATCCGTCATGAGGACGCGTTCTACAATGTTGTCGGCCGCGGCGCGCTTACCGCCTACGGTATGGATCGCTTCGACGGTAACATGAACCCGACCGAGATTGAGGACATCCGCCAGTTCCTGATCAAGCGTGCGAACGAGACCTATCAGAGGGAAGTTGATGCCCGGAAGAACGCTGACGGTATCCCCGAGCAGCTGCCGTAATCTCCCGGTTTTGACAATTTTTCGCATCAACGCGACGCATGATGGTGAACATAATGATCAACAGACTTAAGGTGACATTCAGCGCGGCAGCGTTTAGTCTGCTGGCAGGGACGGCATTGGCACAGACGCCAGATGCTGACTCCGCGCTGGTCCAGAAGGGGGCATATGTCGCGCGACTGGGTGACTGCGTAGCATGTCATACTGCTCTCCATGGACAGTCGTACGCAGGCGGGCTTGAAATCAAGAGCCCGATCGGTACGATCTACTCCACGAACATCACACCGGACCCGACCTACGGTATCGGCCGCTACACCTTCGCCGAATTCGACGAAGCCGTGCGCCATGGTATCCGCAAGGACGGCTCCACGCTGTATCCGGCCATGCCGTATCCCTCCTTCTCGCGTATGACGAAGGAAGACATGCAGGCGCTGTATGCGTACTTCATGCACGGGGTAAAGCCGGTCGCACAGCCGGACAAGCAGCCGGACATTTCCTGGCCCATGTCCATGCGCTGGCCGCTGGGCATCTGGCGCATGATGTTCTCGCCTTCGCCGAAGGACTTCACGCCGGCGCCAGGCACGGATGCGCAGATCGCACGTGGCGATTATCTGGTTACCGGCCCCGGGCATTGCGGTGCGTGTCATACCCCGCGTGGCTTCGCCATGCAGGAAAAGGCGCTGGACGCAGCTGGTGGACCTGACTTCCTGTCCGGTGGCGCACCGATCGACAACTGGGTTGCGCCGAGCCTGCGCAACGACCCTGTCGTTGGTCTGGGCCGCTGGTCCGAGGATGACATCTACACCTTCCTCAAATCCGGTCGTATCGATCATTCCGCCGTATTCGGTGGCATGGGCGATGTGGTGGCATGGAGCACCCAGTACTTCACCGATGACGACCTACACGCCATCGCGAAGTACCTGAAGAGCCTGCCGCCGGTGCCGCCGTCACAGGGCAACTACACCTATGACGCGTCCACCGCGAACATGCTGGCTTCGGGTAACACCGCCAGCGTTCCGGGCGCCGACACGTATGTGAAGGAATGCGCCATCTGTCACCGTAACGACGGTGGTGGCGTGGCCCGCATGTTCCCGCCGCTGGCTGGCAACCCGGTCGTCGTGACCGAGAACCCGACCTCGCTGGTGAACGTGATTGCGCATGGTGGCGTGCTGCCGCCAAGCAACTGGGCACCGTCCGCAGTGGCAATGCCGGGTTACAGCAGCTCGCTGTCCGCCCAGCAGATTGCTGATGTGGTCAACTTCATCCGCACCAGCTGGGGCAACAAGGCACCCGGCACCGTTACGGCCGCGGATGTCACCAAGCTGCGCGACACGGGCGCGCCGGTTTCCAGCTCTGGCTGGAACAGCATGAGCAGCGGCTGGTCGGTCTTCCTGCCGCAGCCTTACGGCTCGGGCTGGACGTTTGCTCCGCAGACGCACACCGGTCAGGACGCCGCACAGTAAGGCGGATGGGTGGTCCCCCACCGGGGACCACCTTCTCCTGATACAGTGACTGAAAACCGCCATGGGTTCCGCCCATGGCGGTTTTCTTATGTACGGCAATCCCCCACACTGGGTCGGGCAACCGACAGGGAAAATGTCATCATGCAGCGTATCGTGGCCCTGACCGGGGCGGGCATAAGCCAGGAATCGGGATTACAGACCTTCCGGGGCGCGGACGGCCTGTGGAACCATGAACGGATCGAGGATATCTGCACACCACAGGGCTTCCAGCGTGATCCCCTGCGGGTGGACCGTTTCTACAACGACCTGCGGGCCCGTTTGCCCACCGTCCATCCCAATGCCGCCCATCTGGCGCTGGCGGAACTGGAACGCGCGGGACGGGAAGGACGCTGGGACGGGCATGTCACCGTCGTCACCCAGAATATCGATGATCTGCATGAACGCGCTGGCAGTCACAACGTCATTCACATGCATGGTGAACTGCTACGCCTGCGCTGCACCGCCTGCGGCGCGACCCCGGTATGGCGCACGGACTGTTTCCCCGATACGCCGTGTCCTGACTGCGGTCAGCCGACATTACGGCCTGACATCGTCTGGTTTGGGGAAATGCCCTACCATATGGAGACGATTGCCCGGCATCTGGCGGCATGTGACCTGTTCGTCGCCATCGGTACGTCCGGCGTGGTCTACCCTGCCGCCGGTTTTGTGGACAGCGTGGCCGGACATGCGGATACGATGCTGTTCAACCTGGAAATCCCGCCCGGTCCCTCCGCCTTTGACCAGGCCATTGCAGGCCCTGCCACACGCACCGTACCGGCATGGACACGCGACCTGCTGGAAGCGTAAAGCTGGGCCATGGCCGAAACACTGGAAGACCTTCTCGACGCCATCCGCGCGTGCCAGACCTGTGCCGCCCACCTGCCGCTTGGGCCGCGTCCGGTACTGCATGTCTCGCGCACGGCGCGGCTACTGATCGCAAGCCAGGCCCCCGGTACGCGCGTGCATGAAACAGGGCAGTCCTTCAACGATGCATCAGGTGACAGGCTGCGTGGCTGGATGGGAATCGACCGGGCCACGTTTTATGATTCCAGCCGTGTCGCACTGGTTCCCATGGGGCTGTGTTATCCAGGCAGGTTGCCAAAGGGTGGTGACTGTCCACCCCGGCCCGAATGCGCACCGCAATGGCGCGCGCGCATCATGGCGCAGATGCCCGATATCAGGCTGACACTGGTGGTCGGATCCTATGCCCAGCTGCATATCCTGGGCAAGGGACGCGTCAGTG
>NZ_VWPI01000160.1 GCF_015155755.1 Komagataeibacter sp. FXV3 | reverse complement strand
ATCATGGCGCACAGGGGCATGGGAACGGCGCACACCCCGGTTTGGCGCTGATGTGCTGCCTGCGCTGCGGGCCTGCGTGCGGGCCATACTGGCGGGTAATGACCTGCCGGACATCCCGCCGTTATCCCCTGCCTTCAGCCAGCCATAAGCAGGACGGCCCGCGCGCTGGACAGGATCACGCCCTGTATGCCGGTAATCAGGATCTGCACGCCAATGGACAGCAGGATCAGTGCGGCAAGACGCGAGACAATCCGCGTGCCGGTCGTGCCCAGCAGGCACAGAAGCTGGTCGGCATAGGTATAAGCGGCCCATACGATCGCGGCCACCAGCATGGCGGCCAGCGACAGCACGCCATAGAAAACAATGTGGTGCCCGCCCGGCGGCCCTTCCGACCCCAGCGCAATGGCGACCGCAATCGTTCCAGGCCCCACGGTAAAGGGCATGGTCAGGGGAAAGAATGCCTGCCCCATCATGTTGCTGCTGGCCGGCGCATTACTGCCCTGACTGGCCTGTGCCTGCTTGCGGGCCTCTTCCGTTTCAGGGGCCTGCAGCAGGGACCATGCCCGCACCGCCACAACCAGCCCACCCGCGATACGCAGGGCATCGATGGTGATGCCAAAAAATGAAAGAACCAGCCCGCCGATCCAGATCGAGGCCAGCATGAGCATTGCGGAATAGAACGCCACCTGCCGTGCCAGCGCCATGCAGGTACGCCGGTCATGTCCTGCCGTGACCTGCGCGAAAATCAGCGCGGCCCCCAGCGGATTGACAATGGAAAACAGCGCCGGAAACGCCATGAGGAAGGCACCGGACAGGCTGGGCAGCCCCACCACGGTGGAAAAATGGGTCAGTAATAAACCCGCATGGCTGGTCATGACCGCCCCCTCCTGCCACACGGCCCCCACATGCCCTTATTGCCCCGTCTGGGATGGGACATGGAATGACGGACGCATCAGGCTGCGGACCATGGTCAGGTCCTCCGCCGCGGCACACAGGTAGCCGGGATGGGTTGGATGCCCCTCTTCCGTCAGGGGCCACGGTGTCAGGCCCAGCTCGTTATAGACCGGCAGCAGGCTGATCCCGACATGCCAGAAAACTGGCTGGCGCCCTTCCTGCAGCGCAAGGTCACGCAACCACCATATGGCGGATGTGCAGTCATCCGCCTTCCCTGCCGGGTCACCCAGCCCGACCAGATAAGGCCCCAGCCGGACAAACGGCAGAAGGGCGCGCCTGCGCGCGCCCGGTATCAGCCCCACCGGCACCGGTGTCATCTGTCCCAGCCCATCCAGCGAATGATCAAAGCTGTGATACAGGGCCTGCGTCTGGGCATTCCATGGCATGACGTGAATACGACCCGGCCGGACCAGCCGCACGATCGTGACCAGCGCCAGCATGACCGCAAGCCCCAGCGTCCACTGCGCGATGCCGGGACGCGTGGCGAACAGCATGATTTCCCACCAGCTGCCACCTGCGGAATCATGCGGTCCCGCCATGACCAGAATCACGATGGAACTGATCAGCAGTACCAGCGACACGATGGTATTGGAAGAAAGTGGTTCGCTCATGATCCGGGCATGGCGGTAATACGACCCGCGGAATGGCGCGATCAGAATGCAGACCAGCATGAGCAGCCCCGGCACCGCCATGGGCGATCCGCG
Source organism: Komagataeibacter sp. FXV3 (assembly GCF_015155755.1). GTDB lineage: Bacteria > Pseudomonadota > Alphaproteobacteria > Acetobacterales > Acetobacteraceae > Komagataeibacter. Next base: position 27,305 of record NZ_VWPI01000160.1, on the reverse strand, counting down.
CAGCAGCGTCAGCCCGCACGCCCCCGCCAGCAGTACCATCGTGGCCTTCCACGCCAGCGTCACACGCTGCGACAAACCGATGCCAAGGCCGATCAGCACCACCCCGATCAGTGACAGCAGGTAATCCCCCACCGTCGCGAACAGGGGCTGCATGCGCCCCGTATTCAGCCAGTTTTCCGGGTCCAGCAGGGTCAGCGCCAGCAGCAGCCCGCCACACAGCGAGACTGCGCCGGTTGCCACCGCCACGGAAAAATCGGCCTCGCTTTCGCGTATGACCTGGCTGGGGCGCCCCATGCGCGGTCCCCGCACCGGGCTGCGCGCGCCCACCTTGCGCGACAGGGCGGCATCCCCGCGCAGGAACAGTTCGTGGGCAGCGAACATGATCCCCGCCACGAACAGCGGCACGATGTAATAGAACAGGCGAAAAATAAGGATGGCCGTCACGATACGGGTCGCGGGCACATAGGGCCCCAGCGCGAACATCATCGCGCCATCAAAGACACCAAGGCCACCGGGCACACTGGCCACAAGGCCCGCCGTGTAGGACGCAATATAGATGGCAAGGAACGTGCCGTAATCCAGACCGGGCGCCACCGGCAGGAAGGTATAGGCAATGGCCGCGGTGGCCGCGACCTCCAGCGTTGCGACAAGCGTCTGCATGATCGCCATGCCCGAGGAGGGAAAGGTGATCTGCCACCGCCACAGCCGGATTTCGTTCACATAACGGCCCATGACGACATAGGCGATGACCCCGCCCCACAGCACGATCCCCACCAGCCGCATGAGGAAGCCGGGCAGCATATGACCCACAAAGGGCACCGTACCGGGCTCCAGCACCAGCACACTGCCAATCAGCACCGCCGCCCCCAGCAGGTAGGTGGCCGAGCAGAAGGCGATGATCTGCGCGATCTGGAACGGCTTCAGCCCCCAGTTGCCATATAGCCTGAAACGGACCGCCGCACCGGAAATGGCGGAAAAGCCAAGGTTATGCGACAGCACATAGGAACAGAACGCGGCAAACGCCGTGCGCCTGAACCCAAGCGGGCAGCCCACCTGCCGCACTGCAAGCCAGTCATAGAAGGACAGGACAAGGTAGGACAGCAGCGTAAACCCTGCCCCGGCCCATAATGTACCCACCGGGATGGCGGCCAGCGCGTGGCTGATATCGCGCCAGTGCAGGTGGCGCACCTCGCGCTGCACCACCACCACGGCGCCGACCAGCAGCAGCAGGCCCAGCACATGCGGCAGGTGCCGCAGCAACGGATGCCTTGGCGGTGGCGGCACGCTTCCCCCGGTCGCATTGTCGTCCCCGGCCTGTGGCGGGGGGGGATCGTGCAACGAACGGTCGGACATGGGCTGGCCCTTAGGCCACGGTCCCTTCGCCACGGGTCAACGCCGCCTCGATCAGGGCCACGGTTTCCGCAATCCCGTACAGCGCCACGAAAATCCCGAAACGCGGCCCCTCTTTCTGCCCCAGCAGCACTTCATACAGACAGCCGAACCACGCCCGCAGCGGTTCGAAACCGTGGGTCTTGCCGATCTCGAACACAAGGTTCTGGCAGGTATCGGGGGACACATCCTCCCCTTCCAGCCCGCGCAGGGCTTCGGCCAGGGCCGCCAGCGCCGTGCGTTCATGCGCGTCGGGCGCACGGTAGTGCTTCGTCGGGCGGACAAAGTCGGCGTAATAGACGATGGCATGATCCACCAGCCGCGCCAGCATGGGGCAGCTTTCGGGGGTGGCCTTCGCATCATAACGCTGGATGAACTTCCACAGCACGTCCGGCGTCTCGGCATTGGCGACGGAGGCGAGGTTGAGCAGCATGCCAAACGTGACCGGGCTGCCTGCATCCGCCGGGATTTCCCCCTTGTGGATGAACCATGCCGGGTTGGTCAGCAGGGCGGGATCTTCCGCCGCCAGCGTCTTTGCCTTGGCCACATGGGCCAGATATTCGTCCGTCGCCTTCGGGATCACGTCAAAGAACAGGCGCTTGGCGCGCTGTGGCGCATTGAACATGTACTGCCCGAGGCTTTCCGCCGGGGCGTAGCGCAGCCATTCCTCGACCGAAATCCCGTTGCCCTTGGACTTGGAAATCTTCTGCCCGTTCTGGTCAAGGAACAGTTCGTATGTCAGGCCCGCAGGCGGCTGGCCGCCCAGGATACGGCAGATCCTGCCCGACAGGCGCACGCTGTCGATCAGGTCCTTGCCCGACATTTCGTAGTCAACACCCAGCGCATACCAGCGCATGGCCCAGTCCGCTTTCCACTGCATCTTGGCATGGCCACCGGTAACCGGGGTCTCGAACGTCTCACCGTCTTCATCAGTCCAGCGCACCGTGCCCGCCACGGGGTCAATGGCGTCCATCTTCACCTGCATGACCTGACCGGTGCGCGGGTGGATGGGCAGGACGGGGGAATAGGTGGCGCGGCGTTCCTCACCCAGCGTGGGGGCGATCACGGCAACAATCTTGTCATGCACCTCCAGCACGCGCTTCAGGGCCGCATCAAAACGGCCGCCTTCGTAATACTGCGTGGAGGATGCGAATTCGTATTCAAACCCGAACCCGTCAAGGAAGGAGCGCAGGCGGGCATTGTTGTGCGCGGCAAAGGATTCATGCGTGCCAAAGGGATCAGGCACGCGCGACAGCGGCTTGCCAATATACTGGCGCAGCATATCCTGATTGGGAACGTTGTCCGGCACCTTGCGCAGGGCGTCCATGTCATCGGAAAACGCCAGCAGGCGCGTGGGCAGGCCAGTCAGCTTCGTGAACGCCTGACGCACCCAGGATGTGCGCGCGACCTCGCCAAACGTGCCGATATGGGGCAGCCCCGACGGGCCATAGCCGGTTTCCAGCAGGACGGGCCGCCCGGCCGTGACATCACGCGCGCCAACATGCGTGGACAGTTTGGCGGCCTCCTCAAACGGCCAGGATTTGGGGAGGGGCGAAATAAGGGGACGATGCTGTTCTGACATGGACCGGCAAGCTATGGACAGGAAGGGCGCGGGTCAATCTATCCTATTCCACACCCGGGGGTACAGCAATAATAATGACATGACACACGACGGGCGACATTCGTCCGCCCGTACCCTATATCATTTACCGACATGCCAGACACCCCGCCCCTGCCGGACAGTGCGCCGGCGCTCATTCCCCGGCACGGCGCATGGTCGGTGCTGACCCCGGACGGGGAAATCCTGTCCATGTCGGCCGACGACATACGGCGCGAACTGCCCCAGTGGCCAGCCCCCATGGTCATCCATGCGCCCGCGACCGCGCGCAGGCTGGACCTGCCGCCACCGCCACGCCCCAGTCCATGGCTGGACCTGCTGGAACTGTTCGCCTTCACCCTGCCCGCCCACAGCGCGCCACCCACCGCACGCGGCCTGGGAACGGCACTTGGCATTGCCGAAAGCAGGCTGGACGCGCCGGAAGCCGACCTGCTGCCTGATCTGGTGTTTGAACTGCTGCGCCAGATCGCGGCAAGCCGCAATACACCCGAAGGCAGCATAAAGGCCGCGCTGGCATGGGGCATGCGCCGCGCCGGGTGGGCATGGGGACCATCGGTCTGCGCCGCACTGGGACTGCCGCCCACAGGCGGGCTGCCGGCGGGCATGATCCAGCCCAACGAGGCGCTGAAGGTCTGGACCCGCCTGCCCAAATGGGAAGAAACCGCACCCCGGCCCGCCCCCGCAGCCCATCCGGTCACGGGGGAGGAAGCGCGCGCCCACCTGCGCACCATCCTTGGCGAAGGGGCGGAGCACCGCCCGGCACAGGAAGCCTTCAGCCACGTTGCCGCCCGCGCCTTCGCCCCGCGCACGACACAGGGCGACCCGCACATGGTACTGGCGGAAGCAGGCACGGGCACGGGCAAGACCCTTGGCTATGTCGCCCCCGCCACCATCTGGGCGCAGCGCAATGGCGGGGCCGTATGGGTCAGCACCTATACCCGCCACCTGCAGCGCCAGATCGAATCGGAACTGGCCCGCGTCTATCCCGACCCGGACATCCGGCGCAGCCATGTGGTGGTGCGCAAGGGACGGGAGAACTACCTGTGCCTGCTGAACATGGAAGAAAGCGTGAATATCGCGCTGTCGCGTGGGCAGGCGGGAAACGCGTCCTTCATCGGACCGGCGCTTGTGGCGCTGTGGGCGGCGCATACGCGTGATGGCGACCTGTTTGGCGGTGATCTGCCCGGATGGTTTGCCGACCTGTTCGGCCGCGGCCTGCTGAGCAGCATTGCCGACCGGCGTGGCGAATGCATCCACGGTGCGTGCCCGCATTACCAGCAGTGCATGGTCGAACATTCCATCCGCCGCGCCCGCACGGCGGATCTGGTGATCGCCAACCATGCGCTGGTCATGTCACAGGCGGCATGGCACGCCATGGACGGAACGGACACCAATAACGAGGACAACACCCCCACCCGCTACATCATGGATGAGGGCCACCATATCGCCGATGCCGCCGACAGCGCCTTCGCCCTGGAACTGTCGGGGCTGGAGGCGGCTGAACTGCGGCGGTGGCTGCTGGGGGCGGAAGGCGCACGGTCGCGCGCGCGCGGATTGCGGCGCAGGCTGGAAGACCTGCTGGTGCATATTCCCCGTATCGAGACACCGCTGGATACGGCGCTGATGGCCGCCCGCGCCCTGCCCGCGCCGGGATGGTCCGCCCGCCTTGCCGCCCTCGACCCCGGCAACAGGACGGCAGCCCCTGCCGATGCGCCGGTGGAAGCGGATGAACCCGCTCTGTCCAACCCGTCGGAAGTCCTGCTGCATGAACTGCGCCAGCAGGTGCTGGCCCGCACGCATGGCAGCCCCGAAGGGGGCGGTCGCCGCAGCGACAGCGAATGCGACCTGCACCCCATGCCCGAATCCCTGCATGGGGCAGCACAGGGGCTGGAACGCGCCCTGCGACGGCTGGCCGAACCGCTGCGTACCCTGATCGCCCGGCTGGATGAAGCGCTGGAGACCGAAGCGGACTGGCTGGACACCCCCATGCGTGAACGGATTGCCGCCGCCATCCGCTCGATCCGCAGGCGGGCGCTGTCGCGCGTGGATGGGTGGTGCGCCATGCTGGGCACCATGCAGGCAGGCGCGCCGCCGCCAGAAGGCGAGACGCCGCAATATATCGACTATATCCGCATGGACCGGCGCGAAGGCCAGAACCCTGGCGAGCGGGATGTGGGCCTGTACCGCCACTGGCTGGACCCGACCATTCCGTTTGCCAGCGTGCTGGCGGCGCCTGCCCATGGCGTGCTGGTCACATCAGCCACATTGCGCGATGAAACAGGGGAAGATACGGCAAATGACAGCGCCGAGCGCGCATGGGACGCAGCCGAAGCCCGTTCGGGCGCGATCCACCTGCCGTCCCCCGCAATCCGGTCGTCTTTTCCAAGCCCGTTTGATTACGCGAAACAGAGTCGCGCCTTCATCATCACCGATGTGGCGCATGATGACCCGGCGGCGCTGGCAGGGGCCTACCGCACGCTGTTCATGGCATCGAACGGGGGCGCGCTGGGGCTGTTTACCGCCATATCGCGGCTGCGCGAAGTCTATCGCCGCATCGTAACCCCGCTGGAGGCCGCGGGCCTGCCACTGTTTGCCCAGCATGTGGACCCGATGGACAACGCCACACTGGTCGACATCCTGCGCAGCGAGCGCAATGCCTGCCTGCTGGGCACGGATGCAATGCGTGATGGGGTGGATGTGCCGGGCGATGCCCTGCGCCTGGTGGCGTTCGAGCGCGTGCCGTGGCCGCGTCCCGATATCCTGCACCGTGAACGGCGCATTCACCTGTCTGGTGGCGCACCGGGGCGCTATGACGACAGGATCGCCCGCCTGCGCCTGCGCCAGGCGTTCGGGCGCCTGATCCGCAGCCGACAGGACAGGGGTGTATTTGTCCTGCTGGACAGGCGCACCCCGTCACGCCTTCTGTCCGCCTTCCCCGAAGGGGTGGCGGTCCGCCGCCTTGGCCTGAGTGCCGCGGCAAGGGAGATCACGGCCTTCCTGCAGGCGCAGGATACATCCGTGGACCAGCTTTCCTGATCATGACTCCCCCCTGGGCCGCCCCGCTACGGGGGGCAGGGCGTCAGAGCGCCTTGAGGTTGGTCGCGGCGGCCTTGCCACGTTCCATGGCGATGTCGTAGCTGACAGCCTGATCCTCGTTCAGGCCACGCAGGCCGGCGGCCTGCACCGCGGTGATGTGCACAAACACGTCCTTGCCGCCATCATCAGGCATGATGAAGCCAAAACCCTTGGTTGCGTTGAACCATTTTACTTTTCCGGTAGCCATAGCCAGTCTCTTCTCCAGCGCCATCCTTGCCGGTCCTAATACCGGCAATCCGGGCGCGTGCCTTTACGGCCATGAAAAAAACGGGGCATCCGGAAAACACCCTGCCACTTTCACGTCGTTCGTGCTCACTAGGGGCAGCATGAAATGACCGCCCGTGTCAAATCATCCTGACATGCCCGGTGCGCACATCCCAGCCATGTGTACGAAAAAAAGGGGGAAGGACCACTGGCCCTTCCCCCTTTTTTCGTGGCGCTGGCCCCCGCATGCGCGGGGACCATGACATGCCCGGCCGGATCAGAAATCCATGCCGCCCATGCCGCCCATACCACCCATGCCACCTTCCGGCATTGCGGGGGCCTTCTTTTCCGGACGCTCGGCCACCATCGCTTCGGTGGTGATCAGCAGGCCGGCAACCGATGCCGCATCCTGCAGCGCCGTGCGGACAACCTTCATCGGATCGATGATGCCGGCTTCCACCAGGTCCTTGTAGTCGCCGATCTGGGCATCGAAACCATAGGTGTAGGTGTCGTTTTCCAGAACCTTGCCGGCGATGACCGCACCATCTTCACCCGCATTGTGGGCGATCTGGCGCAGCGGAGCCTGCAGGGCCTTGCGGATGATGTCCGCACCGACGCGCTGGTCGTCGTTATGGAAGTGCAGGCCACCCAGCTTGGTCGATGCGCGGGCCAGTGCCGTGCCACCACCGGGGACGATGCCTTCCTCAACCGCCGCGCGGGTCGCGTGCAGGGCGTCGTCAACGCGGTCCTTGCGTTCCTTCACCTCGATCTCGGTGGAGCCACCGACGCGGATCACGGCAACGCCGCCTGCCAGCTTCGCCAGGCGTTCCTGCAGCTTTTCACGGTCGTAGTCGGAGGTGGTTTCCTCGATCTGCGCGCGGATCTGGCTGCAACGGCCCTTGATGCCGTCCGTGTTGCCAGCGCCTTCGACAATGGTGGTGTTTTCCTTGTCGATGTGCACCTTCTTCGCGGTGCCCAGCATGTCCAGCGTAACGCTTTCCAGCTTGATGCCGAGGTCTTCGCTGATGACCTGGCCACCGGTCAGGATCGCGATGTCTTCCAGCATGGCCTTGCGACGGTCACCGAAGCCCGGCGCCTTGACGGCGGCGATCTTCAGGCCACCACGCAGCTTGTTGACCACCAGGGTCGCCAGCGCTTCGCCATCAACATCTTCCGCAATGATCAGCAGCGGACGGCCGGACTGCACGACCGCTTCAAGCAGCGGCAGGATCGGCTGCAGCGAGGACAGCTTCTTTTCGTGGATCAGGATGTAGGGGCTGTCCAGATCGACGGTCATCTTTTCCGCATTCGTTACGAAATACGGGGAGATGTAGCCACGGTCGAACTGCATGCCCTCGACCACGTCCAGCTCGGTGTGCAGGCCCTTGGCCTCTTCCACCGTGATGACGCCTTCGGAGCCGACCTTCTGCATGGCCTGCGAGATCATCTCGCCGATTTCCTTTTCGCCATTGGCGGAAATCGTGCCGACCTGTGCCGTCTCGGCCGGGGTCGTGATCTTCTTCGCGTTCTTCTTCAGCTCTTCAACGACAACGCCAACGGCCTTGTCGATGCCGCGCTTGAGGTCCATCGGGTTCATGCCGGCGGCAACAGCCTTGGCACCTTCACGCACGATGGCCTGCGCCAGCACGGTCGCCGTGGTGGTGCCGTCGCCTGCGATGTCGTTGGTCTTGGATGCGACCTCACGGACCATCTGCGCGCCCATGTTCTCGAACTTGTCGGCCAGTTCGATTTCCTTGGCGACGGAGACACCGTCCTTCGTGATGCGCGGTGCGCCGAAGCTCTTGTCCAGGACAACGTTGCGACCCTTCGGGCCCAGCGTCACCTTTACCGCGTCTGCAAGAATGTCCACGCCACGCAGCATGCGCTGGCGGGCTTCACCGCCGAACTTTACGTCCTTGGCTGCCATTTTCTTCTTCTCCGATATGGAAAGTTTAAAAGGTTACTCGGTCAGGAAAGCGCCGGGTGGGTCAGGCGACCACGCCCATGATGTCGCTTTCCTTCATGATCAGCAGTTCTTCACCGTCGATCGTCACTTCCGTGCCCGACCACTTGCCGAACAGGACGCGGTCACCCGCCTTCACGTCGAGGGGAACAATCTGCCCCTGTTCGTTACGGGCACCTGCGCCCACCGAGATCACCTCGCCTTCCATCGGCTTTTCCTTGGCGGTCTCAGGGATGATGATACCACCTGCCGTTTTTTCCTCGCTCTTGAGGCGACGGACGACCACACGGTCATGCAGGGGACGAAATTTCGTCATGGATCGCTCCAAATCTCTTAAAAGGTAACGCCCTTGAATCAAGCAACGCCACCGGTTGGCGCGCGCGCCAGGCCGCATCGCGTTAGCACTCCCCTCATGAAAGTGCTAAGAACCAGATAGGAAGCCCCCCAACAGGTGTCAAGAAGCGGGACGGGACCAGGTGCGCATAATTCGCACCCCGAAGACAACAAAGCGGGACATCGAAACTTTGTTGTTTAATATCAGACAGTTAAAAGAAACAATCCGACCCCGTCAAAAGTGGAAGCCCAGCCGTCACCCCAGCGCATGATGAATGCGCGCACCGATTCCCGGCAGCCGTTCGGGGCACTGCCAGAACACCGGCGCCTGCCCCGTTCCAGACCGGGACAACAGGGAAAAATTCTCATAAACCGCCTCATCACGCGGGTTTCATATTGACGCGGAAGGGCACGGCATCATTGTGTGGCGGGCAACGAAGGAACGAATGGAGTTAAAGGCATGGGCGCAGTCATCACCGTTACAGCGGCGGACGAACACACGTTTTCCGCCTACCGGGCTGGCCGGCCGGATGCCGCGCGCTGCGTTGTGGTGGTGCAGGAAATATTCGGGATCACGCCCTATATCCGCGCCGTATGCGATTCCCTTGCGGCAGAAGGCTATCAGGCGATTGCGCCGGCCCTGTTTGACCGTGTGAAGCGCGACGCCATCCTGCCCTATGACGATGCCGGGATGCACGAAGGCCTGAAACTGCGCAGCGAGATTGCACAGGCCGATACGCTGAAGGACCTTGTCGCGGCGGCGGAGATGCTACCAACGGAAAAGAAGGGGATTGTCGGCTTCTGCTGGGGCGGGAAGCTGGCATGGGAGGCGGCGTGCCATACCAAAGCGTTCGCGGCGGCGGTGGCATGGTATGGCGGCAGCATTGCCCAGACCCGCAACCAGGTACCCAACTGCCCCGTACAACTGCATTTCGGCGCGGACGACGCGCATATCCCCGCCGATGAGGTAGACGCCATCCGTGCCGCACATGAAGATATCGAGATTTTCACGTATGAAGGGGCCGATCACGGCTTCGGCTGCACCGATCGCCCTTCCTATAATGAAGCAGCCGCCACGCTGGCCATGCAGCGCACGCTGAGCTTTTTTGAACACTGGCTGTAATACAGCCCGCATAAAAAAACGCCCATGCCTTCCGGCATGGGCGCTTTTTCAAAAGATAAGCGTTTCTGGTGAAGCTTTTTGGAAAAAGGCGGCACCCGAAGGCTTTTATTACTTTTTCAGGTCAGACCCGGTTCAGCACGCGGCCTGCAACAGCTTCCAGCTTCTTCAGCAGGGCCGGGTCGCGTTTGTCGGGTGCCGTGATGATGGCGTGTTCAAGCGCGCGGTCACATCCCGCGTAACAGGGGCCACGCTTCGCACCCAGCTTCGGGATGACCGAACGGACAAGGGCGCGGGCACGGCTGGCGTTTTCCTGCATGACCTTGACCACGGCATCCACCGTCACGCTGTCATGATCGTCGTGCCAGCAATCGTAATCCGTGACCATGGCGACGGTGGCGTAACAGATCTCGGCTTCGCGGGCGAGCTTGGCTTCAGGCATGTTGGTCATGCCCACCACGGAACAGTCCCATGAACGGTACAGGTTGCTTTCGGCGCGGGTGGAAAACTGCGGCCCCTCCATGACCAGATACGTGCCGCCACGGGTCACATCCAGCCCCAGTTCCCGGCACTGACCTTCCAGGACGTCGCCAATACGCGGGCACAGCGGGTCGGCCATGCCGACATGGGCCACGCAGCCGGTGTCGAAAAAGCTCTTTTCACGCGCAAACGAACGGTCGATGAACTGGTCGATCACCACGAAATGGCCCGGCGGCAGTTCTTCCTTCAGTGAACCGACAGCCGAAAGCGACACGATATCGGTCACGCCCGAACGCTTCAGCGCGTCGATGTTGGCGCGGTAGTTCAGGCGCGAGGGCGGTAGCGGATGGCCCCGGCCATGACGCGGCAGGAACACGCAGCGCACGCCATCAAGCCTGCCGAACAGCAGCTGGTCGGACGGCTTGCCCCACGGGGTTTCGACCGTGCGCCATTCCTTGTCTTCAAGACCTTCGATATCATACAGGCCGGAACCGCCGATCAGGCCGATGACCGGCTCGATCTGTTCTTCGGTGACAGGCTTAGTGGACATTGGACCACGTTCTCCGTTTCAGGCAGATGGAAAGAATAAGCAGGATCAGCAGGAACACGGCAGCCCCGACACCCGTACGGTGGCGTTCCACCAGATGCGGACTGGCCGCCCATGCCAGGAAGGTGGTGACATCACGCGCCTGCTGCGCCACGGTTGCGGGCGTCCCGTCGGGATAGGTGATCGCGCCATCATACAGCGGCGGCGGCATGGCGATCTGCCCGTTCGCGGCATAGGGGTTGTAGAACAGTCCCGGCGGCACGACCGTGCCGGGTGGCGGCGTCTGTCCGTAACCGGTCAGGAAGGCATAGATCCGGTCCACGCCGCCGGGATGCACCACCGCCAGCCGTGACTGGTCCGGCGGGGCGACGCCGTGATTGGCCGCGGCGGCCGTATGCGCGTCGGGATAGGGCGACAGCAGGTGGTCATCCATGTTGGCCGGCCGCGTGACCGGGTGGCCACTGGCGTCCACCCCCGCCGGGACGCGGTGCGCGCCCGCTATGGCGTTGATGTCCGCATCCTTCAGGCCCAATCCCGCAAGATCGCCATAGGTGACCGATTTCATGCCATGACAGGCGGAACAGACCTGCGCGTAAACGGTATAGCCGCGCTGGACCGACGCCATGTCGAAATGGCCCAGCGGCCCGGCGAAGCTCCAGTCCTGCCGGGGCGGTTCACGATAGTCATGCGCCTGCGCCATTGCCCCGCCACCTGCCATGGATGCCGGGATGACAAGGCAGGCCAGCAGCATGCCACGTCGCAACAAATTACGCGCAGATGGCGCATTGCCCTGCTGATGACCCCGTTCATGCATGTCCGCTACGTTCCCGCCGCAATTACGTGTTCCTTTTTGCGTTCCCGCCAAAAGTGTGTCCCCTTCCTAGCGGTTGCGTAACGGGTCTTGCAATCGCCCGTCTTGCAATAAGCGGAACAAACGGGCACCCGTAATACCCATTGCGAATGACCAGAACGGGCAGAACGATACAACCATGACAACATCCCGCACCCCAGTTGCCCACGATGGACTGAAGGACACGGCCCGGGCCTGGTTTGAAAACCTGCGTGACCGGATATGTAACGCCTTCGAAAAGATCGAGGACGACGCCGTGGCACAGGGCAGCCCGACCCTGCCGGGCAAGGATGCGCCCGGCCGTTTCGAACGCACGCCATGGAACCGCACGAATGATGACGGCACGCCCGGCGGCGGCGGGGTGATCAGCCTCATGCGCGGGCGCGTGTTTGAAAAGGTGGGGGTCAACGTTTCCACCGTCAGCGGGGAATTCAGTCCCGGCTTTCGCGACTCGATTCCCGGCGCTGCGGAAGACCCGCGTTTCTTTGCCACGGGCATAAGCCTTGTCGCCCATATGTGCAGCCCGCTGGTGCCCGCCGCCCATTTCAATACCCGCATGATCGTCACGACGCAGGGATGGTTTGGCGGCGGCGGCGACATTACGCCCATGTTCCCCGAAAGCGCCGAGGCCATGAGTGACGCCGGCCGTTTCCATGACGGTTTCCGCCTGGCATGCGAAAAGCATGACCCGGAATATTACCCACGCTTCAAGGAATGGTGCGACCGGTATTTCTACCTGCCCCACCGTGATGAAGCGCGCGGTCTGGGTGGGATTTTCTATGACCGGCTCGATACCGGCGACATTGATGCCGACTTCGCCTTCACGCGCGATGTGGGGCTGGGTTTTCTGGAAACCTATCCCGACATCGTGCGCAGCCGCATGATGGAACCGTGGACCGAGGCCCAGCGCAAGGCACAGCTTGTCCGCCGCGGGCGGTATGTGGAGTTCAACCTGCTGCATGACCGCGGCACCATTTTCGGCCTGAAAACCGGCGGAAACACCGAAGCCATCCTCATGAGTCTTCCCCCGGAAGTCCACTGGCCATAAGAATAGGCCCATGCCTGCCTCACGCATCCCGTCCCGACCTGTTCCGATCCCCTGCCGCGCCATGCGGATGGACGGGACCGCACCCGTGCGGTCACGGTCATGATCGGCCGACGGACCCTGCTGGCTCTTCTGGCTGGTGGGACAATGGCAGCGCCAATGCGGCGGGGGACTGCGTCCGAACTCCCGCGTGAACGCCTGCCCATGCCTGCGGGCATGGCAGGCGGGGCAGGGCTGCTTATGGCGGGAAACCAGAGCGCCATGGCCGACCGGTGGAAGCCGCTCCTGCCCGGCGCGCTGGCGCAGGGGCTGGGCCTGCCCACCCCCCTGCCGGTGCGCGATACCGTGGGACAGGACGGGGTGACCGGGGCCAACCTGTTCGATTCCCAGTTCGCGTCCGATGGCATGATGGCGCTGGCCGCACCCGGTTCGGCGCTTGTCGCCTCCCTGTGCGGTGACCCGCGCGTGCATTTTGACTACAGCCGCTGGCTGCCCCTGCTGATCAGCACGACGATGCCGGTGGTGATCGGGCGCGCGCAGTTGCACCACAGCCTTGGCAGTTTCATACGTGACCGGCCCGTACGGATTGCCGTATCGACCCTGACGGGTATCGAACTGCCCACCATACTGGCCATGAGCCTGTTCGGGCTGCGTCCCATTCCCGTCACCGGATTTGCCACGCCACAGGCCGCGGCAGACGCCCTGCGCGCCAACCAGGTCGATACCATACAGATCACCGACCCGCTGGGCACGCCCGAGACCACCGCACTGGTCAGCAGTCTGGCACATACCGGTTTTCCCGCCCTGTTCACCCTCGGCACGCAGGCCGAGCCACTCACCCTGCCCGACCAGCAGGTCATGAGCATGCAAAGCCGCCTGCAGCAGGATGCACATTCCGCCCTGCATGACCTGCTTTACGCCGCATGGAAGCCGCTGGCGGCGGCGGCCGGCGTGGATCTCGCCCTGGTGCTGCCCATGCTGACCCAACCCGCGACACTGGCCCGGTGGCGCGCGGCCACGGCACAGGCCATACGTGACAGCACCGTGCGTACCATGGCGCAGGATACCGGCCGCGTCCTGCTGACCGGCACCGATGCGACGGAGACACTGCGGCTGGCGGCAGGGGATACGTCCGCCATCATGACGCTACGCCGCTGGCTGGCCGTCCATCTGCCGACATGGCGACTGGGCTGACGTTACCTGCCGTTTTTTAGAGACTGTTTGATAAAGTCAGTCCGGGAACACCGGACAATCATAAGAAAGTTTTTGGTGAAGCTTTTTTCAAAAAGCTTCGAGAGAACGCCGCCTTTTTGAAAAAAGGCGACACCCAAAAACCTTTACTTTTTATCCAGCAAGCTGTTTCAAACGATCTTTCACAAACCGTTGCCACGCACCGACCGGCGCAGCAGCACGCGCACCGCGCCCTGATTGGCGGCATGCGGGTGCACGACCGCAAGGATCAGCCGTCCCAGGTCGCCACGCCCCAGCCAGAACGGCAGTTCACGGCGCAGGATGCCGCCATTATGGCCGCTGCCCAGACCGGTTATGATCTCGACACAGCGCACATTGTCCGCATGCGCCTGAATCAGGAAGCCATGCAGGCGGTGAAACGCCGTCTGCGCCACCTGCCCATGCAGGTCCAGCCTGCGGGCCGGGCGCAGCTTTCCACTGACCAGCCCGCGCCAGCTTGTATCATCCAGCCCCGGCCTGCGCACGCCAATTTCAAATGCCCCGCCCTTTCCTTTCTGCACGGTCAGGCTGTGACTGGCAGTGCCATGCACCGCATGCACGCCACCCGCTGTCAGCCGTTGCATGATGGCGGCGCGGCTCATGCCGGGTTTTGCCGGGACACTGGGGGGAATGGCTGGTGGTTCAGGTGGCAGGGCCACGGGTTTTGCCTGCCGGGCGGTCCGCAATGGCGCGATCCCATGCGCGAAGGCCGCCCACAGGGCCTGTTCCTCCTCGTTCAGTCTGCGCTGCCTCACGGTATGATTCCTTTCTGCGGACCGCTATCCGTGGCCATAGAATCATACCCCGCCCGGCAGGTCCATGTTTTCGGGCATTCCCCCATACGCAAAAACCCTGCCGCATTGGCGGCAGGGCCTGCGTTCCCGAACGGACATGAACCGTATTACGGTGCCGTATTATGCAGGGTCTCGCCCTGGTAACGTCCGGTCAGTGTGTTGAGGAAGGCCACGATATCCGCCACGTCCTGATCGGAAATGTCATGGTCGGGCGTCTGGTAACGCGCCATGTCACGCACGGCACCGTCCAGCGTCTTGATGCTGCCATCATGGAAATAGGGTCCGGTCAGCGCGATGTTGCGCAGGTTGGGCACCTTGAAACGTTCCATGTCGGCGGGATCGTGGGTCACTTCAAAGCGTCCCTTGTCCGCATCCGTCAGCTTGCCGCCACGGGCCGAGAAGTAATTGCCTTCCAGCCCCAGCGGCTCGAACGCCTGTCCACCCATGGATGGGCCGGTATGGCAGCCTGAACAGCCAATCTGCTTGAACAGCGCATAACCATGCTTTTCCTGGGTGTTCAGCGCCGCGTCATCCCCCTTGAGATACTGGTCAAAGCGGCCGTCAGGCGTCACCAGCGTCTTTTCGTATTCCCCAATGGCGTCGGTAATGGTGTTTTCATCAATCGTGTCGCTGCCATACGCGGCCTGGAAATCCGGGGCGTAGGTCGGGTCTTCACGCAGGCGGGCCGCAACCGATGTCCAGTCATGCGATCCCATCTCGACCGGGTTCATGACAGGGCCTGCCGCCTGCTGCGCCAGCGTGCCCGCACGGCCGTTCCAGAACTGCCATTTGTTGAACACCGCATCATAGACGGTGGGGACATTGATCGGCCCCTTCTGCCCATGGATGCCGGTGGCGGTGACCAGTCCATCCACGCCACCGTGCTGCAGGCTGTGGCAGCTGGCGCAGTTCAGCGTGCCATCACCGGACAGCTTGCGGTCAAAGAACAGGCGCTGGCCCAGCGCGACCTTGTGGCTGTCCACCGGCACGGATTCGGGCACGGGCTGCACCGGTTCGGCGGCAAAGCGGTCGGCAACGCCCGGCGTCGCGTAATGCTGGCGGCGCACCTGCGCGATCCATGTCAGCATGCTTTCACGCTGGGCCGCCGAGAGGTGGGCATGCCAGTGCATGAGCAGATACAGCGTGGGGGGCATGCGGTTCTGATTGATGACTTCTTCAATACGGGCCAGCGGTTCCTGATCGGGCACGCCACCATTCTGCAGGGCATTGATGACCGGTTCCACACGGAAATGCCGCAGCCCCTGATCCCGATCATGGCTCATCAGCGTATTGGCGACGGGCAGGCTGAAATAGAACGGCAGGTCAACCCTGGCCGCGTGGCAGTAGTCGCACCGGGCTTCGCGTATGACATTCAGCGCGGCAGCCGATGTCGCGTCCACCCCTGCCCCCGCAGGCGCCGGTGCGGTTGCATGATCGAAATGGGTCAGATAGGCGACCGTTCCCCCATACGCCACGATACCCGCAGCCACCAATGCCGCCACTGCTGTTTTAACCGACATGCATAAACCCCCTGTCCCTTGCTTGAGTGGGTTTCTGGCCGATTCAGGGATTATTTGTCAAAATAATCGTTTAAATGAAAACCATCAAAGTTTTCGATCATCTGTCCCGGCCGCGCCATCCACCTGCGCCTGCATGGCCTGCCGTACCCTTTGTCGGGCGACATTGACATAGATGGTATCCAGGTCGATTCCGATACCCTGTCCCCCTTCGCGTACGGCGGCGACCAGCGTGGTGCCCGTCCCCATGAACGGGTCCAGCACCACGGGTGCCGGCTTGCCATGCAGGCGGATGCACATCTGCGGCAGCAGCACGGGAAATGTGCCGGGATGGTGGAATTTCTGTGCCTTTCCCTGCACGGTTTCATATGGGATGAACCATGTATCGCCCCGGCAACGCCGGTCCTGCCGGTGGCCCCGGCGCACGATATTGGACTTGTCCATGTAGGGCACGCCGATATCCAGACGTTTCAGCCCGACATTGCCCGTACGTGTCAGGTGGAACAGATGTTCGTGATTGCGATTCAGATAGCGGTGACTGTTGACCGGCTTGAAATGCCCGTGCGTTTCCGTTCCCACCGAAATCGACTTGACCCAGGTGATATGGTTCTGCAGCACGAACAGTTCACGCAGCCGTACCATCAGTTCAAATGGCAGCCATGGCTGCGCCGAGGAACCGGCGACATTGAGGAAGAACGACCCGTCAGGACGCATGACGCGACGCACCTCACGCGCGACCTCAACCATCCAGTCCAGATAGCCGTCTTCCTCCAGCCGGTCGCGGTACGTGCGGTATTTCAGGCCGATATTGTACGGCGGCGACGTTACGACCACGTCCACGCTGTCAGGTTCCATGCGACGCATGGCCCGGATGCAGTCGCCACGCACCAGCAGGTGCGGCCCCTCGGTATGGCGGACAGTCCGCGGCAGGCGGGTCTGGGGTGCGCAAGCCTGCCCCGCGCGGGGTCGCCCTGTCATGATGCTACTACGCTCTTCACTCCGCTCATGCGGATCTAGTGTGTGGGCTTGTGTGTCTTTTTTGTCGGCTCGGCAGCAGAACGGGGCACCAGCACGATCATCTGCCCGGTCGAACGCAGGTTGCCAGCCGCCTGTGCCGCCTCCGGCCCCCAGCCCATATACAGGTCGGCGCGGTCAGGTCCCTTGATGTCGGTGCCCAGGTCCTGTGCAAAATCAAGCCGGTTCCATGTCACGGGGTGTCCATCCACGGGCACCTGCGCCTGCACCCATACCGGGCTGCCTAGCGGAATGAAATCCCGGTCCACCGCCATGGAACGGCCCGGCGTCAACGCAACCCCCAGCGCGCCCGGCGCACCGGCCTGCGTATCGTCATGATCCAGTTCGCGGAAAAAGACATAATTCGGGTTCTGTTCCATCATGTCCGTGGCCTTGTCCGGATTCGCCTCAAGCCAGCCACGGATGGACGCCATGCTTACGTCGTCGGCGCCCAGCAGGCCCTGTGCCACCATCACGCGGCCCAGCGGCACGTAAGGCTGGCCATTCAGGCCATCAAAGCCAAGGCGGATCACCTTGTCATTGGGCAGGCGCACCCTGCCCGCGCCCTGCAGTTGCAGGAAGAACAGATCAACCGGGTCCGCCAGCCACAGCAGTTCAAGCTTTTTATGCGCAAGCTCGCCCTGATCAATCTGCGCGCGGGTCCAGTACGGCACGATCCGCCCATCCTGGCTGCGCCCGGTCACGACCTTGCCCTGCGCGTCGCGTTCGCGCACCAGATCGGGCGGACGGCGATAGACCGGGGTCTGGTAAATGCCACCACGACGCAGGGAACCACGGATTTCGGGTTCATAATATCCGGTGAACAGCGTGCCATCCGTCCGTTTGCCCGCAGGCAGGGTATAGGGCACGAACCACTGTTCAAAAAACGCCTGCGCCGCGGCGCGATCACCTGCGGGCACGTCGCGCGCGGCGTTACAGGCTGCCTGCCAGTCACCGACCTGCCGCCCGGCATATTTTATGCCGTCCCCGCCCAGGGTGCTGTCAGCAGGCAGGCTGCCGACCTTGTGACAGTCCTGCAGGAAGACCGGCAACGCATCTTCCAACGCATCATCCTTCCATCCCGGCAGGGCATTGAAGGAAACGGGCCGGGCATGGCCTGATTTATGATGTCCACGTGGGGCCTGGGGCGCCCCAAGGTTGGGGCCTTCCCCGATATGACATCCGCATAGGGTAATAGCGACGCACAGCGGCGCCAGACGCTTCATGACTTTCATGCACACAGACTGATCACGGATTTATCGATAAATTATGGCAGGGCGGCCTACGCGCTGCGGCTGGCCCCGAGACGCCAGCCCGCGCCATCGGTGTTGACACCCAGAAGACGTTCGAACGTCCACAGGTCCGAAAATTCCGTCACGGCATCCACACCGGCCACGGGCTGGTTATTGCTGTCCACGGTCAGGCTGATCTGGTCTGACACGATCCGGACCTCGATCCGGGCCAGCGGGTTCGGGCCGGCTGCCTCGTCAATCTCCGCGCCAATGATGGCGATATCGGTAATGTCCCTGATTTCGCTGCGCAGGACTTCGCCTGCCTGCTGGCGGGACTGGATCGCGGCCTCGAAGGCGGAAAACGTCGCGGCCGTCAGGTGCTGGCGCAGCACGTTCAGGTCCCCCGCCGCATACGCGCCGACGATCTGGCGGAAGGCGGCCTCGGTTCCCCTGGCAAAATCCTGCGGGGTGAAACCGGGCTGCAGCGTGCCGATACGGGCCAGCACGCCACCCACCCGCGTATCGGGGGTGGGAATGTCATAATTGATGGCAGGCGGCGGCGGTTCGGGCTTCTGTTCCACAACATTCGCGGCCATGGGCGGCGGCGCCATGGGGCGCGGGGCCGGTTCCGCGCCAACACGGCGGCCAAGAATGCTGCGCAGTCGCAGAACAAGGAATACAGCCACCAGCCCCAGAACAATCAGATCCAGCGGAAAATGACCAAAAGAAAAATTCATGCCGCGCGCGTCCATAATGCAGGCGGGTCCCCTGCCCAGATTACCCTGCGCAACAACATAGGCAACGGCCGGAGCCAGCACAATGCGCAAGGACCGTTAAAATTCCGACAGCTGGTATGGCATCGCCCGCGGACCCATGCTACGGCCAGAGAATACGGTATTCATTTCTTTTTTCCGCATATCTCCGGGGAATACAGACAAGCATGTCCGACACGACTCAGACGCCCACCCCTGAAAACGGCCAGAGCGCCCCTCCGGCGCTACCGCTGGCGATCAACCTGCAGTATATCAAGGACCTTTCGTTTGAAGTGCCCGCTGGCGCGGAAATCTTCGCGACCCTGCGCACGAACCCGCAGATTTCGGTCAACATCGACGTGCAGGCCAACCGCCTGGAGCAGGATCAGCCGGTGTTCGAGGTGGTCCTGACCGTAAAGGCCGAAGCCAGTGAAGCCCCGCAGCAGGAAGGTGGCCCCGCCGGCCGCCCGGTCTTCATTGCCGAACTGTCCTATGCCGCGATCGCGACACTGAACAACCCGCCGGCCGAACTGATCGAGCCGATCCTGCTGGTGGAAGTGCCGCGCCTGATCTTCCCGTATGTGCGCAACATCCTCAGCGAAGTCACGCGCGATGGCGGATTCCCGCCCGTAGTGCTGCAGCCGATCGACTTCGTGGCGCTGTGGCAGGCCAAGCGTAACTCCTTCGACCAGACGCCGGGCCACGCCTGATCCATACAGGCACGCACGGATACCAGCGGCTGTTTCAGGGCAACCTGACGCTACGGGACAATAAAAGTTTCTGGGTGCCCCCTTTTCCCAAAAAGGGGGATGCCTTCTGAAGCTTTTTGAAAAAAGCTTCACCAAAAACGTCCTTATCACTCTGCGGGTTTTCAGGAACAGTCCTTAATGAACGGGCCGGGGCGCATGCTCCGGCCTTTTTTCATGGCCGGGACGACGCGATTTCAGGGGGCATCATGGGGCAGGCAGTCCAGCATGGCGTCCTGATCGGGACGCGCGGCCACGCGTATGCCATCCCAGCGCGCACCCGCACCAAGGACGGCAGCAACCCCATCTGACATGGCGATAGCCTCCACCGCCACCAACAGGGATGCAAGCGCGGGCGTCAGGGCCGCGATGAAGGCTTCCGCCGTACGGGTGGAATAGAACATCACCGCCGCAACCTGCCCCGCCTGCAAAGCCGCGACAGCATCCGGCGGCAGGCATGTTGCAGGCCGCACGATGTATACGCAGCGCCGCAGCACCCGGTATCCCTGCCCTCGCAGCGCCACGGCCATGTCCTGCCCATAACCCTGCCCCACCGCCAGCAGCAGCCGGGACGTGGGCGACATGGCGGCCTGCAGCAGCGCCGTCAGGTCATCCGCCGTGCCGGATGCGGCCGTGACATGAACAAATCCCGCCGCACGGGCACGCCGCGCGGTGGCAGCCCCCACGACGTAACACGGAATGTCATGCAGTTGCGGGTCGGTCAGGCTGCCTACGGCCTGCCCACTGGTCAGGACGATGGCATCAGGACGGAATGTACCGATGGAAAGCGCGCATTGCCTGACACGCAGCATGGGGGCGGCGACGGGATGCAGCCCTCGCGCCGCCACCGCCGCCATGGTGGGGGCAAGCCCCGGCGGCGGACGGGTCACGATCACCCCCGCGCGCATGGCGGGGGATGGGGGCTGGTTACGGCTGTTCAACAAAAATATCGGCGGGACTGTCGGCACGCAGGCTGCGGCCAAGGTCACGGCCCAGACGCGCCGCATCCGCCGGTGCGCCACTGATCGAACGCTTGAGCAGGAAGGTCCCGTCCTCACGCGCGACAAGGCCGGTCAGGTGCAGTTCCGGCGCGCCCCCGGCCACGACCGGGATCAGGCGGGCATAGCCACCGATCGGCGTGCGGCATGATCCATCGAGTTCAGCCAGCAGCGCGCGTTCGGCCGTGGCGACGGCGCGGGCTTCGTAATCCTCGATCGCGGACAGCAGTTCACGCAGTTCGATATCGCTTTCGCGCACCGTGACCCCGACAATGCCCTGCCCCGCCGCAGGCACCATGATGGTGGGATCAAGGATCACGTCGGCACGGTCTTCCATGCCAAGGCGGCGCAGCCCGGCACAGGCCAGCAGCGTTGCATCGCACTGCCGCGCCGCCAGCTTGTCCAGCCGCGTCTGCACATTGCCACGCAGCAGGCCGAATTTCAGGTCGGGACGCACATGCAGCATCTGCGCCTGACGCCGGACGGAGGCACAGCCCACCAGCGCGCCCTGCGGCAGGACCGCATACGGATCGGCGGGATCAGGGTCCCCACAGTCCGGACCAAGGATCAGGGCGTCGCGCGCGTCCTCGCGCTTGAGGGTGCAGGCCAACACCAGCCCCGGTGGCAGCGTGGTTTCAAGATCCTTCAGGCTGTGGACGGCGAAATCGATCCGGCCATCCAGCAGCGCATCGTGAATTTCCTTGGCGAACAGGCCCTTGCCGCCAATTTCCGCCAGCTTGCGGTTCTGCACCTGGTCGCCGGTGGTGCTGATCTGGTGTTCCTGGAACGCGCCCATGTCACGCAGCACGGGACAGAAACGGGTCAGCAGCGTCAGGAACGCCCGTGTCTGCACCAGCGCAAGCGGGGAAGCGCGCGTCCCGACCTTCAGCGGCAACTGCCGGCGGTGGGGTTCGGGATGTGTGGCTTCCTTTCGCTGGCGTGCAGCGGCCTCGGCCGCGACTTTCTGTAGCGCGGACGATGGAAACGGGGCTGATGGCTTTGCGGACTCCATATCGCGTGTCTATTACCGCACCGCGATAAAGGAAAGATGACATTCGGCACATCCGGATTGTAAATTACGCCATGCCCCATACCGAACCGACATGCCCCGATCTGCCAACGCCCGTTATGGCCATTGAATCTTCGTGCGATGACACGGCCTGCGCGATCGTTACGACAGGCGGCCAGATCCTGGCAGAAGCGACATTATCGCAATCCGGCCATGTGCCATTTGGCGGGGTCGTGCCCGAAATCGCTGCCCGCGCCCATCTTGGCGCACTGCCTGCGCTGGTGCGCGACACGCTGCGCGCGGCTGGCATGCAGCCACACGAACTGGGTGCGGTCGCCGCAAGCTGCGGGCCGGGGCTGATTGGCGGGCTGATCGTGGGGGCCGACATGGGCAAGGGCATGGCCATCGCGCTGGACCGGCCCTTCATTGCCGTCAACCACATCGAAGCCCACGCCCTGACCGCGCGCCTGCCCGGTGTCGCCAGCAATGGCGCGCCGTTCCCCTATCTGCTGCTGCTGGTATCGGGTGGGCATTGCCAGTGCATCGCGGTGGAAGGGGTTGGCCATTACCGCAGGCTGGGCGGCACGATTGACGACGCGGCGGGCGAGGCCTTCGACAAGGTAGCCAAGATGCTTGGCCTTGGCTGGCCCGGCGGCCCGGCGGTGGAACAGCTTGCGCGTGAGGGCGACCCGCATGCCGTGTCCCTGCCGCGCCCACTGATGGGGCGGCCGGGATGTGATTTTTCCTTCTCCGGCCTCAAGACCGCCGTGGCGCAGAAACTGCCCACCGAGGTCCGCGCCGCCCTGCCCCGCCAGCAGGCCGCCGATATCGCCGCAAGCTTCCAGCAGGCGGTCAGCGATATCGTGATCGACCGCCTTGGCCACGCGCTGGAGATGATGGAACGCCCGACCACGCTGGTTGTGGCGGGCGGGGTGGCTGCCAACGGCGTCCTGCGCGCACGGCTGCAGGAATTCGCCACGGCGCATGGCCTGCCCTTCGCCGCCCCGCCGCTGCGGCTGTGCACGGATAATGCGGTCATGGTGGCATGGGCCGCGATCGAGACCATGCGCGCACGCGCGGCCCTTGGCCTGCCCATACCCAATGACATCGCCATGCGCCCACGCCCGCGCTGGCCGCTGTCGGAAATGGCGCAGCGCATGACGGTTGATGCCTGAAATCAATGCTTAAATAAGAAATTATAAAAGTTTCTGGGTGCCGCTTTTTTTCAAAAAGGCAGCGTTCCCTGAAGCTTTTTGAAAAAAGCTTCACCAAAAACTTCTTTATGATTTGCAGGCCGTTTTGTTAGCAGGCTGATAAGCAAACAACAAAAATGCCGGATACAGCACATAACCGTCAGGGAACAAACGGATGACCCATACCGCACGGATTGCCGTGATCGGCGCAGGCGCATGGGGAACGGCGCTGGCGCTGCAGGCCGCGCGCGCGGGTGCCGAAGTCGGCCTGTGGGCACGCAATCCCGCCACCATGTCCGCAGGCCGCGTCATGCCCCGCCTGCCCGGCTACGCCCTGCCACCCGGCATTACCGTAAGCGACGCCATGCCGCGTCAGGCCGACCTGATCCTGCTGGCCTGTCCCATGCAACACCTGCGCGCCATCGCCCGCACCGTCCCGCCCTGCGCGCCACTGATCGCGTGCTGCAAGGGGATCGAGCAGGCGACCGGCCTCATGCCGTTGCAGGTACTGGGGGAAATATTTCCCCACAGCGTGCTGGGCGTCCTGTCCGGTCCCAATTTCGCGCATGAAATCGCGGCTGGCCTGCCCGCCGCCGCCGTAATGGCCAGCACGGAACGCATGCAGGCCCGGCGGCTTGCGGACCTGCTGACCACGCCCGCCTTCCGCCTGTATGCCAGCGACGACCCGACGGGCGTGCAACTGGGGGGGGCCGCCAAAAATGTGGTGGCCATTGCCGCAGGGGCCACCATGGGGGCGAATCTGGGAGAAAATGCCCGCGCGGCCCTGATTACCCGCAGCATTGCTGAACTGTCGCGCCTGTCGCACGCGCTGGGCGGGCGGCCCGAGACGCTGTCGGGCCTTGCGGGAATCGGGGATCTGCTGCTGACCTGCACGGGTGCGGCCTCACGCAATTACCGCCTTGGGCTGGCGATCGGTCAGGGCATGCCCGCGCAGCAGGCGGCAGATGCGCTGGAGGGCGTGGCCGAAGGCCGGGCGACCGCCCCGGCACTGCTGCAGCTTGCCCGCCAGCATGGCGTCAACACGCCGGTCATCGCCACCGTCACCAGCCTTCTGGCGGGCACGATCGACATGGATGACGCCAGCCAGCTGCTGCTGTCGCGCCCGGTCGGGCATGAATTTGCCTGACGGGCCCCCTCCGCCACATCCCACGTCTGCAAACAGGCGGCTTGACCCCCGGCATGTGACCCGGCAATCCGGTTACTCCGGCGCGCTTACGAAACCGAGCATCCCAATGACAACGATCTATGACTTTGTCCTGCCTGCCCTGAATGGTCCCGACATCGACCTGTCCAAATTGCGGGGCAAGCCGATCCTGATCGCCAATACGGCGTCCAAATGCGGGTTCACGCCGCAGTATGAAGGGTTGCAGAGCCTGTGGACCACATGGCGCAGTCATGACCTGATGGTGATTGGCGTACCGTCGAGCGATTTCGGCAACCAGGAACCGGGCACGCCCGAGCAGATCACCACATTCTGCCAGCGCAACTACAACGTCACCTTTCCCCTGACCGCCAAGAGTCATGTGAAGGGACCGCAGGCGATACCCCTGTTCCGGTGGCTGGCGCGCGAGGGCGGGTTCCTGTCGCTGCCGCGCTGGAATTTCTACAAATACCTGATCGGGCGCGACGGGCAGCTGGTCAACTGGTTCACTTCCGTCACATCGCCCGAATCGCGGCGCGTGCGCATGGCGGTCGAACGGGCGGTGATGGATCACTGATGCCCCCATCATCCCCGCGCGCGTCATGCTGACACGATGCTGAAGGGTTTCCTGACCGTCAGCGGCTGGACCATGATCAGCCGCGTGCTGGGACTGGTGCGCGATCAGCTGCTTGCGGCCCTGCTGGGCACCGGGGCAGCGCAGGATGCGTACCAGATCGCCTTCCGCCTGCCCAACATGTTCCGCCGCCTGTTTGGCGAGGGCGCGCTGAACGCCGCCTTCGTGCCGCTGTTTTCCGCCCTGCTGGAACGTGAGGGGAAAGACACCGCGCGCCAGTTCGCCAGCGAGACGATGAGCGTCCTGCTGTCATGGCTGCTTTTGCTGACGGTGCTGGGGGAAATCTTCATGCCCGGCGTGCTGCGCCTGATCGCGCCGGGGTTCACGCATGGCGACGTGCGCGACACGCTGGCCATATCGCTCAGCCGCATCACCTTTCCCTACCTGCTGATGATCTGCGGGGCGGCGCTGGTGTCGGGCGTGCTGAACGGCATGCACCATTTTGGCGTGGCGGCGGCGGCCTATGTCAGCTTCAACGTCATCGGCATTGCCGCCATCGTGATCCTGCCGCCGCTGACGGGTGACGTTGCGCATGCCGCTGCATGGGGGGTGACCGCGTCGGGTGTGGTACAGTTCGGCATCCTGCTATATGCCGCGCACCGGGCGGGCATGCGCCTGCGCCTGGTCACGCCGTGCCTGACACCACGCATCCGCACGCTGCTGGCGCGCATGGGTGTGGGGCTGGTGGGCAGCGGGATCACGCAGATCAACTTTCTGGTCGATACCATCATCGCCACCCTGCTGCCTGCGGGCAGTGTCTCGCTCATGTATTTTGCCGATCGGGTGAACCAGCTGCCACTGGGCGTGCTGGGCGCTGCGGCGGGCACCACGCTGCTGCCGGTGCTGACGCGCCACCTTGCGGCGGATGACCTCGACGGGGCGCACCGTACCCAGAACCGGGCCATTTCCTATGCCTTGATCCTGACGCTGCCAGCGGCGGCGGGGCTGCTGGTCATTGCGGCGCCGGTCATGATGGCGCTGTTCGGGCATGGACATTTTTCAGCGCATGACGCGGTACTGTCGGCGCAGTCGCTGCGGGCCTATGCGCTGGGGCTGCCCGCCTTCGTGCTGGTCAAGGTTCTCTCGCCGGGGTTCTTCGCGCGCGGGGATACGCGCACGCCGGTGCTGGTGGGCATGGGCACGCTGGTGCTGAATTTCATCCTGAACATAAGCTTCATGCACTGGCTGGCGCATATCGGCCCGCCACTGGCCAGCAGCCTTGCGGCCATGGTCAATGCCGGCGTGCTGGCGTTCGTGCTGCTGCGGCGCGGCGCGCTGGTACCGGACCCGACGCTGGTGCGGCAACTGGCGGGCATGATCGTGTGTGCGGCAGTCATGGCCATGGGTCTGGTCATGCTGGGCCATACGCCGCTGGGCCATGCCATGCAGGCTGGCCCGGTCATGCGGATCGTGGATGTGGGGATAATGGTCACGCTGGGCATGGGCATCTACCTGCTGGCGCTGCAGGTTCTGGGGGTTGCGGACATGCGCCAGGCGATGGCCGCGATCAGCCGCCGCCTGCGCCGCAACCGGGCGGCATAGGGGAGTGCGGTCATGAAATCCGCACTGGCGAATCCCCCATCCCGCCGCTAGACACCGGACATGACATTCCCATCCCCCGAGGGTGCCACACCCGCCATGGCGCAGTGGTTTGCGCTGAAAGCCGAACACCCCGACGCCCTGCTGTTCTTCAGGATGGGGGATTTCTACGAACTGTTTTTCAATGACGCGGAAGCAGCCGCCGCTGCGCTGGACATATCGCTGACCGCGCGCGGCACGCATGGGGGCGAACCCATCGCCATGTGCGGGGTGCCGGTGCATGCGGCGCAGGCCTATCTGGCGCGGCTGATCCGGCGCGGGTTCCGTGTATCGGTAGCCGAACAGACCGAACAGCCCCGCAAGGGACGCCCCGCATCCAAGGGACCGCTGCGGCGCGAGGTCGTGCGCCTGATCACGCCGGGCACCCTGACCGAAGATGAACTGCTGGAGGCGGGACGGCAGAACCTGCTGGCCGCCATTATCTGCCCCACCGGGCGCGACACCAGCGATCCCGGCCTGGCATGGATCGATATCTCCACCGGCCTGTTTGAAACCGCGGCCGTCCCCGCGCGTGACCTGAACGACCTGCTGGGCCGTCTGGACCCGGCGGAAATCCTGTGCGCGGACAACGTGGAACTGGGTGATTTCGCGGGCCGCCGCACCCCCATCGTCCCGCCCGCCAGCGCCGACGCCGCGCGCCAGCGCATGGCCGAGGCCTTTGGCGTGGCCAGCCTTGACGCCTTTGGCACCTTCAGCGATGCGGAAGCCATGGCGGCGGCAGCGGCCATCGACTACATCCGCCGCAGCCAGGCAGGGCAGCTTCCCCGCCTGTCCCACCCC
>NZ_VWPI01000016.1 GCF_015155755.1 Komagataeibacter sp. FXV3 | reverse complement strand
GGCATTCGGGGTGGGCCAGGACCACAAGACCGGGATGGTCGGCGCGCATGCGCTCGATTTCCTGCGGGGTGAAACGTTCATGCACCTCGCAATGGCCGGCCCATGTGATCATCTTGATCCCGGTTTCAGCTTCGATGTTGCGGGCCAGGAATTCATCAGGGATCATGATGACGCGATCGGTGCCAAGACCTTCCACCACCCGCTTCGCATTACCGGACGTGCAGCAGATATCGCTTTCGGCCTTCACCTCGGCTGACGTGTTGACGTAGGTCACGACCGGCACGCCGGGATAGCGTTCACGCAGCAGGCGCACGTCGCGCCCGGTAATGGAATCCGCCAGGGAACAGCCCGCATGCAGGTCGGGGATCAGGACCGTGCTGTGCGGGTTCAGCATCTTGGCCGTTTCCGCCATGAAATGGACACCGGCCATGACGATCACATCCGCGTCCGTCTCCTGCGCCTCCCGGGCCAGGGCCAGGCTGTCGCCGCGGATATCGGCCACGCAATGGAAGATTTCGGGCGTCTGGTAGTTATGCGCAAGGATGACGGCGTTACGTTCACGCTTGAGCGTTTCGATCGCGCGGATATCCTCGACAAAGGTCTCCCATTCCATTTCCGGGACCAGATGCCGCACCCGGTCATACAGCCCGTCTGTTCCGCCACGCGGCTTAATCTGGTTCATGCCTGTTCTCCCTTCGGCCATGCCTGCCGCATTCTTTATGCTCATATTGAGTATAAGCCAAGCAGCAGAAGCCGGTGGAGACAGTAGCAAAGGCAAACAGGCCGCTTGTCAATCAGGTTTTTCGTGAGGCATCATTTTTCTCATCAGGGCTGGAATAGCGGGATCTTGGTGCCAACAAACTGCCGCGCCTGCCTGACCTCCCCGCAGAAACGGTACAGCCGGGCGGGACGACCGCCGGTGTTTTCTTCAATTCTGCCTGTTTCCTCAACCAGTTGCTGCTGCATGATCAGGCGGCGGAAATTCTGTTTGTGGATCTGGACGCCCGACAGGCTTTCCATCACGCGCTGCAATTGCAGCAGCGTGAATTCCTCCGGCATCAGTTCGAAAACAACAGGCCGGTAACGTATCTTTGCACGCAGCCGCGCCATGCCGGTGGCCAGTATGCGCCGGTGGTCATGATGCATTGCCTGTCCCGGCACGGCGTCTTCCGGCGGGCACCCCGCTTCCGCAACCAGCCCCGCTTCATACAGCAGTTCATAGCGTTGCAGCACCAGTTCGTCATTCCAGGCCACCATGTCGCCAATGGCGAACAGGGAAACACAGCGCTGCCACTGCCGCACGCGCACGGCAGCGTTGTCCATGTTCGCCACCCACCGGCACAGCAGGCGTTCGATAATGGCCAGGCAGTCCCGTCCCACATCCGTCTTGCTGTTTTCCCACGGGAAATAGTCGTACCAGTCCCGCCATCCTGTTTCCCCTGCGTGGCTACGGGTCAGGGCGAGGTAGGAAATGGCAATCAGCCTGCCCTGCCCCGTGGTCAGCAGGCGGTCATGATCGGCAAAGGTGTACAACTGTTCCACATGCCCGATGGGGTGTCCGGTCTGGCGTTCCACCCATGCCCTGACCCCTGCCTGCAGGGAGCGGTGGGTACTTTCCAGCGGCCCCGATGGCAGCAGGCGACCATGGTCGATCGTCATGACCTGCGGTACATCGTCACGCACGGCCGTCAGGACGGCAATCAGTTCGATCATCATCTGGGTTGTCATGTCGGGAAAAGATGTATCACGCACCCCACCGGGTTGGGGAGTGAATTTCCATTACCGGACAATGCGGACTACAGGGCGGCATGACCATGCGCCGCCATGTCATTTCACCATCCTCACGCCCTGCCTATGGGCCATCATGGCCGTGGCCCCTAATTCACGCGTTCCAGCGCGCCCGTGGTGAAACCGATGCGCATCTGTTGCGCCAGCGCGTCAAACAGGGCCTGACAGGCGAAGGATTTGCGCCGCTGCGGCAGGCAGCACAGATCCAGTGTCGCACTGATGGCATTGGCGGGCTGGATGGGAACGGCGCACAGCAGCCCGCCCTGTATTTCCCGCCGGCAACATTCGGGCGGCAGCACCAGTGCCGCCATGCCACGCATCGCGACTTCCTTCTGCATCTCCAGCGAACCCGTCACGAATACAGGGTCGAGGGTAATGCCGCAGGCCTGTGCCGCGCGGTTGAGTTCCCGGCGCACGCCAAAGGATTCATCGGGAATGGCCAGGGCATGGCGCGACAGTTCCCGGATGGTCACGGACGCCAGGCAGGCCAGCGGATGATCCGTGCTGACGATCACGCTGTGCCTGAGCTGCATGCTGTGGCTGACGAAGGACCGGGCCGCCTCGGGGGTAAACAGGCTGACCACCAGGTCGATCCCGCCATCAGTCAGGGCCGCGACCATGCCCGACGCCCTGCTTTCAAACACATGAAAGCGCAGGTTGGGATACTGTTCATGAACCGTGCAGATGGTGGGTACCAGCAGTTCGGCCACGATCGCACCGCCTGCCTGTATCCTGACCGTGCCACGTTTCAACTGTTTCAGGTCATCGATCCGCGTACGGGTCACCGCGATATCATTCAGGATGCGCGCAGCCTGCCCCAGCAGCAGCTGGCCGGCCTCGGTCAGGCGGATGCCGCCTGCGTTGCGATCCATCAGTTCAGATCCGAAATAATATTCAAGGCTGTCGATCTGGCGGCGCAGGGCGGTGGGGGTCATGTTCAGTCGCTGGGCGGCCTGCCGCAGGGATGTCGCCTGCGCCACGATCAGGAACAGTTGCAAGGCTTTGAGTGACATATATGTTCCCCATTGATACGCACCGGGCCAGTGGCATGGAATATATACGCCTGATCGTAATGTTTTAAGGAAAAAGTCGGAGAACTGGAAAAATCATGCCCTGGCTGACAGAAAAGCCATGGGTTTACAATATCGTTTCGATTGTAGATCGTTTTTTATTCCACCCTGCGCACAAATTTGGGATATTCAGACGCTACGGGCCACCCATACCATCATGTTATTGAAACAAGTCATCCCTTCCACACCCACCAATATCCATCCTGTAATTACAGGGTGTGAAGGGAAATGAAAGAAACCTACGCCCATGATGGATCTGACGGCTCGCGAACTCCTTTCTTCCTACCGCAAAAGAACCCTTTCCCCGGTTGAATACGCCAATGCGCTGATCGCGCATATCGCACGCTGGGAAAGCACGCTGGGGGCGCTATACGCCTATGAACCCGACAGGCTGATCAGTGAAGCCCGCCAGTCGGAACAGCGATGGATAAATGGTCGCCCCTGCGGCATTCTGGATGGCGTGCCCGCAACACTGAAGGAATTGATCGCGACCAAAGGCCAACCCATCCCGCAGGGCAGCATCGCCAGCAAGCTGGTGCCCGCGACACAGGATGCCCCACCCGCCGCCCGGCTGAAGGAAGCGGGCGCACTGATTTTCGCGAAAACCACGGTGCCTGATTTCGCCATGCTGTCATCAGGGCTTTCGACATTTCACCCGCTGGCGCGCAATCCGTGGAACCTGGCATGCAATCCCGGCGGTTCCAGCGCGGGTGCCGCGGCGGCGGCGGCGGCGGGTTACGGACCGCTGCATGTCGGCACCGATATTGGCGGTTCCGTCCGTCTGCCGGCGGCGTGGTGCGGGCTGGTCGGGTTCAAGCCTTCCCTCGGGCGCATTCCCATCGATCCCTATTATATCGGCCGCTGCGCAGGCCCCATGACCCGCACGGTAGGCGACGCGGCCCTGATGATGAACGTACTGTCCCTGCCCGATGCACGTGACGCCACCAGCCTGCCCTATACGGATATTGACTGGGACAGCTATTACAAGGGCATGGATGTCCGGGGCCTGAAGGTCGGCCTTATGCTGGACGCGGGCTGCGGGCTGAATCTGGATGACGAAATCCGCGTTGCGATTGAAAACGTGGCCCGCGTGCTTGCCGATATGGGGGCTGAAATCATCCCTGTTGATCCGGTCATGACGCCCGCGATGCTGTCGGGGCTGGACCAGTACTGGTCCGCGCGAAGCTGGGCGGAACTGAGCCAGCTTCCCCCCGACAGGCTGGAAAAGGTGCTGCCCTTCATCCGCACATGGGCGCAGCGTGGCGAGAAGGTCAGCGGTGTTGCCGCCGTGGACGGGCTGGGGCAGACATTTGCCATGCGGCAGAAATGTTCTCAACTGTTTGAAAAAATTGATATTGTCCTGTCGCCCACCACGCCAAATGTCAGTTTCCCCGCTGAATATCCGGGGCCGACCAACGACCCGGAACGCTCTTTTGACCACATTGCCTTTACTGTCCCATGGAACATGTCCGAACAGCCCGCCGTGTCTGTTCACTGTGGTTTTTCACGCAGCGGTATGCCAATCGGGGCGCAGATCATAACCCCACGTTTTGCTGATCTGCAGGCAATCCGGCTGGCGGCCCTGTATGAAACAGCGCGTGGCCCCATGCCATGCTGGCCGCTTCCCCCATCATGACCTGGAGGGGTGAACAGGTCCGTATTGTTCGGCAACAGGACTTCCACTTACAACGTCCAGCTTTGACATTGCCGGGCGACCGCGTCTCTATCGTATCCGCATCAGCCATACACTTTGAAATGACATCGTAACGAATGACAACAGGATAGGGTCAGACAGAAATGCACGATCAGGACGGACGCGATGACGCCATGCAGGCAGTCCCCGCCATTTCCCTTCCCGCGCTGGCTGTCGGCCTTGGCCTGCCTTTCTGTCTGGTTATCGGGGGTGGCCTTGCCCTGCAGGCGCAAAGGATGGTGCTATTCGGGGTTCCGCTAGAAATAATCTGGATATTCGCCTGTTTCATGCTGGTTCCGGCATGTCTGTATACCTGCTCGAATCTGTCATCATCCGCGCAATACAAGGCAGACAGAAAGCCAGTGGAATAAGAGATGGAAATTTCCGTATTCATTGCTGTCATCATGGCTTCCGTGCTGATCGCCGTTTATTCGCGATATCGCCATGCGGCCCGAAACGCGCGCGATTTCTTTGTGGCGTCGGGTCAGTTTGGCGCAATCCTCATTTTTTTCCTGACCATTGGTGAAACATACAGCATTGGCAGCGTACTGGGTTTCCCCGCAGGCATATACACCCAAGGCAGCGGATTTGGGTTCTGGTTCCTGGGTTACATCCTGCTGTCCTATCCGGTGGGTTATTTCCTGAACCCGCGCATATGGACATTGGGCCAGCGGTACGCATGCATTACCGTCGCCGATATCTTTCGCAACCATTACGCCAGCCGGGCGCTGGAAATCCTTGTTGTGCTGAATACGGCATTATTTCTCCTTCCATTTGGCGAAATGCAGTTTGCAGGCCTTATGGTGGTGGTGCGCAACCTGGGTTGGCATATCCCGGGCATGGTGATGACAGGCCTGTGCGCATCACTGACGCTGGCGTGGATACTGCTATCCGGTATCCGGGCGCCCGCCTATGTATCCATATTGAAGGACGTTCTGATGGTGGCGGCCATCGTGATGGGTGGCTATGCAGCCATGCATGCCATGCACTGGCCCGCCACCGTGCCGGAATTCTCCAGCCCCGATAACGGTGGGCATGGCCTGCCGGGGGGAAATGCCTTTATTGTATCAACAATCATCCTACAATCGATCGGGCTGTGTATCGCACCACAGACGGTTGCCTTTCTGTTTACTGCAAAATCCCCCCGGACATTGCAGAAAAATCAGATTTTCATGCCGCTTTACATGCTTATGTTCCCGTTTCTGTTCATGATGGCGCTGTATGTCCGGACATCGGGCGCAACACCTGCATCACCCAATGACGTTTTTATGGTCGCGGTTTGCGCCACCCTGCCCGACTGGGCGCGGGGACTGGTGGCGGGGGGATGCGCGTTATCGGCGCTAGTGATCCTGGCGGGCGTCTGTCTGGCGCTGGGACCACTGGTTTCGCGCAACCTCATGCCCGGGCATTCGGACCGTGCGCAGAAAATCGGGGCACAGGTCACCATCGCCATCTATCTTGTGGTCTCGGTACTGGGCGGGGCGTCTCTGTCGGGGCTGATGGTCGTACTGAACAACCTGTATTATATCGGTGTGACCCAGCTGGCGCCGGGCATTATTGTTGCCCTGCTTGACCGCAGGGTGCCGGCCATTCCCATTATTGCCGGACTGTTATGTGGCGATCTGGTCGGGATGGGCCTGTTTTTCCTTCATATCATGCCAGCCGGGCTGAACCCCGGCATGATCGGGCTGATCATCAATGCACTGGTTGTATGGGGTGGCATATCCCGTGTGCCCGGAACCGCCTGTTCCCAACCCCACAAACAGATATCTGTGACTGAAAGGTGATGAAATTGCATAGACGCCAACTGATTCAGGCCATGCTGGCCACCGGTGGCATGGCGGTTGTACCCCATGCCGTTTCAGCCGCCATTCCCGCACGCCTTGGCGCACCGGGCAGGCTGAACCTTATGACGGATGTGGCCGGCCTGAAAATCGGACTGGCCGATGACGCCCGCGCCTATACCGGCGTTACGGTCATCGTGCCTGACCAGCGCGCGGCCTGCGCGGTGGATGTGCGTGGAGGCGGCCCCGGCACGCGGGAAACAGATGCACTCAGTGCAGGCAACCTGGTTCGCAGCGTAGACGCCATCGTCTTGTCCGGTGGCTCGGTCTATGGGCTAGCGACGGCGGATGGCGTGGCAAGCTGGCTGGGAGCGCAGGGGCGTGGCTTCTCCCTCATTTCCAAAAAGGGCGTGCCCCCATCACCCATCGTGCCTACCGCCGTACTGTATGATCTTGCCAATGCGGGCGACAAGCAGTGGGGGACCAATCCGCCCTATCGCCGATTGGGTGAGCAGGCGATCCGTCATGCCAAGGCCGGGCCATTC
Source organism: Komagataeibacter sp. FXV3 (assembly GCF_015155755.1). Taxonomy (GTDB): domain Bacteria; phylum Pseudomonadota; class Alphaproteobacteria; order Acetobacterales; family Acetobacteraceae; genus Komagataeibacter. The sequence continues at coordinate 34,118 of NZ_VWPI01000016.1, read as the reverse complement.
GCACTGGGTACGGCAGGAGGTGGATATGGCGCGAGCGCGGGCAGCCTGAAAGGGGGGCTGGGATCTGCCTCTTTCCAGACAGGTGATGGTATGACTGTCGGCGCGCTGGTCTGTGTGAACAGCCTTGGTTCGGTAGTGGTGCCGGGCACGCGCAATTTCTGGGCCGGACCGCTGGAAATTGACAATGAATTTGGCGGGCTGGGCGCGTCAACCCGATCGGTCTATGGCGAAGACTGGGGTGAGGCCAAGCTGAACCCCGGCGCGCGTGCCAATACCACCATCGCCTGCATTGCCGTGGACGCACGACTGGACGCGGATGAACTCAAGCGTGTTGCCATGATGGCACAGGACGGGCTTGCACGCGCGATCCGTCCCATCCATTCGCCGTTTGACGGGGATGTGGTATTCGCCCTGTCCACCGCGCAGAAAGAAATCCCCGGACAGAACCGCGAACTGACCATTGCCCGGTTGGGATCCGTCGCGGCGGATACCCTTGCCCGTGCCGTCGCGCGTGGTGTCCATGCGGCTACCCTGCCCCCGCATCGGCAAGGAAAGACATGGCATGACCTTCCCGCCTGATATGCGACATAGACGCTTATGAAGAAATCCTGAGTTTTCCTGTTCCATGTGCATTTCACGGACAACACGTCAAAGATGGAGAATACTGATAAGACGGCGCCAGGTGGCCTTATTGACTTGACCCGAATGCAGATGATTCCTGTCAACCGGAGGGAGACCGCGTCATTCGTATTTTTAAAATACATTCCATTTATTATACTTATGGAAAATCGTTTCTTTATAGGAATATTTTTATTGAAACCGTCGCATTCCTGGTTTATATTTCCCATGACGTGGAAAGTTCGATAGCACTTCCCTTCTCTCGTTTAAATTAATGCAGCCGGTGCCTTGCTCGTGTGGGTCCAAGCCAAATCAATCCATGCGTCAGCTACGGAACCAGAATGGCACCACATGATGGCCGGTCGGGAAGGGAAAGGTGAAAAACTTCAACTTCAAAAAAGTTGAATATGTGCCCCTCATGCAGCGCCACATGTATAATCGCGCAATTCATAATGTTTTTTACATTAATAATGTAGTTATGTTGCATAGTATAGGTTAGAATTAGAAATAAATAAATGATTCGTCCTGGTTTCGTGTTTTATACCTGGTTCGACGGCATTGATGAATGAAGCGACATGTGCACAGCGGGCAGAAAGGGAAAAGAGTATCCGTAGATGGTTTACTAAGGTATTATAATATATGGAAAGTCATGTCGATGTACAAAAAAAGTCATATACTAAAAAATCGTAGAATGGCGCTCGCCCTAGGTAGTGCAATCTTACCATTTTCCAATGTGGCCTATAGCCAGACGCTTCCCTCTGGTTCACATCCCGTAGTCCACAAAAAAAACGTGCCCCATACTACCAGGGAACCCTCCAGCACCCGGGCCGCCGCCCCCAAGCCGCGCATTGAAAATGTCATCGTGACATCGGAAAGGCGTGCACAGAGCGCACAAAATATTCCTTCTTCAATTAGCGTCATTTCCAGCAAGGTTCTGGAAAACAGAAACATCAACAACGTATTTGACCTGCAATACGCAACACCTTCATTGCAGGTTCAGCCTTCCTATGGCAGCGGACAGTATACTTATACAATCCGTGGCGTAGGATTTTCCGGATACTCCAGTAACAACTCCCCTACCGTTGGTATTTATATCGACGAAGTTGCCAATCCGGTCCCGTTTGGCATCAACGGCATGATGTTTGACATGCAGCGCGTCGAAGTGCTGCGCGGCCCGCAAGGTACCCTGTACGGACGCAACAGCACGGGCGGCGCGATCAATTACATAACGAACAAACCGACAGATACGCTGAAAGCCGGCATTGCCGCCCAGTATGGTCGCTTTAATGATACCAAGATTGATGGCTACATATCCGGCCCGATCACAGACAAACTGCGCTTCCGTTTTGCAGCTGAAACCCAGCAGGGCGGAGCATGGCAGTACAATCCTGAAGCCCGCGAATCCCTGGGCAATGTAAGCCGGGGTGCCGCGCGTCTGCTTCTGGATTACACGCCTACGGATACCCTGAAGTTTGAGTATAACCTGCATGGCAGCATCGACCGTTCGGATGCCAATGGTGTGCATGCCTGGACACCCATCACGTCATTGAGCAAGACGGATCCAATGCAGGTGTCTTCCAACCGCTATGCCACCACCTGGGGCACATCCCCGGCATTCGCCAAGGAAATCGGGATTTCTCCAAATACCACGCCGTTTAGCCATATTGATACCGGCGGCACAAATCTGCGCATGGAAAAGAAGCTTCCAGGTTTTACCATTACAGACCTGGTTAGCTATGATTACATGCAGCGCAACGAATATGACAATTTTGACGATTCCTCCCTTTCCCTTGCAGATGTCTCATTCAAGACACGTGCATCTGTCTTTTCGAATGAACTGCGTTTTTCATCCAATACGGGCGGTCGCCTACACTGGATCGCCGGGGTTTATTACGGTCATCAATGGCTGAATGACCGCTACCAGTCAGGGTTTACCAATCTGTACGATACTGATGGTGATGTACGGTATTCACAGATCGTAAATACCATCAGCGGTTTTGGTCAGTTGACATATGACATCACACCCAAACTGCATATTGTCGGCGGCTTTCGTATGGAGCATGAATCACGACATCTGGATAACGTATATGCCCACTATATAGTTAAGAACGTAATTACAAACCCGGATAACTATGTAGGCCAACGCACACAGTCCTATACCCTGCCTTCAGCCAAATTCAGCATCGAGTACAATCCGGTCCATAATGATATGGCCTATTTTACATTTTCAAAAGGTGTGAAATCTGGCGGGTTTACCCTATACAATTCGAACAATGTCGCGGCGATGACGCAACCGTTCAAGCCCGAAAACCTTTTTTCGTATGAAATTGGCAACAAGATTACCATACCAAAATATAATATCCGGTTTAATGCAGATTTTTTCTACTATGATTACTTTGACCGTCAGGTACAGGCAGAAACCGTCAACCCGAATACGGGCGGTATCGGTATATACGTCAACGCACCCCGGTCCCATGAATATGGGGGAGAATACGAATTTGAATGGTCGCCAATTCCAGGACTGAACATCTCCCAGTCTGGTGCCTATGTTACGGGCGCATACGATAAATTTACTGAAATCACCGGCGCAATCAAGGGCAGTGACGGCCTGTATACCGCGCGCGTGGAAAACATGGCGGGGAAAGGTATATCCGTCCCGCATTTCATGGCCAACGGTTCGATTGATTACACATGGCCGATAGGCAAATATAATCTGAATACCGGCATGAATTACAGCCTGAGAACAACCAACTGGAGCCCCAACCCTGTTGATACGATAGCCGGCTATACCCTGTGGGGTGCCTACATGTCCATCGCACCACGCCAGGGCCACTGGAAATTTGAAGCCATTGGCGAAAACATCTTCAACAAGCAATACGATGTGACGCGCGGCTACTTTGTCAGCGGCGACTATATCGGCCTTGCTGGCAGACCCGCCACCTGGTACGTCCGCGTGCGCGGCGATTTCTAACCACGACTGGTACACGGAGACCGCATATGTCTGCCCTTTCGCGTCGTACTTTCCTGGGTGCCACGGGAGCACTAGTCCTGCCGTCCATTGTGCATGCAGCCAATCTGTCGGGTAGGGAAGACACTGTCTTCCCATTCGGCGTGGCCAGTGGGGACCCGACGGCGGATGGCTTTGTATTATGGACCCGCCTTGGTACTTTACCCCTGGCTCCGGGCGTTGCACCCCGCCTTCCGCCCAGCGTCAGCGTTTACTGGGAAATAGCGGAAGACGAGAACATGCGCCATATCGTGCGCAAGGGATCCATACCGGCCACGGCCGGAAACGGTTACAGCGTGCATGTCGAAGCGGATGGATTGCAGCCAGGCCGCGCCTACTGGTACCGTTTCATGGCGGAAGGCAGCCAGAGCCAGATTGGCCGGACAATCACCTTCCCCCGTGACGGGCAACCCACCAGTTCCTTGCGCGTGGCCATTGCTTCGTGCGCCCATTGGGAAATGGGCTGGTATTCCGCCTACCGCCATCTGGCTGCTGAAAATCCGGATATTGTTCTGTTCTTGGGGGATTATATTTATGAACATAATGCCCCCCCCTCCCGTGCCGCGCTAACCGTTCGTTCCTACGGTGCGCCCGAAGCCACCGATCTGGAAGGCTACCGATGGCGCTATGCCCTGCAGAAAACCGATCCCGACCTGCAGGCGGCGCATGCTGTTGCACCATGGCTGCCCATATGGGACGACCATGAGGTCAAGGATGATTATTCGGGCATATGGGCTCCGGCACCGGAAGAAAGCGTAGAAGCCTTTGCGCGGCGACAGCATGTCGCATGGCAGGCATGGTACGAAAACATGCCTGTACGCAGGACGTTGCGTCTTCCCAATGGCGGAATGAAAATTTATCGTCGTGCCAAATATGGCGATCTGGCTGTCATTGATCTTCTGGATGGTCGCCAGTACCGTTCCCGGCAACCCTGCCCCGTCCCACCTAAATATGGGGATGGGCGTGTCATATCTGAAAGCTGTTCAGATCTTGCGGACCCACGCCGTACATTCCTTGGTGCCGAGCAGGAACAGTGGCTGTTTGATGGTTTTCGTGATCATTCCAAGGTCTGGACCATCATCGCGCAGGATTTGATGGTGGCTTCCCTGCGTATTCCCGACCAGAAGGGAACAGGTTATCGCTACTGGACTGATACATGGGATGGCTTTCATGCAGCCCGTAACCGGCTTACGCAGGCCCTTGCAGATTACCGCCCACCCAATCCCATCATTTTCAGTGGAGATTATCATTCATTTTTCGCAAGCAATATCAGAACGCGCCCTCATGATGAGAAAAAACCAATCGTTGCTTCTGAAATTCTGGGAACATCCATTACATCCCTAGGCCCCGCATACGAGAACATACAAAAAATCCTGCCGGTCAATCCTGACATAAAGTTTTTCGACAGCCGTAAAAGAGGATATGTGATCGCTGATTTTTCTCCCCAGGCCATGACAGCGCGCCTTATGGGAATTACGGACATTCGTGATCCTGCATCCAGTGTTTCGGTTGAAAAGACTTATGTAGTCGAGCGTGGAAATCCTGGATTGATTAACGTGTAAAAAACAGTGATCCCCTGTTCATATATCGAAATATGAATGGTGGCTTCCATTCGTCCCTACAGGTAATATTGTGTGTTTGCCATGAAACATGACATGACTACGTATAAAAAAAAATTACTATATTTCAAAACCATGATCACAGTAGCCTCTTCCTGTGTCATGTTCTGTCAGGCAGGTTGCACCAGCAAGCCTGTTCTATGGCACGATGCCGCCCATTATCCACATGGGTATCTTCATCCCGATCAGGTGCCGTTTGCGCGGGCATCCGCCTTTCTTTCTCCTGCACCAACGCCCGGATCGCCCCAGGACAATATTGATCGGGAAACAATACGCAAGGTACAGGCAACAGTGACACCTGCGCGAAAAAATATTGCGGCACATGATGCCATTCTGGGGCCACCAACAGCGCCCGCCGCCTTTGAATGCGCCGTGGGGGTTTCCTTTGACCCGGAAAAGGCACCGCATCTGACACGTCTGCTGGCGCGTGCATTACCTGATGTCGAAACGGTCCAGAAAAGTGTCAAGGTAGAAGGCAGTTTCCGACCACGTCCTTATGTAGCCATGAATTTTCAGCCCTGCGTCGACGGAAGCGCCCTGGCAAAGACCAGTTCATATCCTTCCGGACATGCTGCAATCGGATGGGCATGGGCACTCATATTGGCAGAAATGGTACCCGATCATGCGGAAACAATTCTTCGACGCGGAATAGATTACGGGAATAGTCGCGTCATATGTGGTTTTCATTATCCCAGTGATGTGCAGTCGGGACGATTGCTTGGGTCTGCGGTGGTCAGCCTTTGGCATGCCACAAAACAGTTTCAGAAAGAATATGAAAAATCCGAACAGGAAATAAACACTTTGCGAAATACCTCGCCCCCCCCTGATTATTGCAAAAAAGATATCAAGACTTTATACAATGAACAAATATATATAAATAATTAAGAAATACTATATGAATAAATATGTGCATATCCATGGCAGCGGGTGGGTCAACCCACTTCATCCAGTAGCATGACCGCTGATCCGGTTAGAAAATCTCATCTCGCATGGCACACCAGCACAATTCCGGAGCGGGTCATATAATACACCCCGCCAAATAGTTTATTTATGGTATAATTGTTTTGTGTCGCATCCCTGCGCAACAGAATCAGATACGGGATAGCCACAAACCATTTTTCGTCTGAATATATCCGGTAGATATGGTTCACCGGCCGGCATCATCCCTCATTTACCGAACCCGTCATGAACGAAATTACATAACATATCATGGAAAACCGATCGCTCCGCTATAGGGCAATACGCAGGGCACGACCGGGTATATCAATCCGTATGGGTGTCAGGCCGCGCGCATCCCCGTCGCTTTGCACGGGCATGTTGCGTGGGGTGCTGATTTCAACTGTCTGCGCCGTCAGGATCGTGACATCCTTCTGACGTGACAGGTTCCCACGCAACAGCGCGATGGCATAGCGGAGACTGCTGCCAATGCCTGCCGCGCCAAACAGGACAACCGAAAACTGCCTGCTTTCCTGCATGGACCGGGGCGTCAGAACGTATTTCCCGGCATATAACGCGCCTTTTGATACAATGACCGATGCCGCCGTGTGGGAAACGCCATCAACGGACACGGTCATGGCCGGAAAGGTATATTTCCATAGCGAACCCAATGTCGCCAGCACGTAGGCTGCACGGCCAATCGCCTTTTTCAGGCGGATTGATACGACATGCACCACATGCGCATCAAAGCCAACGCCGACCATCTGAACGAACAGGCACTCCCCTTCGCTGGAGTGCAGGCGTCCGGGCCAGATAATGGTATACGCACCGCCTGAGATATTGCGGGCATTACTGGCATCATCAAACGGCACGCACAGTTCCCGGGCCAGCACGTTTGCCGTGCCGACAGGCAGAATACCCAGTATGATATCGGATCCCGCCATGCCTTCGGCCACTTCGGCCACGGTACCGTCCCCCCCTGCGGCAACGATATGGGTACAGGCCCGTTCCTGCACCGCCATGCGCGCAAGGGTTGTGGCATGCCCCCGGTAACGGGTTGGCACGATCCGTACCTGCAGGCCCGCCTGCTGCAACAGCCCGACAAAACGCGCCACACGTCCCATACGGCGGCGCCCGGCGGTTGGGTTCATGATAACGATCGCTTTTACATTCCGGTCGGGCATGGGCATATCTTCTGGAAAATCCTGAAATCCGTCAAAAGACAATAATATGATCCGGGTGTTTACAATCCATTCCAGACAGTGGCCATAGCGGATATGATTTACAGAATAAATTTTCGTAATTTTATTTATGTAAATTAAAATATTATTCTATGTTAATAGAAAATAACTTTCCTCTATTTTTCAAAACAAATGACCCGTCATCTCCTGCGCTGACAGGGTACCCCTTTACATAACCTGCGCGTTCCTGTCCTATGTTAGGGATGAAACTGAAACGATATCAGCATGCTGCCTGCCTTCCTGCCCGGCAGGCATGATGAATGTCCCGTGGTGTCAGGATACCTGGGCCAGGGGCTGTCCGTTCCGGCCGACCGGGGCCGGACCATATGGCCATGGCCACCCGCAGCCACGGCAGCAAACGATATACTTTACATCACTTCCCCTCGCCATTCAGGAAATAACACACGGCATGTCTGACACGACTGGCACACACCAGCCACCTTCCCGGCCTGTTTCCACCTTAAAGCAACGCCACATCATCATGATTGCGCTGGGTGGCGCGATCGGGGCTGGCCTGTTCGTGGGCAGCAGTGCCGCCATTGCCGCGGCGGGACCGGCAGCACTGCTGGCATTTGTTGCGGTGGGCCTGCTGGTCATGCTGGTCATGCGCATGCTGGGCGAAATGGTGACCGCCAGCCCCGGCAAGGGGTCGTTCGTGGAATATATCCGCATGGCCCATGGTAACGGGGCGGCGTTCACGACGGGATGGCTATACTGGTTTTTCTGGCTTGTGGCCCTGGGCAGCGAGGCCATAGCCGGGGCCATCCTGCTTCATGACTGGATCAACCTGCCGGTCTGGCTGCTGGCAACGGCGCTGATCGTGGCGCTGAACCTGATCAACCTTGCGGCGGTCCATATATTCGGGGAATGCGAATTCTGGCTTTCGCTGATCAAGGTGGTCAGCATCGTGCTGTTCATCGGGGCGGGCGGCCTGTATGTCGCCCATATATTCGGCCCCGGTGTTCCGGTTACCCGGAACGTGCTGGGCCATGGCGGCATGTTCCCACATGGTATGACGGCGATGATTTCCATCATTCCCACCGTCCTGTTCACCATGATCGGATCTGAAATCGCGACGGTTGCGGCAGGCGAGTCAGCCGAGCCTGCGCGGAATGTAGCCCATGTCACCCGTAGCCTGGGCACGCGCATCACGTTGTTCTACAGCCTGTCCATCGCCTTGATCCTGACGATCGTGCCGTGGACGGATATCGTACCCGGTCATTCACCCTTTGTCGCCGCCATGCAGGCCATGGGTATCCCGGGTGCAGCCACATGCATGCAGGTTGTGGTGCTGACGGCGGTGCTGTCATGCATGAATTCCAGCCTGTACATCACGTCACGTATCCTGGCTGAACTGGCCCACCACGGTGATGCGCCTGCCCTGCTGCAACGTTATGGACGGCAGCATACGCCAGTCAACGCCATCATGGCCAATTCGCTGGCCGGGGGCGTGGTGGCATTTTCATCCATTCTTGCGCCGGGCACAGTATTCGCCTTCCTGCTCAGTTGCAGCGGTGGCGTGATCCTGCTGGTCTATTCGCTGATTGTCACGTCCTACATGGTGCTGCGCCGACGGGCGGCAGCGGCGGTGCGGCAGTCATTTTTCCGGCTGCCCTGTTTCCCGGCGGTCAATATGGCGACGCTGGGCGGTGTCATCATCATTTTCGTGGCCATGCTGATCAATGATACGCAACGCATGACCGCCATAGCCAGCCTTGGCACGACCCTGTTCTTTATCGTGATCCATGCCGTGCGCGGCAGAATGCATAAAAAAGCTTCACCAAAAACTTCTTCATGATCTGAAACGGTTCTTCAGATCCATCATGTTGTCAGCCCACACGGGCCTGTGGCAGGATTTCAAACAGGATTTCCTTGGGCCGACAGGGACGCGCCGCCTGATCAGTCATGACCACGGGACGATTGAGCAGCACCGGATGGGCAGCAAGGGCATCCAGTATGTCCCCATCCGTAAGCGTCGGATCATCCAGCCCCAGTTCTGCATAGGGCGTGCCACGCTGGCGCAGCAGGTCGCGCACCGGCACCACCAGGCGGCTGGCCAGTACATCCAGGTCGGCGCGGGTCGGTGGTGTTTTCAGGTATTCCACCACGACCGGCTCGATCCCGGCCGCGCGGATCATGGCCAGCACGTTGCGCGACGTGCCGCAGGCAGGGTTATGGTACAGGGTAACGGTCATCCATGGTCTTCCCATATGGTCAGGCGATATGCGCACATAATAAACATGTCCCGGCCCCGTTGGCAGCCCGTTGCCTGACATCGTGCATTCACATGGGATTTCCGCTATGACTGCGCTGGTTGCGTGTCCGGATCCCCGGGCATGTCCTGTTTGACTTACGGGCTTTCGTCAGCGATCCCTTTTGAAGCGCATGGTTGCCATTGTGACAGATTCTTCCCCTTCCACCGCCCACACCGCGACAGCGGCCGCGCTGCCAATCCGTGTGGCGGCACTCTATCACTTCACACCATTCGCGGATTGTGCCGCCGTGCGTACCCAACTGCTCGACGCCTGCCATGAACTGGGCATACGGGGCATCCTGCTGGTGGCGCATGAAGGCATAAACGGCACCATTGCCGGGACGGATGACGCGATTGAGCGTATTCTGGGCATCATCCGCGCCCTGCCGGGATGTGCTGATCTGGAAGTCAAGTTTTCCCGTGCGCCTGCCCTGCCCTTCCACCGCATGAAGGTGCGCATCAAGCGTGAAATCGTGACCATGGGGGTCGAAGGACTGGACCCACGCCGTGATGTCGGCCACTACGTCGCGCCCGATGAATGGAATGCCCTGATTTCCGATCCGGACACCATTGTGATCGACACACGCAATGATTATGAGGTCGCAATCGGCACCTTCCGCGGCGCCATTGATCCCGGCACACGCACGTTCCGGGAATTCCCGCAATGGTTCCGCGACCGGCGGCATGACCTGCTGGAACAGGGGCGCACGCCAAAGATCGCCATGTTCTGCACCGGCGGCATACGGTGTGAAAAGGCAACCGCCTTCGTCCGCGCCGAAGGGGTGGAAGACGTGTTCCACCTGCAGGGCGGTATCCTGAAATACCTGGAAACCGTGCCGCAGGATGAAAGCCTGTGGGATGGCGAATGTTTCGTGTTTGACCAGCGCGTCAGCGTGGGCCACGGGCTGAAACCCGGCACATTTGACGTCTGCCACGCCTGCCGCAGCCCCCTGAGTGAAGCGGACCGCGCCAGCCCGGACTATGTGGAAGGTGTAAGCTGCCCCCACTGCGCCGACCAGCGCACCGAAACCCAGCGCAGGCGTTACGCGGAACGGGAACGCCAGATGCAGCTTGCAACGCAGAAGGGCACGCACCATCTGGGCCTGCCCACGCCATGCACGCAACGCGGTACCGCACCAGGTAACGACCCCGACGACGCGTGACCGCCCCCGCCAGTCTGCCCGACAGGACGTGATGCGCGCTCAGGATCGGCCATCCACCACAGATATGGCTGCGCGGTGGCGAAAGGTCCCCACATCACCCGCGCACCACGGCAGCAATGCCGGGCCAGCCCGTGATATGGGATGGATAGCGTGTCCGTCAGCCACCTTCCCCATCCCTGCTGGAGCCATTCCTGATTGAGCGCAGAACCTGACAGCCCGGATCACCATAACCCGCCCGCCCCATCGTGGCGTGCGCGACTGGCTGCGCGCTTCGGGGTTTACGGCCATGTGCCGCGCATGTTCCGCCAGATATGGAAATGCAGCCCGGCCCTGACACTGGCCAGTATCGCGCTACGACTGGTGCAGGCGATCCAGCCGCCACTGGCGCTGTATGTTGGCAAGCTGATCGTCGATGAGGTCATCCGCACCAGCACCCACGCCCCCCCGTCAGGTTCCCTGCCGGACTGGCTGCTGCATGGGCCTACCACCCGGCTGGAAGGCTGGATTGCGCTGGAATTCGCCCTGATCATCCTGTCGGATCTGACATCGCGCGCGATCGTGCTGGTCGATGGGCTGCTGAATGAACGCTATATCAATTCCGTCAGTCTTGCCTTGATGGGTCATTCCGCGACACTGGACCTGCAGCAGTTTGAATCCAGCGCCCTGCAGGACCTGCTGGAACGCGCGCGCCGCCAGGCATCGGGCCGCAACAACCTGCTGGTGCAACTGTTCAACATTGCCCAGACCGCCGTGACCGCGCTGACACTTGCGATTGGTGTCGTGGCGTTCGCGCCGTGGATGGTGCTGGTGCTGCTGGTCGCCCTCCTGCCCTCGGCGGCGGGAGAGGCGCATTTCAATGCCGAAGGCTATCGCCTGATCCGCGCCAAGACGGCCGAACGGCGTGAAATGGAATATCTGCGCCATGTTGGCGCCAGCGCCGAACATGCCAAGGAACTCAAGCTGTTCGGGTTGGGGGATTTCCTGGTTGGCCGCTTTCGCGCCGCCGCCGCAACCGTGCTGGAACAGAACCGCAGGCTGGCCCTGCGCCGTTTTGTCTGGAGCGGCTTTTTCGCAGCCATCGGGTCGGTCGCCTATTACGGCGTCTACCTGGTCATTGTGTGGGATACGGTGCGCGGGCAATTTACGGTGGGCGACCTGACATTCCTGTCGGGATCGTTCCTGCGGCTGCATTCCATGCTGTCCAGCCTGTTGCTGGGTATTACACAGACCGCCAGCCAGGCGCAGTACCTTAATGATTTCTTCGCTTTCCTTGACCTTCGGCCAGCCATCATATCGCCTGCGACGGCCCGGCCTTTCCCGTCACCGATAAGACAGGGCATCCGGTTTGAAAACGTGGGCTTCCGCTATCCCGGCACGGACCGCTGGGCCATCCGGCATCTGGACCTGACCATTGCTGCCGGGGAAACCGTGGCGCTGGTGGGGGAAAACGGGGCGGGCAAGACCACCATCGTCAAGCTGCTGACGCGGCTGTATGACCCTGACGAAGGGCGGATCACGGTAGATGGCGTGCCGCTGCGCGACATGGAGCTGACCGACCTGCGCGCGCATATCGGCGTCATATTCCAAGATTTTGTCCGCTACAGCCTGACCGCGTCGGAAAACATAGCCGTGGGCCGGATTACGGCCCTTGCAGACACGCAGCGCATCGCAGCTGCGGCGCATGAAGGCTTGGCCGACGATGTCGTGGCCAGACTGCCCATGGGGTATGACCAGCCATTGGGCAAGCGCGTGGCGAAAGGGCGGGAACTGTCCGGTGGCGAATGGCAGAAAATCGCCATATCCCGCGCCTATATGCGCGATGCGGATCTGCTGATACTGGATGAACCGACCGCCGCGCTGGATGCGCGGGCGGAAACGGATGTGTTCGAACGCCTGCGCGCGCTCCGGCATGGCAAGGCAGCACTGGTGATTTCCCACCGCTTTTCCACCGTGCGCACGGCGGACCGGATTGTCGTGCTGGAACATGGCCACGTCCTGCAGGCCGGTACACATGAACAACTGCTGGCTCAGGGCGGCCGGTATGCGGAACTGTTTGAATTGCAGGCCGCCGGATACCAATAAATTATCTAAAAAATAAAAGTTTCTGGGTGTCGCCCTTCTCCAGAAAGGCAGCTTCTTCCGAAGCTTTTTGAAAAAAGCTTCACCAAACACTTTCCTATGATTGCACGCAGGCTTTACCCGCAAGGACACTGCCATTGCCCGCAACCCACGCGTGTGGACCCGTTCCCTGCCCGTCGCCCTGACGGCGGACGGGATCGGTTGGGGACGGCACGCGTGGGTTAACGGCGGGGGCACCTGGTGAAACCGGTATGATTACTTCGTTGTATAGCCACCATTGATCAGGGTGGTCTGTCCGGTCATCCACCACCCGTCGGATACAAGAAAGCGGACGTGGGGGGCGATGTCCTCGATTTCGGTCAGGCCGGTTTTGCTGAACGGTGACAGGGCGGCGGCCGATTTGTGGTAGGCCACGGCTTCTGGCGCTTCCTGCCCGTAGAAAAAAGGCGTATCCATCGGCCCCGGCCCGATGGCGTTCACCGATATGCCACGCGCGCCATATTCCTTGGACGCGGCGCGGGTAAAATGTTCCACCGCCGCCTTGGACCCGGCATAGGTGGAATAAAACGGCGTATAGGCCCCAAGCAGCGAGGTGACGATGGTCAGCAGCTTGCCGTGGTCATTAAGGTGAATGCCCGCTTCCTTGATGAAGAAATACGCAACGCGCGTATTGATTGCGAACATGGAATCAAATTCGGCCTCACTGGTGTTGGCAATCGGCTTTTTCAGCACCTTGCCCACCGTGTTGATCGCGATGTCAGGCCGGCCGATCGCCCCGACCGTATCCGCAAACAGCTTTGCCACCGCGCCATCGCGCGTCAGGTCTGCCTGGAATGCAACGGCGTTGACGCCTGCGGCCTTCAGGTCGGCAAGGGTCTTTTCCGCCTCGGGCCGTGTCGCCTCGCTGTTGTAATGGATGGCAATGGCCTTCGCGCCATGTGCCGCAAGGTCACGCGCGATCAGGCCGCCAAGGTTCTTTGCCCCGCCCGCGATCAGGACCGTTTTACCCTTGATGCTATGATCAGCCATATCCAGCCTCCATTCATGCTGCGCGGACATATGCCGCACTGTTCATATCCATAAGTTATCAGTTGAAATCGGGATATAAAGTTCCCTTTCCTGACAACACATGTCAGAAAACACGAACAAACTCGCAGCCTGATGGTGACAATGGTGGACCGTATCGACCTTTTCCGCATTTTTGCCCGCGTGGTGGAAACTGCCAGCTTCACCCGGGCCGCGGATACGCTCAAGATGCCCCGTTCCACGGTTTCCACTGCCATACAGGAACTTGAATCCCGGCTGGGCGCACGGCTTCTGGCCCGCACCACGCGCTCCGTTGCCCCCACGCCGGACGGAATGGCGTTTTATGACCACTGCGTACGACTGGTGGCGGATGTGGAGGAAGCCGAGGCCCTGTTCCGTCATGATCGCGGCAACCCGCGCGGCCTGCTGCGCGTGGACATGCCCGGACGGATCGGCCGCCTGCTGGTTGCCCCGGCGCTGCCTGCATTTCTGGACCGCTACCCTGAAATCGAGATCGAACTGGGTGTCACCGACCGCGCCATCAACCTGATCGAAGACGGGATCGACTGCGTGCTGCGTGTCGGTCCCCTGTCCGATTCCGGGCTGATCGCGCGCCGGATGGGGGAACTGGCCTTCATCAACGTGGCCAGTCCCGCCTATCTTGCCCGCAATGGCGTACCCCACAGCCCTGCCGACCTGCCGGGTCATAAGGCGGTACGCTATGCCTCGCCTTCCAACGGGCGGGTGGAGGAATGGGAATGGATGGAAGGCGACAGGATACGGACCATGGCCCTGCCCGGCCGGGTCAGCGTCAACAGTGCCGAAGCCCTTGTGGCCTGCTGCCTTGCGGGCCTTGGGCTGATACAGGTTCCGGCCTATGACGTGCGCCATCACATCAAGGCGGGCGAACTGGTGGAGGTCATGCCCCGCTATCGGGCTGAACCCATGCCCATGGCGCTGCTCTATCCCCACCGCAAGCACCTGTCGCACCGGTTGCAGGTCTTTGCCGACTGGCTGGCAGGGGTGATGGCGCAGGCGATCGGATAGGGTCAGATCAGGCCGCCTTCCGCCGTCATCTGCTGCAGGTCCAGTTCATGTTCCAGTTGATGCAGGACGGCATCATGGATTTCCCCGCTGCGGTGCAGGCGCAGCAGTTCGACCCGACCGGCGTCGATCGTCGCCAGAAGCGCCCTGTAATGCGCATCCTTGCGTCCTTGCAGCGCCTGCTGTTCATGACTGAAGCGTTCAGCCAGTTCCGCACGGTAGGCGTACTGTTCCAGCAGGCGGGAATGGACGATCTGCCCATCGGGCGCAAAGGCCAGCTGCCGCATGGCATATTCCTGTGATCGCGCAATCAGCGCGCGCGCCTGCGACACAGACAACTGGTGGCGCTGCCCGCGTGACGTCCCCCGTTCCCCCCCCGTCATGCGGATGACCCAGCCAATGGTTGTCCCCTGCCCCAGAACGGTCACCAGAATGACCACGAAGGTCGCGATCTGCATGATGTCGCGGTTCGGCATTTCGGCAGGCAGCGCAAGCACGATGGCCAGGCTGACCACGCCACGCATGCCGCACCATCCCATGATGGCGACGAAGCTGAAATATGGCCGCCATCCCGGTCGCCTGCCGCGCGGCAGGAACGTGACGCGTATGCCCTCCGTCACCAGCATCCAGACAAACCGTGACACCAGCACCACCGCCACGATGCCCGCCACCGGGCGGAACACGTCCTGCGCCACCCATGGCGTGCCCATATGACGCAGCACGATGGCATGCAGCGAAATGCCGATCAGCACGAACACGAGGGATTCCAGCACGAACACCAGCACTTCCCATACCGCCGCCCAGCGCAGGCGTTCATCGGCACTGAACACGTCATGCTGCCGCCAGCCCAGAACCAGTCCGGCCACGACGGTGGTGATGACCCCTGAAGCGCCCATCTGCTCCCCCCCGATATAGGCCACCCATGGCAGCAGCAATGTCATGGTGATGCTGAGGATACGGTCACGCACCCGCGCCAGCAGCCTGATCCAGATCCATGCCAGCGCGCAGCCCAGCACCAGCCCCCCCAGCGCCAGGAAGAAAAACGTGACCGTGGCATGCACCGCCCCGAAACTGCCGGTCATGACCGCAACCGTGGCGAAACGGTAGATCACCAGGCTGGCCGCGTCATCCAGCAGGCTTTCACCTTCCAGCAGCGTGGTCATCCGTTCAGGCAGGGGCACGTGCTTGAGCACCGCCTTCGCCGCTACCGCATCGGGTGGGGCCACGATCGCGCCAAGAGCAACGCAGGCAGCCCATGGCATGAACGGAATCAGCCAGCGCGTCGCCACAGCCACGGCCAGTGTGGTGAACGCAACCCCGCCCACCGCCAGTTGCAGTATGCCCAGAAGATGCGTGCGGAATGCATGCCAGACGGAAAAATACGCCCCCGCCAGCAGAAGCGGTGGCAGGAATACGATCAGCACCAGATCGGGGTCGATCCCGATCACCGGCACGCCGGGCACCAGCGCAATGGCGATGCCCCCCAGCACCAGCGCCGCCGCTGGCGGCAGGCGCAGCTTGCGCGCCACCAGTTCCAGCCCCACGATCAGGACGATCAGCAGCAGGATGAATTCAAACCGCCCTACATTGGACATGCGCGCCATACCTGTCAGGTTGCCGGGCGTTTGCCGTGGCCCCTGTCCATAACGCGCCACGATGGGCTCGGTGCCCTGCGCTGATGCCGCTGGCATACCGTATGCTGTAATAAAATATGACCTGCACGCGCCCCGCGTCCGGTATGCGCGACACGGGCGGTCGTGCGTCCCACCCGCAAGACTGCCGTATGAGACACATCCGCGCTTGGACGCGTACCTTAAACGGCCTGGCCGTTTTTCCCGTATACAGTATTGCCCAAAATAGTTCCCGGGATGTTCCAATACTTTCCATATTTTTCATTATGAAATCAGGATTAATATTTTAAAAATACAATAAAAGACGTGAAATATGGATGCAACGCAGGCCCTGCAGGCACGTTCATGACAGGCTGTCGGCAATCCGGTCCACACGGTTGCCGCCATGCCCGTGCAAGCTGACATGACCCAACACCACCCCCGTATTCCCCGCACAGAGGAGGACAGAGGATGGGTGCATCCCAAAAACCCGCACAGCCGGGGCAGTCCACACCGTCCGACAGGACGCAACCGGCTACCGCGCCTGACACGCCGGGGCCTTTCCCCCGCAACGGGGCCACAATGCCGCAGGTCCCCCGCACGGCGCCATCCCGTCCGCCCGACATGGCGCCACCGAGCATACTCCGCGGGCCCACGGCCCCCACGCCACGGCCAAGGAAAAGCCTTTTCCGGAAATGAACGCCAGCACCGGCAGCAGCCTGTCCACAGGCCTGAATGTGCATGAAACTGGAGCAGAATATGGACGGGACCACCACCTTCCCTCAGCCCGACCGTGCATTCTGGCCTACACGGCACCCATGGCTGGCACGCCTGCTGGGCCGTGTGCCCCCACCCACATGGGAAGACGACTTCGCCCCGCTGAAAAGCGAGATCTTTGGCATGGAACGGCTGGAAGCCCATGCCCGCAGCCTTGCCGCCGCCCAGACCATCACCCCCCACGGGCATGGCCGTGAGCACGGTCGGCCGCTGTCACGTCGACTGGCGGAAAACGGAGCCTTCCTGCGCGCCGCCGACATACGGATCGCACAGGATATCCAGAACGGAAAACAGCTTACCCCCGCGGCCCAATGGCTGGCGGACAATTACGCGCTGGTGGACATGCAGATACGCGAGACGGATCTTGACCTGCCTGCCGGTTATTACGCGCGCCTGCCCAAGCTGGCCAATGGCCCCTTTGCCGGGCTGCCCCGGGTCTTTGGCGTGACATGGGCGCTTATCGCCCATACCGACAGCAACCTGCAGCCTGAAATCCTGTATAATTACCTGCTGGCATACCAGAGTGTGACGCCCCTTACGATCGGGGAACTGTGGGCGGTCTCGATCACGCTGCGGATCGTGCTGATCGAAAACCTGCGCCGGGTTGTCGGTGCGATCATGGATAATAACGCCAGCAGGGGGGCAGCCGACCAGCTGGCCGACCAGCTTGACGCCTATCGCAAGGGCACGCCAGCAGCCATGTCCGGCTTTCTGGCCGCTGTTGACCCGCATATCCTCAACTGTGCGTTTACGGCACAGCTGGCCCACCGTTCCCGTGGGCTGGACCCTGAAAAGGATCCTGCCCTTGTCTGGCTGGAACAGCGTCTGGCGGACCGGGGCAGCACCATTGACAATGCGGTACGCGATGACCTGCATGAACAGGGAACCTTCAACGCCACCATACGCAACATCATCACCAGCCTGCGGCTGATCGCGGGCCTTGACTGGACCGAAGCATTCGGTCGCGTCTGCCTCATCGACCGACTTTTTGCCGAGTATGACAGCTTCACGCAGGCCGATTTCGCCAGCCGGGACCTGTACCGCAAGGCCATAGAGGATCTGGCCCGTGGCTGCAGCCTGACCGAAATGGCCATAGCCGGACAGGCGGTGGCCATGGCACGCACGGCACAGGCCACCGGTACGGATGACCCGCGCCGCGCCGACCCGGGCTATTACCTGCTCATGGCCGGGCGGCCCGCGCTGGAAGCCGCCATCCGTTTCCGGCCCACCATGGCGCGCCGGATGGTGCGGGGGTTCTGCGCATACGGAATTGCGGCCTACAGTATCGTGGTCACGCTGCTGAGCGTGCTGTTCATCGCCATTCCGCTGTGGCTAACATGGCAGACCGGCATGAATGCCGCGTGGCTGCTGCCCGCGCTGGCCTTCATACCGGTTTCGGAGGCAGCGGTCGCCTGCGTCAACCGCCTGGCGCTGGAGGCGGTGCATGCCACGACCCTGCCGGGCCTGGAATTCCGGCACGGTATCCCTGCACACCTGCGCACCATGGTGGTCGTGCCCGCGCTGCTGACGACGGAAAAAACCGTGGGTGAACTGCTGACGCGGCTGGAGGTCCATTATCTGACCGTGCGTGATGACGCGGTCCACTTCGCGCTGCTGACCGACTGGACCGACCATGACAGCGCCGATGCGCCTGATGACCAGCGCCTGCTGGCGCTGGCGCGCGCGGGTATGGAACGCCTCAACCAGAAATACGGGCACGGCCCGCACGGCATGCGCTTTTACCTGCTGCACCGCAGGCGCGTGTGGTGCGAAAGCGAAGGCGTCTGGATGGGGTGGGAACGCAAACGCGGCAAGCTGCATGAACTCAACCACCTGCTGCGCGGGGCTGTGGACACGACCTTCCTGCCCCCCGCCCATGCCCTGCCAGCGGATATACGCTATGTCATCACGCTGGACGCCGATACGCGCCTACCGCTGGAAACCGTGTGCCGCCTGATTGGCAAGATCGCCCATCCCCTCAACACACCCCGCTTCGATCCTGTATCGGGACGGGTGCATGAAGGCTACGCGATCCTGCAGCCACGGGTGACGCCGTCCTTGCCCGTGGGCCACCAGAGCACGCTGTTCCAGCGCATTTTCGCCAGCGCCAGCGGTATCGACGCCTATTCCGCCGCCGTGTCCGACCTGTATCAGGACATGTTTGGCGAAGGGTCGTACGCGGGCAAGGGCATATACGATATCGATGCCTTCGAGGCGGCATTGGCCCGGCGGGTGCCGGATTCCGCCATGCTCAGCCATGACCTGTTCGAAGGTATTTTCGCCCGTGCCGGTCTGGTGACGGATATCGAGGTGGTGGAGGAATTTCCCACCGACTACCTGGTCGCGGCCCAACGGCTGCACCGCTGGACACGGGGTGACTGGCAGTTGCTGCCATGGATCGTATCCAGCCTGCCGCCACGCAGCGTGCCCGTCCGTGCCCGGCTTTCGGGCATCGCGCGGTGGAAGATGCTGGACAACCTGCGCCGTACGCTGTGCATGCCACTGGCGCTGGCGACACTTGTGGTGGGGTGGCTGCTGCCGTTCCATGCCGCCGTGGCCTGGACCACATTCATCCTGCTGGCGCTGGCGCTGCCAGCATTCCTGCCGGTGCTGCCCGATATCGTGCCCCGGCGGGAATGGATCACGCTGCGCAGCTATCTCAGCGTAATCGGTGCGAAAAGCGCCGAGGCAGCGGTGATGACCTTCCTGACCATCACCTTCCTTGCCCATCAGGCCATCATCATGACGGATGCGATCGTCCGCACGCTGGTCCGCGTGCTCATCACGCGCCGCCACCTGCTGCAATGGGTGCCCGCCGCCCAGATCGCGGGCTTCATGAATTCGGGCCTTGGGGGATATTACGGGCGGATGGCCACCGCCCCCCTGCTGGGTGGGGGCTGCGTCATGGCCACGATCATCTGGGCGCCATGGAGCCTGTTCATGTCCGTGCCCATCGCGACACTGTGGGGGCTTTCCCCCGCCGTGGCGATGTGGGCCAGCCGCACGCCGGTCATTGCCGCGCGTTCGCGCCCTTCGCGCACCGATATCCGCATCCTGCGCATGACCGCGCGGCGGACATGGCGTTTCTTTGAAACCTTTACCACCCCTGCGGACCACATGCTGCCGCCGGACAATTTCCAGGAAGATCCCGCCCCCGTGCTGGCCCGGCGCACGTCGCCCACCAATATCGGCCTGTACCTGCTGTGCTGCGCCAGTGCGCGGGATTTCGGCTGGATCGGCCTGGCCGATACCGTGGCCCGGCTGGAAGCGACCTTCGCCACGCTGGAAACCATGGCGCGTTACCGGGGACATTTCTACAACTGGTATGCCACCGATGACCTGCGCCCGCTTGATCCGGTCTATATTTCCAGCGTCGATAGCGGCAATCTGGCCGGACACCTCATCGCGCTGTCCAGCGCATGCCAGCGTTGGCTGGAAAACGGTCCGGAAATCGATACATGGCGCGAGGGCATCACGGATGCGCTGAATATCGCCATTGCCGACCTGACCTTCCATAACGGCAGGCGTGTGGCCCATACGCCGGCACAACGGCAGTTGCTGCGGCTGCTGACGGGGCTGAAGAATGCCGTCCTGGCCGCTGGCGCCAGCCGGTCGGTGGCGGAACTGTCCGCCCTGCACCATCAGGCCAGCACGGTTCTGGATCACGTGGCGACGATGCCTGTACCATCATCGGGTCCAGAGGGGCAGGATGCCGCCGAACAGATGTTCTGGGCCACGGCCCCGATGCGCACGCTGGAAAGCCACCTGCGCGACCTTGATGCGGACCTGTACGCAACGCTGGGCGCGCGGCTGGACGCCGTGGCGCAGAAGGCGCGGCGCATGGCGCAGGACATGGATTTTGCCTTTCTGTGCAACCCGTCGCGCAAGCTGCTGTCCATCGGCTATCTTGTGGCGGAGGATACGCAGGACGCCAACTGCTACGACCTGCTGGCGTCCGAAGCGCGGCTGGCTGTGTTTTTCGCCATTGCCAAGGGCGACATGCCCGCCCATGACTGGTTCCGCCTTGGCCGGTCCATCACGCCGGTGGGCAGCGGGGCGGCGCTGGTTTCATGGTCGGGGTCGATGTTCGAGTACCTCATGCCCTCGCTGGTCATGCGCGCGCCCATGGGCAGCCTGCTGGAACAGACCAACCGGCTGATCGTGCAGCGCCAGATCGCCTACGGGCAGGACCGCGACATTCCGTGGGGCATATCGGAATCCGCGTATAACGCGCGCGATCTGGACTACACCTACCAGTATTCCAATTTCGGCATCCCCGGGCTGGGACTGAAACGGGGGCTGGGGCTGGAGACGGTGGTTGCCCCCTACGCCACCATGCTGGCCGCCATGATCGACCCGCAGAAAGCGGTGGCCAACCTGCATACACTGGAAAGAACCGGGGCGCTGGGGCGGTATGGCCTGTATGAAGCGCTGGATTACACGCCCGACCGCATTCCCGACAACCAGCGCGTCGCGGTCATCCGTGCCTACATGGCCCATCATCAGGGCATGTCCATCCTTGCGGTGGCCGATACGGTCATGAATGGCATCATGCGCGCGCGTTTCCATGATGACCCGGTCATTGCCGCGGCTGAACTGCTGCTGCAGGAACGCGCGCCCCGCACAGGCGCCGTTGCCCGTCCCCTGCCATCCGAGGACGATACCCATGCCCCCGCCCCGACCATGGCAACCCCTGCGGGGCGTTACGTGGACCGCGCCGACATGGGCGGCCCGGTCACGCACCTGCTGTCCAACGGACGTTACGCAGTCATGCTGACGGCGGCAGGATCGGGCTACAGCCGGTGGCAGGGACAGGCGATCACGCGCTGGCGCGAGGACGCAACGCGGGATGAATACGGCCAGTACCTGTATATCCGCAACCGCAGGACAGGCCGCCTGTGGTCCGCGGGGCTGCAGCCCACCGATAGCACGCCGGATGAATACGCCGTGGTCTTTCATGAAGACCGTGCCGAATTCGCCCGGCGTGACGGGACGGTCACCACCACGCTGGATGTACTGGTATCAGCCGAGGACGATGCGGAAGCGCGACAGGTCTCGGTCTTCAACGCAGGCGGCGAAACGCTGGATATCGACATCACGTCCTGTGCCGAACTGGCGCTGCTGGCGCAGAATGCCGATCTTGCCCATCCCGCCTTTACCAAGCTGTTCGTGCAGACTGAATATATTCCCCAGTCCCGCGCCCTGATCGCCACCCGCCGCAGGCGCACGGGCGACGAGCCGGAGATATGGGTCGCCCATCTGGCCCTGTGTGACAGTCCCATCGAGATCGAGACGGACCGCGCCCGCTTCATCGGCCGCAGGCATGACGCACGCCGTCCCGCCGCCATGACCACGCATGCCCCCCTGTCCGGCACGACCGGAACGGTACTTGATGCGCTCCTTGCCATCCGTGCGCGGGCATCCATCCGCCCCGGCGCCATGGCACGCATCACGTTCTGGACCATGGTCGCCCCAAGCCGCGCGGCCCTGCTGGACCTGATTGACACGCATCAGGACCATGCCGCGTTCGAACGCGCGCGCACGCTGGCATGGACACAGGCGCAGGTGCAGTTGCGTCATCTGGATGTTGTCCCCGCCATGGCGGATCTGTTCCAGCGACTGGCGGGGCATATCCTGTTCGCCACCCCCAGCCTGCGGGCTGCATCCGCACAGATCGCACGTGGGGCCGGCGCACAGCCGCTGTTGTGGGAACAGGGCATTTCGGGCGACCTGCCGATTGTCGTGCTGCGCGTGCGCGAAAATTCCGGCACGGATATCGTGCGTGCCCTGCTGCTGGCGCATGAATATTTCCGGCTCAAGCAACTGGCGGTGGATCTTGTCATCCTGAACGAGCACCCGTCGTCCTACCTGCAGGACCTCCAGGTCTCGCTTGACCAGCTTGTACGCACAGCCCCGCGCGCGCCGGGCGGCGCCGGTTCCGTGCGCGTGCTGCGCGCCGACCTGGTTACGCCGGCCGTGCGCCACCTGATCATATCGGTGGCCCGCGTGGTGCTGGATGCAGACCACACATTGTCCTCACAGCTTGACCAGCGGGAAAGGCCACGGGCGCGACAGTTCCTGCCTGCCCTGCCTGCCGTCCCGCCGTCGCCTGCCGCATTTGACGTGCCACCGGTGCCCGAACTGGAGCTGTTCAATGGCCATGGTGGCTTTGCCAAAACCGGACGGGAATACGTGATCGTGCTTGGCCCCGGCCAGACCACGCCCGCGCCATGGATCAACGTAATCACCAATGACACATTCGGCTTTCAGGTCTCGGCGGAAGGCAGCGGCTATACATGGTCGGGCAACAGCCGCGAACACCAGATCACCCCATGGTCGAACGATCCGGTCAGTGACCACGCAGGCGAAATTTTCTATTTCCGTGACGAGGACACCGGCACCCTGTGGTGCCCCACCGCCGCCACCCGGCGTGACGCCGCTGCCACCTACGTCACCCGCCACGGACGCGGTTATACGCGCCTGGACCGCGTGGCGCATGGGATCGCCAGTTGCCTGCTGCAGTACGTGCCGGTATCGGACCCGGTCAAGATCACGCGCATACAGTTGCATAACCAGTCAGACCAGCCGCGCAACCTGTCCGTCACCGCCTATGTGGAATGGGTGCTGGGGCCAGCGCGCAGCACGGCAGCCCCCTTTGTCATGACCGAACGTGACGGGGAAACTGGCGCCCTGTTCGCCCGCAACCGCTGGAACGCCGAATATGCGGACCGCGTCGCCTTTGCCGATATCGGCGGCTACCTGACCGCCTGCTCAGGGGACAGGGCTGCCTTCATCGGTCCCAACGGCAACATGGACCATCCCCTTGCCTTCACCCGTGCCGGTGGCGTGCAGGGGGCGACGGGAGCCGGGCTGGACCCGTGCGGCGTGGTGCAGACCATGGTGACCCTGCCACCGGGGGGACGGGCGGAAATCATGTTCCTGCTGGGTGAAGGCACGGATGTCGAGCATGCCCGCAGCCTGATCGGCCAGTACCGCACGACCAGTCCGGACCATGTGCTGGCAGCCGTAACACAGCACTGGGACACGGTAACGGGCTGCATACAGGTCCGGACCCCTGACCGCACGATGGATATCATGCTCAATGGCTGGCTGCTTTACCAGTCGCTGGCCAGCCGGGTGCAGGCACGGGCCGGGTTCTACCAGGCCAGCGGGGCCTATGGCTTCCGTGACCAGTTGCAGGACGGCATGGCGCTGACCCTGTCCTGTCCCGCCCGCGTGCGCGCGCACCTGCTGCGGGCCGCGTCCCGGCAGTTTGTCGAAGGGGACGTGCAGCACTGGTGGCTGCCCAATACGGGTGCTGGCGTGCGGACCCATATTTCCGATGACTGCGCGTGGCTGGCGCACACGGTTGCACATTATGTCACCACGACAGGTGACACGGGCGTGCTGGATGAGCGCATACCCTTCCTGCAGGCACCCGAACTGCCCATTACCGAGCATGACCGTTTCATGATCCCCGCGACATCCGACCAGAGCGGCACACTGTTTGAACATTGCGCCCGCGCGCTGGACCACAGCCTTGCGGTCGGCGCGCATGGCCTGCCGCTTATGGGCACGGGCGACTGGAATGACGGCATGAACCGCGTGGGAGAACGGGGCCGTGGCGAAAGCGTATGGCTGGGGTGGTTCCTGCATGACGCACTCATGACCTTCATCCCGCTGGCGCGCGCGCGGGGGGACGGGGCGCGGGTAAAGGCATGGCAGGACCACGCCAGCGCCCTTGCCACGGCGCTGGAAGCCGCATGGGATGGCGACTGGTACCTGCGCGCCTATTTTGATGACGGAACCCCGCTTGGTTCACACGTCAGCGCGGAATGCCAGATCGACGCGATTTCACAGTCATGGTCCGTGCTGTCGGGCGTCGCACTGCCCGAACGGGCGGAACATGCCATGCGATCGGCCATGGCGCGGCTTGTCCGGCCTGATGAGAAACTGGTCCTTGTCCTGACACCACCATTTGACGCGATTGGTCCCGATCCGGGCTATATCCGCAGCTACCCGCCCGGCATACGCGAAAATGGCGGCCAGTACACCCACGCCGCCCTGTGGACCACCATGGCCATGGCAGTACTGGGCGATGGCGATCGCGCCCACAGCCTGTTCCATATGCTGAACCCGATCAACCACACAGGCAAACCCGAAGATGTGGCCCGTTACAGGCTGGAACCCTATGTGGTCGCGGCCGACATCTATTCACGCCCACCCCATGTGGGCCGGGGTGGATGGTCGTGGTACACCGGATCGGCCGGATGGATGCAGCGCGTGGGAACCGAAACCATACTCGGCCTGCGTATCCATGGCACGCAGTTGCTGGTCACCCCATGCATCCCCCATGAATGGCCTGGATTCACGGCAACGGTGCGCTGGCGCACGGCAATCTATCACATTACCGTAAACAATCCTGACCATGTCTGCCGTGGCATAAACCATGTCACATGCGACGGTACCCCCCTGCCCGCGACCGGCACGATTGACATGGTGGATGATGGGCAGTCCCATGATGTGACAGTCACGCTAGGCCCGCAGACCGTCACATGAATGCATGCCATCGCCCGTTGCCTGTCCACATCCGCCAGATATTCATTCGTGAAAGGATGGGAAGAAAAACCGAAAAACCATTCAACAGGCCATCCGTTAACCGGACACGGGGGCACCTGAACCATCCTGTCATTCCCATGAACCGGACAGGAATACACAGGCGGCCCCAATTCCGTAATGGAGAACGATCATGTCCCGTGAACCGCATGTTCATGCACAACGCCCTTATCCCCTGCATGCACCCGAAGGCCATGCCACCCACACCCCGGATGGCAAGACCACCAGCACCGGCCAGCCCCGCGCGGGCGAGGACGAACCGGAATCCACCCGCGACAATGATGAGCGGGTCGAGGCCACCAGCCACAAGGGCAGACATCAGGATCAGGCCGGCTGTGACGAACACGCCAACGATCACACACCAGCGAAAGACCAATAGCACACAACGCAAACGGCCTTTTCCCGGTCAGCTGTCATCTTGCCATGCCTGTCATGTTGCATGGCTGCGGACAGATGCACCGGATATGGGAAAAACCCGCGTCATCGGGACCTGATAGCATGCGGAAAATCCGTTGCATCAGCGCATGTATTCGTATCCCGCCGCATGGTTGATTTCTTTATCAACTTCACCTGTATGGCTGGTATTCGCCCAGTCTTTGCAAACAGGATGCAACCTTTCGATCCATGAATGCTTTTGTGGTCAGTCCATCTTCATGAATGAAAGAATACGATACCATGGCAAACACAATGCGTTCTGCCCTGCTGGCGACAATCATGGCCAGTATGCCGGTCATGACCCCAGTCATGGCCATGGCACAGACCGATATGGAAACCGTCCCGGCGCCAACGGCCGGTTCCGCCGCATCGGAAGTCGGCAAGAACCCGCCTTCCGCCACATCACGCAACGGCCAGCGGGTGGAACCGTCGGACAAGTTATGGAACAACCCGCGCACCGTGCAGGAACAGCCCGGCACGCAACCGCCGACCAATGATGAAACAACACACCACAAGCGCATGCGCGACAGTTACGGCCGCAGCAGCCATGGCGGAAACAAGACCCCTTCGCCCGCAGATAGTAGTGAACAGTAAAACATTACTGAAAATACGCCCGGTCCGACCGGCAGGGAAACAGGCGACGCAGGCCGGGTTTCCCATACGCAAGTCAGATGAGAACGGTCATGTTTACATCTTTTCCCCATACCTGCGGCCAGCCACCGCTGCCACCGCCCGGTCCATCCCACCCACGCGACTATCCCCCGCCGGGACCGCGGGACCCGCTTCCATTTGACACACCGGACCGGCCGCCGCCCCCGCTTAACAACAACGCCCGTTACCGGTTGGCGGACGGGCGTTCATACCCGCAAGGAGCCACGGCCATGCAGGACAAACCAGATCCCGACAAGGTAAAACCGCAGACCCCGGCCGAAAAACAGGAAGACGAAGGCCGCGACGAAGCGCTGGATGAAAGCTTTCCTGCAAGTGACCCCCCCTCACAGGGGCGCACGACGGGGCCAGACAAATAAGTCCTTTGTCCGGGCCACGAAATTCATATGTCATGTTCATCCATACAGCCGGGGCGGGATGTATTTTCAGAAATGAATACATCCCGCCCTGTTTTTTATAAACAGAAGACGGTCGGACAGTTCAGCGCGGTGCAGATCCCTGCGACCATAAAGAAGTTTTTTGGTGAAGCTTTTCCCCAAAAGCTTCGAAGAACACTGCCTTTTTGAAAAAAGGCAGCATACAAAAACTTTTTATTTTTTATCAATGAGTTATTTCCCAACAGCCTTTGGGGCAGAAATGCCTGCTTCTTCATTACAGGCATATTCAGGGGGAACATCCATCCGGACCGGTCGTTATGACGCCAGCAGGTTGCGTGCGGGACAGCAGCAGAAAACGCGCGCCCCGCAACCTTTTACAGCTGACGGAGAACGATCATGGTCAACCATGTGTTCAATACGGTCCGCACACCAGACAATATGGCAGCAGTGCCGGACACCACGCCGCCCGATGGGAAAATGCAACCCTATATCGCAACACAGGGTACGCCCCGTAACGGTCGGCTGGCGGGTCGGACCATTGCCATCCTTGCTACCAACGGGGTGGAGGAAGTGGAACTGACCGAACCGGTTGCGGCATTGCGGCAGGCCGGGGCGCAGACTGTCCTTGTCTCCCCCACCCATGGTTCGATCCAGGCCATGGAGGCGGATGTTCACCCCACCCATCGCTATCCGGTTGACCTGCTGGTAGCACAGGCCCATGCGCGCAATTTTGATGGGCTGGTACTGCCCGGTGGCACCACCAGTCCCGATCACCTGCGCATGGATGACGACGCCGTGCGGTTCGTGCGCGAATTCGTCCAGGCTGACAAACCGATCGCCGCCATCTGCCACGGGCCATGGACGCTGATCAATGCCAACGGGGTACGGGGGCACCGGATCACGTCATGGCCCTCCCTGCGTGCGGACCTGACCAATGCGGGCGCGCATTGGGTGGATGAGGAAGTGGTCACCGACGGCGCACTGGTTACATCACGCAATCCCCATGACCTGAAAGCCTTCTGTCCAGCCATTGTCGCGCTTTTCGCGGCGGCCCCCCATCACGCCCCGCAATAGGATGGAAGGGGCAAGGATATGATGGAAAACCGCACTTTTTTAAGATATTACGCGTCTACCATGCTTTGTGCCGGGGCAGTGACGCTGGGGGCCGGATTCATTGCATGGTGGCGCGGGCGCAGGGTGAATGAACCTGCTGCCGCAGACCCGCCAGCCACCATGCAGGCAAAAAGACCGATCGAAGACGAACCGGTGGAAACCGATACCACACGTCACGTCGCGCGCCGGGTCATACAGTATTTTGTCATACCCGTCTGGCTGGCATCGGGCCTGACGGACTGGTGGTGTCACCGCCGGACGGATATCGAACACACTACGGGGCTGAAGGAAACCGGCATTCATCTGCTTATGCTGGGGGAAGCAGCATTTCCGGTTCTGGCCGGGCTGTTTCTGGAAATTGATGCGCCGGTCCTGTCGTTCATGATCGCATCATTCTTCGTGCATGAAGCGACAGCCATGTGGGATGTCAGCTATGCCGTGACCCGTCGGGAAGTCCAGCCGATGGAACAGCATGTCCACAGCTTCCTTGAGATGGTGCCGCTGCTGGCCGTCGCCCTGATCGCTGTCCTGCACTGGCCGCAGGTACAGGCGCTGCTGGGCCGCAAGGTCATCCAGTCAAAACCGCTGCGGATGAAGCGCGTGCCGCTGGGACTGCCCTATGCACTGGGCGCGCTGGGCATGATGGCCGTGTTCGAAGTCCTGCCCTATTGCGAGGAAGCCCTGCGTGACTGGAAGGCCAATCCCGGTCGGCTGATGCCTCCCGCGGGCCAGCCAGCCTGATCCGTACTGAATGGTCATAATCCTGCATGGACAACAGATAACCACAGCCCGGACGGGTTTTTCCGTCCGGGCTGTGGCACGTCTGTTTTTCATGCACCTGCCTGTGGAATAGCCTGAAAATTGTAAAAAGTATTCTGGTAATATTTTTTAAATAATATAGGAATATCGTATTTTTGAAAAAATTGTTATACAAAAAATTTTATTATTTATAAAAATTCATCCAAAATAATCTTTATCATTCCCCTCCACCCTTCAACCATTAATATATGGCCGCGGCTATTTAGCCCTCGCAGTCATGCGCGCGTCTGCATGCGCCCGGCGATAAAGCCGCGCGACCTGCAGGGCCACGTCATCATGTCCCTTCAGGGTATGGTTATGGAACGCCCGCACGCTGTCATGCGTGGCGTAAAAGCGGCGTGTCTGGCGATCCGCTTCAAGGATGACGGTACCAAGAAAAGTACCGTCGATTTCGATGATACGTGATTCAAGCATTGAAAAGACTGCCCTTGCATGTCCGCGATGGAATGCGGACGGTTGCCGGCAGAATTTCCGCCGGCTGTTTTATGGAATGGCCACCCGCGCAATGGGGACGGCAGCAATGGTGCGACATCGATCGGTTCTACACATTCGCATGGCTGGCTGGATCATCGATCATCATCCCGCGTGATTATTGACCTGTATGGCGTTTCAACAGGGATCATACACATCGGGTGATATACGTCAACACATAATGACATATATATAGTGGAATAATTTATATATCATAATATGATGCATTTTATGTGTCATTAATAAATTATTACATTTTAACAGTATGTTATATAAATTCTTTATCTATTCTCACGCATTGGCCAATGTGCCCGCGCATGGCCGCACATCCTGTCCACGCGATCAGAAACCAGGAAACGCCCGTTCATAATATCATAATTTTTTGTTATATTTTTATATGACAATTTTCATATGCACATTTCGTTTGATGTGTTTATATAATTCACATATCAAACAGGATAACTGATTCCCTGAACGTGGATCGAAAAAAGACCGGCCAGCCGGATCTCACGAAACGATCCCACGCACCGTTTGCCGCCCACCCGCTTCTGCCCATCCAAGGAGACAGGCAATGGCCATTTCACCCGGCTGGAAAGCCCCGGATTTCACGACCGAGACCACCATGGGCCCGATCCGTTTCCATGCATGGGGCCATGGGTGCTGGCGCATTGTCCTGACCCATCCGGCGGATTACGGCACGCAAAGCCTGCGGGCCGGGATACGGTGGGCGCGCACCTGCCCACAACCCGTGCGCCTGCTGGGTCTTTCACCACTACGTTCCCCGCGTCTTGCGGATATGCTGCCCCATCCTTCCGCCATCACGCTGCCAGCGACGGCGGATTTCCCGGTCATTCATGATGAATCAGGCCACATTGCCAGTCTGTGGCGCGGTGTTGCAGTGGATGTCGGGCCAGAAAACCCGGCACTGGAGGAACATGCCGTGTTCATTATTGATCCCGATAATACGGTTCGCAGCACCCTGCTCCATTCTCCAGCGACAGAGCAGGATTTTACTACGGTCATACACGTAGCACGCGGGTTTGGTATTGGCTGCGCGCCACGCAGACACATTCCCCGCGCGGCATAGATAAAGACCGAACGGGGTCTGGTGGGCACACGCATCCGGGCAATGCGTGACAGCCAGCAGACCATCATTTCCGACGTTTCCACAATTCACTGATCATCCTGCCGAAAGTGACGAAGATGTCCCTGCCTCTTTCCACACATCCGGACCCGATGCCCAGGGCAGTCATGCCACTACACGCCCCCGACCACGGGACAACCGTGGAAAATGCGCTGGTACAGGCCCTTGCCGGGTTTTCCATTGTCATCGTACCTGGCCTAGATGGATCGGGGCCACGTCACTGGCAGTCACGTTGGGAACTGTTTTTACGCCCGCGCGGGATTACGGTGCATCGTGTCCGGCAGGTTGACTGGGCACGTCCGACCTATGCGGACTGGAAATCGCAACTGCAACAGACCTTACGCGCCTGCCACCAGCCTGTCATTCTGGTGGCCCATAGTCTGGGCGCCGTACTAAGCGTGCGCATGGCGCGTGAACACGCTCTGGATGGCGTCGCCGGGGCCTTTCTGGTCGCACCGGCGGATATTGACCACCATCACGGCCCCGATTCAGGACGGGTGGCCAGTTTTGGACCGCTGCCAGCAACACCGCTGCCGTTTCCTACCATGCTCATGGCCAGTCAGGATGATGAATGGCTGTCAATGTCCCGCGCCCGTCACCTTGCCACGCAGTGGCAGGCAACGCTGGTCAATGCGGGTACGGTAGGTCATATCGGCAATCATGCCCATCTTGGTCTGTGGCCCGATGGCATGAAGGCGCTGGATGGTCTGGCCCGTTCCCTTGTCATACACACCACGCCTCCACTGTAGATGGCGGCGCACGGATAAAAACCTGAAACGGTCAGTCCATACCCATGCATGGCCGTGGGGAGAACGCACCTTAAAATAAAATGCTTCGGGTCCCTTCGCATGGGCGGTGCTTTCATGGCATAGACATGATGCAAATGCGTCGCATTTATGTGTCAGACCATCAGGCAAAGGGGACGTCGTGACCACAGACAGGACAGAAAGCCGGACACGCCTGACACGCAACCGGGTGACAGGTATCATGATGGCCTGTCTGGTTTCGTATCCTGTTGCCCATTTCGTAATGATGGACATTGCGGGCATGCCGGGCGGCAATGCCATGGTCCAGTTGGGCCAGATCATTGCGCTTGCCTGCCTGCCGGTGCTGATCGTGCTGTGTTTCAGCGCATATGCGGCCCTGCCGGGCGTGTGTATTGCCGGATGTGTCGCGATCATTGTCGGACTGCTGGTTTCCTGATGCGTGAAACCCTGCGTACCCGCATGGGGTGGTTACATGGCTGGGCAGGTTTTCTGGTCGGGTTGCTGGCCGTATGCATTTTCATGACGGGCACCCTGTCGGTGTTCGATACGGAAATCACGCGATGGATGCAGCCTGAAAACCAGGTACCGGCCAATGCCCCCCTGACCGGGACCGCCCTGAATGCCGCATCCAGCCTGATCCATGAACAGCAGGTTCATGGAGCATCGGTTTTCCTGACCCTTCCCTCCGCCCGGTCACCAACCATTGATGTGCTGCATTATGATGGACGACAGTTTGTCGGCACGCTGCTTGATCCCCGCACCGGCACGCCCGTCCCGGTCCGTGCCACGATGGGGGGGACTTTTTTCTTCAGTTTCCACTATACCCTGCTGGAAGGGACGACAGGCACCCGTATCGTCAATATTGTCGGCGTTATCCTGCTTGTCGCCATCGGGTCTGGGATTGTCATTCATATCCGTGCGCTTGTTCCCGATATCATAAGGTTGCGCCTGTCCGCCGCGCGCCTGCGCGGGTGGCTGGATGCCCACCTGCTGGTCGGCGTACTGTTCCTGCCCTTCACCATCATGATCATCTACACCGGCGTACTGGTCAATGTGGGCCTGATCCTGCCTGCCACACCGCTGACAGACCTGTTTGTTCATGAAAAGCCGCAAACAATACCCGCATCGGACACCAGGGCCGCGCCGGATATTCCGCTCCCCCTGCCACCGCTTGCCCCGCTTCTGGCAACAGCACGCAACAGCCTGCAGGGACGTGATGCGGGCTTCATCCTGTTTTCCCCTGATCACCTGAGCATATATGCCAGTGATGCCTCCGGCCCTTTCCTGACCCGTGACCATGTCGATTTTCATCTGCCGGATGGTCACCTGCTGGGCACCACGACAACGCCGGGCCACATCGCCCACACCATGCAGGTCATGCATGGCCTGCATTATGCGCGTTTTGCCTGTCTGGACCTGCGCTGGCTGTATTTTGTATCGGGCCTGTGCGCCACGGCCATGATCGCCAGCGGACTTGTGCTGTTCCTGATGAAACGGCGCAGCAGATCAGGACACCGGATCGGTTTTCGTGTGGGGGAAAGCCTGACCATCACCACCCTGACCGGCCTGCCTGTCAGCATACTGGCGTTCCTATGGTGCAACCGTCTGCTACCGGCCAGCATGGTGGGCCGGGACCGTATGGAAGTCGCCTGTTTTCTGGGCATATGGATCCTGTGCACCGGACATGCCAGCCTGTGCGCATCAGGCAGATGCATGAACAGGGCATGGGGACCACAGTTGCGCCTGATCGCGTTACTGGGGGGCGGCCTGCCCGTGCTTGATATCCTGGCCTGCCCACGGGCCGTGTATAACCTGCCGGCCATTCATGCCGCGATAGATGGCACGGGACTGCTGGCGGCGGTTATTGCCCTGTCTGTCCGTCGCAGGCTGGAAGGCGACGGAAAATGATTTTTTTCGCCACCTTTCTGCTCTGGCTTCTGGCATTTTCATGCCATGCACGGTTGCACCCGTACCGCTACGGCTTCACCATGCTTGCCATACGTGAACAACGCATGGCGATCACTGGCCGAATTGCATTCCCGACCATCGCACTGGCACTGGCGACCCGGATGGATGGGGTGACGGGTGTACTCATATGGTTCGCCAGCCTGTCCATCGCAGGGTTGTGCATAGCCCTGTGGCTGGCGTCACGCCGTAAGTGAAGCACGCAGGAATGGCTTTACCAGCCACCCCACCCCCATCCACCCACGAACCCGCCATAGGGATAACCATAGTAGCCGGGATACACGGGGTAACCATAACCGTCATATACATATGGCGGCGGACCACCATACCATCCCGGGCCGCCGCCCCAGCCACCGGGACCACGATCC
>NZ_VWPI01000159.1 GCF_015155755.1 Komagataeibacter sp. FXV3 | reverse complement strand
CCGCCTGTCCCACCCCCGTCCCAGCGACAGCAGCGATATCCTTGGCCTTGATCCCGCCACCCGCGCCAGCCTTGACCTGCTGCGCACGCGCGATGGCGAAACCGAACACACCCTGTTCGCCGCGGTATCGCGCACCGTCACCGCAGCCGGCAGCCGAATGCTGGCGGACTGGATCGCAGCCCCCCTGACCGATCCAGAACGCATTGCCCGCAGGCAGGCGGGGTGGGTATGGCTGCTGGACAAGCCGGGGATACGCGATGATCTGCGCGCCAGCCTGCGCGCCGCCCCCGACATGGCGCGCGCGCTGGGCCGGCTGTCCCTGGGCCGCGGGCAGCCACGCGACGCCGTGGCCATTCGCCTTGCGCTGGGTGTAGCGCGTGAAATCGGTACGATCCTGAACCGGCACGAAAACCTGCCGCCCATCATGGAACAGGCGGTGCGCCATCTGGACCGCGCGCATGACCTGCAGGACCTGCTGGGCCGCGCGCTGAGCGAAAACCCGCCCGCGCGCATGGATGACGGCGGCATCATCGCCAGTGGCTATGATGCGGAACTCGATACCCAGCGCGAACTGCGCGACGGCAGCAGGCGGGTGATTGCGGCGCTTCAGCAGGAATACGCCACCGAATTCGGCATCACCAACCTCAAGATCCGCCACCACGCCCAGCTTGGCTACGTAATCGAGGTGCCCGCCGCCGCCGGAGCGCGCCTGCGCGGGCGCGAGGACCTGATCATGCGACAGGGCACCGCCAGCGCCAGCCGCTTTTCAACCGAACGGCTGGTCAGCCTTGACCAGCAGATCGCGCAGGCCGCCGAAAACGCGGGCCTGCGTGAACGCCACCTGTTTACGCAGGTGGTGGGAAAGATACTGGACGAAACCGCCCTGCCGGACATGGCCGCCGCGCTGTCATGCATCGACATCGCACAGTCCTGCGCCGTGCTGGCCGGTGGCGGCATGTGGTGCTGTCCCGCTGTCGGCACGGACACGTCCTTTGTCATCCGCGCGGGCCGCCATCCGGTGGTGGAAGCAGCATTGCCCAGGAACGCGCGCTTCACCCCCAATGACTGCGACCTTGAACCCGATCACCGCGTCATGCTGCTGACCGGGCCCAACATGGCGGGCAAGTCCACCTTCCTGCGCCAGACGGCGCTGGCGGTCATACTGGCGCAGGCGGGGCTGCCGGTCGCGGCCCGGTCCATGTGCATTGGCGTGGTGGACCGGCTGTTTTCACGCGTTGGCGCATCCGATGACCTGGCGCGCGGGCGTTCGACCTTCATGGTGGAAATGACCGAGACCGCCGCCATCCTGAACCAGGCCGGCCCCCGGTCGCTGGTGGTGGTGGATGAAATCGGGCGCGGCACCTCCACGCTGGATGGGCTGGCCATTGCATGGGCGGTGCTGGAAACCCTGCATTCCACGCTGCGCTGCCGCGCGATATTCGCAACGCATTTTCATGAACTGGCCGAACTGGCGGACAGCATGCCCCGCCTGTCCCCCCACACCATGAGCGTGCGCGAGTGGAAGGGACAGGTCATTTTCCAGCACGAGGTCGTACCCGGTTCCGCCCGCCGCAGCTGGGGCGTGCATGTCGCGCGCCTGGCGGGTGTGCCCGAACCCGTCGTGCGCCGCGCGGGCCGTCTTCTGTCCATGCTGGAAAAGGAACGCGGCCGTCAGGCCCCGCCCCTGCCGCTGTTTGAACAGGCCGCAGCGGATGAGCCGGAAGCACCGGCAGCCCCCACGCTGCCGCCTGCCGCGATGGAATTGATCACGGAACTGGACCCCGACGCGTTAAGTCCGCGCACGGCGCTGGAAATGTTATATAAACTCAAAAAACTGCTGAAACCCTGATACGGCTCTGGACCTGACCCCATCAGGGGCGGCACACTCCATCCCGGATCTTTACCGTCATATACAGGACGCCATCTGACCGCGATGTCGAACGCTGCCCCCCCTTCCGCCTCCGCTTCGGTCGAGGCCATGACAAACGCCCTCCATACCGCCCTGTTCCCGTCCGGGGATGGCGGTGGCGCTGCACGCGCCCTGCCGCGGGAGGACGCCATCGGCCTGGTCCGCCGCCACCTGTCGCGCTACCAGGCCCATGTGCGCGAGGAATTCGAGCATCACCGCCTGGGCGGCGCCGAGGCAGGCAAGCTGCTGGCCGCCTATACCGATGGCATGATCCGCGTGCTGGCCAGCTTCGCGATGCAGCAGACAGGCATCGATTCGCATCCCGAAGCCCCCTTTGCCATCGCCGCAACCGGCGGTTACGGGCGCGGGCTGCTGGCGCCGTTCAGTGACATCGACCTGCTGTTCCTGATCCCCGATGTGCCGGAGGGACAGGGCGAGGACGTGCGCGCCTGCGTGGAATACATCCTGTATTTCCTGTGGGACCTGGGGCTGAAGGTCGGGCATGCGACCCGCACCATCAACGAATGCATTGCCGAGGCGGAAGCCGACACCACCGTGCGGACCACCCTGCTGGACGCCCGCGCCCTGACCGGCAGCGAATCGCTGTTTTCCATGTTCCAGGCCCGCTACATCGTGGCCTGCGTGCGCGCGGGCGCCGACCGCTTCATTACCGACAAGCGCCGCGAACGCGCCGCCCGCCACCACCGGTTTGGCGACAGCCCCTATCTGGTGGAACCCAACATAAAGGAAGGCCGCGGCGGCCTGCGGGACCTGCAGACGCTGTACTGGATGTGCCGCTACACCTTCGGCACGCGCCACGTCTCGGACCTGTTGGCGCCCGGCTTCAGTGAACTGGGGCTACTGACCGAACCCGAAGCCAAGCGCGCGCGCCGGGCATGGGACTTCCTGTGGCGGGTGCGTTTCCACCTGCATTACGTATCGGGCCGGGCGGAAGAACGCCTGACCTTCGACGTGCAGCCGGTCGTGGGTGGCCGCATGGGCTATACCCGCCATGGGCGGCAGGTGGGCGTGGAACGTTTCATGCGCCACTACTTCCTGACCGTGCGCGAGGTCATGCGCCTGACACTGGTGCTGGAACCCGCCGTGCTGCGCCAGGCACTTGGCCCCGTGGCCAACGCGCCCGAAGCCGACAGCCAGATGCGTGACGCGGGCTTTACCGTGCTGGATGGCCGTATCCTGCCGCAGCGCGGCACGTCGTTCGAGGATGAACCCATCCAGATGATGCGCCTGCTGGACTGGGCCAAGAAGCGCAAGCTGCCCATCCACCCCATGGCCATGCACCAGTTGATCCGCTGGGAACGCAAGGCCGCGAGCCTGCGCGGCGACCCGGAAACCGCGCGTATCTTCCTTGACCTCATGTGCGGTGACCCGCCCGACCGCCCGCAGCGCGCACCGCGTGGCGAGACGGCCGAACTGCCCGATGCCTCCCCCAGCTTCCACCTGATGGATGAGGGACGGCGCAAGGGAAATGCCTACTGGCTGCATATCCTCAACGAAACCGGGCTTATGGGCCGCCTGCTGCCCGACTGGTCCCGCGTTGTGGGGCAGATGCAGTTCGACACCTATCATGTGTTCACGGTTGACGAGCACATCATCGACGCGCTGCGCATCCTTGGCCGGGTGGAGCATGGGCATATGGCCGATGAAATACCCATCGCCTATGACCTTGCGCGCAACCTGCATTCACGCCGGGCGCTGTATGTCGCGGTCATGCTGCATGACATTGCCAAGGGGCGTGGCGGCGACCATTCGGAAATCGGCTCGCAGATCGCGCTGTATGTCTGTCCCGAACTGGGCATGGACAGCGAGGAGACGGAGACCGTGTCCTGGCTGGTGCTGCATCACCTGCTGCTCAGCCACACCGCGTTCCAGCGTGACATTGACGACCCCAAGACCATCCTTGACCTGGCAGACATCATCCAGTCGCCCGAACGCCTGCGGCTGCTGCTGCTGCTGACCATCGTGGACATGCGCGCGGTGGGACCACGCGTGTGGAACGCATGGAAGGCGACACTGCTGAACGAGCTTTACATGCGCGTGGCCGAGGTGCTGGAGGGCAGTCTTGCCACCACCGAGCGTGACGTGCGCGTGGAACGCGCCAAGGGGGCAACCGCCCAGTGGCTGGTGGATGACGGCATGAACGAAACCGATGTCCAGCACTTCATGGGGCTGGGCTATGGCAGTTACTGGCTGTCGTTCGACCATGATACCCATGCCCGCCATGCCCGGCTGATCAGCGAGTCGGAACGCATGCATTCGCCGCTTACGGTGGAAACCCAGCCCCTGCCCGCGCGTGGGGTGACGGAGGTCACGATTTACGCCGCCGACCACCCGGGCCTGTTTTCCAAGATCGCGGGGGCGGTGGCCATTGCCGGGGCGTCGATCGTGGATGCGCGCATTCACACCATGACCAATGGCATGGCGCTGGATACGCTGTGGATTCAGGATGCGGGCGGTGCGGCGTTCGAGGAACCGCAGCAGCTTGCCCGCCTGTCGCTGCTGGTGGAACAGGCGCTGACGGGCCACATCAACATCAACCGCGAAATTGCCCAGTGTGGCCGCAGGCTGAGTGGCCGCCGCATGCGCGCGATCCACGTGCCGCCGCGCGTGGTGATCGACAACCGCGCATCGAACACCTGCACGGTAGTGGAAATAAACGGTCGTGACCGTCCCGGCCTGCTGCATGACGTGACGGCGGCGCTGAGCGAACAGAAATTGCAGATCGCGTCCGCCCATATCACCACCTATGGCGTGCGGGCCGTGGATGTCTTTTACGTCAAGGACCTGTTCGGGCTGAAAATAACGGACAAGGGACGTCTGGACCGCATCCGCACGACCCTGCTGGCGGGCCTGCAGGAAGCGGAAGCCGCAGCCCAGCGCCAGTCATCCGAACTGGAATCGATCACGATCTGACGGACCACTTCAATCCATTGATAAAAAAGTAATAAAAGCTTTTAAGTGCCGCCTTTTCGAAAAAAGGCGGCATTGTTTTTGAAGATTTTTGAAGAAAAGTCTCACCAGAGACTTTCAATGCAGAATCCCTGCTTCCCACGCCTGCAGGGCGCAACACAGGTCGGTCATGACCTGTGTCCACGCCTGTTGTGGGGGCTGCAGACTGGCCTGACGAAACAGGCGCAGGCTTGGGTACCACTGACTGGCAGGCCGTAACACAGGTAGGGCATCCCCCTGCATGCCATTTTCCATTGGTGACAGGCCAGGTACCGGCCTGTCTGCCGGTGCAGGCAGGTCAAATGCCGCCGACCATCGCCAGTCCCCCCCGAAACGACACAGCAGCCAGACCGGACAGCCCATGGCCCCGGCCAGATGGGCCGACAGCGTATCCACGCTGATGACCAGATCCAATGTCGCGATCAGGCGCGCCGTATCCAGCAGGTCCGCGCCATCTGGCAGTTCTTGCCGGACAAAGGCCGGATCCACCCCATCCGTCCCCTTGGGCCTCAGGGAAACGAATTCAGTCCCGGCCATTCCCCCCAATGCCGACAGGTCCTGCACCGCAATGGAACGCCGCGCGTCAAAGCGATAGGCGGCGTTACCCGCGTGGCACAGGCCAACCCGCAGTTTCTCCTTTCGCATCGTCGCCTGCCGCCATGGGCTTTCCCCCAGATACGGCATGAAAGGGGGCACGCCGTCCGTATCCAGCAGGTGCGGCAGACTGAACAGGTCGCACTGCGCCGCGACATCAAGATTTTTATTTATATCATGGGTGATAATTTCCATGGAATGAAACGCATCGCCAGCCAGCGTTGCGGCCAATCGGCGCAGGATCGCAGGCACCTCCAGCACAACCGGAACCCGCTGGACCGCAAGCCGCACATATCGCAGGAAATGAACCGCATCCCCCAACCCCTGCCCTGTCATATACACCAGCAGCTTTTTACCCGTGGGTAGCGTGCCTCCATCCCATCGTGGCAGGCGGCAGGCGGATGGATGTAGGGGCAGGAAGTCCAGCCGGGATTCCCACATTGCCCATCCCTGCCGCAGTTGCCCCTGCGCCAGACGGGCCACGCCAAGGTTAAACCGCGCCCGGGCCTGCGTATCGTGCTCCGGGGGCGGATCCCGCGTCAGTATGGTTTCATATGCCGTGGCGGCCTGCGTCACGTTGCCGCTTTCAAACAGGCCGGTCGCATGGTTCAGGGCAATACGCACATCATCGGGCCGCAGACACATCGCAACGGCAAAAGCGCGCTCCGCCCCGGCCATATCCCCCAGTGCCATGCGGGCAAGGCCAAGGTTGCTGCAGGTTTCAGCATGTGGATCATGCGCCATGGCACGTTCCAGCACAGCCGCCGCCTGGCGCATCCGCCCACCTGCAAACATAAGTGCGCCCAGCAGCGACAGGGCCACGCCATCATCGGGCCTGCGGGCCAATGCCGCCCGCAACACCTCTTCGGCCTGTTCGCGCTGATGATGTGCCAGCAGCATTTCGGCCAGTTCATGCATATGGACGGACGCAGGCACCTGTCGCGCAACATGGCGCATCTGCTGTATGGCGGCGTCACGCTGCCCCCGCCGCCACAGGAAACGGGCATGCAGCCTGCGGGCCTGCACGGCAGGCGCGGGGGACAGGATGACCGCCCGCCCATAGGACTGTCCTGCCGCCCATGTGTCGCCCGTCGCCTCCATTATGTCAGCGCAGGCCAGCAGGACGGGCACATCATCGGGCTGACACAGGCAGGCGGCCCGGATCGCGGCCTGCGCTGCCACATGATGTCCCTGCGCCAGCAGCGCGCGGGCCAGCACTTCATGAAACGGCCCGTGGGGCGCAAGCCGCAACGCCTGACCGGCAAGATTTATGGCCAGATCCGCCCGCCCTGCCGCCAGCGCCACGCAGGCCAGGCCGTGCAGGGCATCGGGATCATCCACCCGGCATGCCCGCAGGGTTGCGAAACACGCCCGCGCGGCATTGATATCCCCAGCGCGCAGGGCCGCATGGGCACGCGCCAGAATGTCCTGTCTGTCCGTATCATGCCTGTCCGCGCTGTTCGCGTTCATCTCATCCGGCCTTCCCTTGCATGGCGGGGGACGCTCCCGCACACTCACCTGCGTTATCCATACGCGACAGAGCGTTAAGAATTTCGATCAGGAACCCGCATGAACACTCCCTCCGGCACGGCTGGCCAGCAGGCCTATGACACGTTGCGGCAGCGTTTTGCCCGCATGGGGCATATCCGCAATGCACTGGGAATCCTCGGCTGGGACAAGGACACCATGATGCCGACCGGGGCCAGCGACAGCCGCGCCGAAAGCATCGCGACCCTTGCCGTCCTGTCGCATGAACTCATGACCGCGCCGGACATGGGCCACCTTCTGGATCGCGCGCAGGCCCCCGATGACGCCATGGCGCAAGCCAACCTGCATGAAATGCGCCGCCAGCATGCCCATGCCGCCGCCGTGCCGTCGGATCTGGTGGAGGCGATGTCGCGCGCGTCCTCACGTTGCGAAATGACATGGCGCACCGCACGGCAGAACAGCGATTTCGCCAGCCTGCTGCCGGAACTGGAAACCGTGCTGTCCCTGACCCGCGAAATCGCGGCGGCCAAGGCGCAGGCCCTTGGCCTTTCGCCCTATGACGCGCTGCTGGACCAGTATGACGCGGGCACGCGGCAGGCGGATGTCGATCCGGTCTTTGCCGAACTGGCCAGTGAACTGCCCGACCTGATCAGCACGGCGCTGGCGCATCAGGCAACCCTGCCTGCCACCGTGCCCCTTTCCGGCCCGTTTGATGTACCTGCACAGGCGCGACTGGGTCACGGCACCATGCGCGCGCTGGGATTCGACATGCAGCGCGGGCGGCTGGATGTCAGCCTGCATCCCTTCTGCGGCGGGGCGGAAGATGATGTGCGCATCACCACCCGGTATGAGGAGCAGGACTGCATCAATGCGCTGATGGGCATCGTGCATGAGACCGGGCACGCGCTGTATGAACAGGGCCTGCCAAAAGCATGGCGCGCCCAGCCTGTGGGGGAAGCACGCGGGATGAGCCTGCATGAAAGCCAGTCCCTGCTTATGGAAATGCAGGTCGCGCGCTCGCGGCCCTTCATGGACTGGATGGCCCCACGACTGCACGGTGCGTTCGGGGGCAGCGACACCGACCCGGCATGGGATGCGGACAACCTGCACCGCCTTGTCACCCGCGTGCGCCCCGGCTTCATCCGCGTGGATGCCGATGAGGTCACTTACCCCGCGCATATCCTTGTGCGTTATGAAATGGAAACCGCGCTGATCGCGGGAAAAATGAAGCTGGCGGACCTGCCGGAAGCCTTCAACACCCGTATCCATGACCTGCTGGGCCTGAAAGTGCCCGCGGACCGGCTGGGCTGCCTGCAGGATATCCACTGGCCATCGGGCGCATGGGGGTATTTCCCCACCTATACGCTGGGTGCGGTGATTGCGGCGCAACTGCGTGAAGCGGCGGAGCGTGACGATCCCACCATCATGCCCGGCATTGGCAGGGGTGATTTCGCGCCCCTGCTGGCGTGGCTGCGCCCGCGTATCCATGCCCGTGGCAGCGTGGCCTCCACCAGTGAGATCGTGCGCGACGCCACGGGCGCGGTGCCCAATACGGGGCCATACCTGCGGCACCTGCGCCAGCGCTACTGCGCGCTATCCTAAATTGCTGATAAAAAATAACAAAAGTTTCCGGGTGCCGCCTTTTTCCAAAAAGGCGGCGCTCTTCGGAGCGTTTTGAAAAAAGCGTCGCCAAAAACTTTCTTAACGGGCGGCCTTCCCAAAACAGTCCTGTACGACAGGGCGGACATGCCGCATGTCCCCCTTGCCAATTACTGCGGTTCGTGACGAGATAATGCGCGATGTACGCAAAATCTCCATCTGCAATCCGCCGCCTGCGCTCCGCGGGTTTTCTCCTTGCCTGCGGCACGTGCCTGCTGGGTGTGACCGACGCCGCCCAGGCCGCCAAACCTGCCCCGCCGCTCAACCCGCCCGCGGCGCTGGAAGACGTGGCGTCCTCCTCCACCGCCGCATGGGACCGCGTGGTCGTGCTGCCCGATGGGCGGCTGCTGGTGGAACTGCCACGCTGGGCGGGCAATACCGGGCCGGGACTGGCGCTGGTGGATGGGGACAACACACCCCATCCCTATCCCGACAATTCATGGAACGACCCCGCCACACCCGCGGCGAACCGGCTGGTGGCCCCGTCCGATGTGCAGCTCCAGCCCGATGGCACGCTGTGGGTACTCGATAGCGGACAGCCCGACCCCGCGGGCAAACCGGTGGAAGGTGGCCCCAAGATCGTGAAGATCGACAGCCATACCGGTCAGGTCATGCAGACATGGCCACTCAATCCCGACATGCTGCGCGCGGGCAGTTACGCCGCCACCATGCGTATTGCGCGCGGGCATGCCTTTATCGGGGATTCGGGCATCCCGGCCATGATCGTGGTCAGGCTGGACACCAACATCCAGCGCCGCCTTATGGAACATACCCCGGCCCTGACCGCGCACCAGCCCATTACGGTTGATGGCAAGGTGGCGACCAACCCGGCAGGTCACACCGCCATCATAAATATCAGCCAGATGGACATAAGTGCCGATGGGCAGTGGCTGTATTTCGAGCCGCTGTGCGGACCTGTCTACAAGCTGGATACCGACCTGCTGGTGGACCCCAAGGTCACCCCCATCGAACTGGAGGAAGGCCCCACCCTGTGGTACAAGACGCCACCGCTGGGTGGCATCACGGCCGGGCC
The DNA here is from genome assembly GCF_015155755.1 of Komagataeibacter sp. FXV3. Classification (GTDB taxonomy): domain Bacteria; phylum Pseudomonadota; class Alphaproteobacteria; order Acetobacterales; family Acetobacteraceae; genus Komagataeibacter. The sequence goes on along the minus strand of NZ_VWPI01000159.1, from coordinate 28,424 downwards.
GGATGGCACGCTGTATTTCAATGATGTGTCCACCAGCAGCATCTTCCGCCTGATGCCCGACCGGGTTTACCAGAAAATCGTGACCGACCCGCGCCTGCACTGGCCCGGCGGGTCGTTCGCGACCAGGGACGGGCAGCTTTATGTGCCCGCATCCCAGCTTGACCGCACCGCGCCGCTGAATGGCGGGCACAACGCCATCGAGTGGCCGGTACATATCTACCGCATCAATATCGGCAACCTGCCGCCACCAAAATTCTGACACACCACGCGCGGAATTGCATCGCGCGCCGCATCCGCCCCCTTCGCGCGGGGGGCGGTTGGGATTATGATGGTGTAATGCGCTATATTTCTACCCGGGGGAACGCCCCCGTCCGCGATTTTTCGTCCGTTCTGCTGGCGGGGCTGGCAGAAGACGGTGGCCTGTACCTGCCCGAAAGCTGGCCTGAACTGTCGGTGGCCCAGTGGCGTGACCTGCGTGGCCTGCCCTATCCCGAACTCGCCGCCCGCATCATCGCCCCGTTTGCCGAAGGGTCGATCACGCATGACGTGCTGCTGAAGCTGTGCCGTGATGCCTACAGCCGATTCGACCACCCGGCCATCGTGCCGCTGACACAGGTGGAAGACGGGCTGTTCGTGCAGGAACTGTTCCATGGCCCGACGCTGGCGTTCAAGGACATGGCCATGCAGCTGCTTGGCCGCCTGTTCGACCACGTGCTGAACGAACGCGACGAGAAGGTTACCATCGTGGGCGCGACCTCGGGCGATACCGGGTCGGCCGCGATCGAGGCCTGCCGGGGCCGCACGCGCCTGAACGTGGTCATCCTGCACCCCGAGGGCCGCACGTCGGAAGTGCAGCGCCGGCAGATGACCACCGTGCTGGAACCCAACGTGACCAACCTTGCGGTGCAGGGCACGTTTGACGACTGTCAGGACATGGTCAAGGCGATGTTCGCCGATGCCCCCTTCCGCACCGACATGCACCTGTCCGCGGTCAATTCCATCAACTGGGCGCGTATCGCAGCCCAGGTGCCATATTATGTCTATGCCGCACTTGCGCTGGGCGCGCCGGACCGTGAGGTCTCGTTCGCCGTGCCCACGGGCAATTTCGGCAATGTGCTGGCCGCATGGGTGGCCCGTCGCATGGGCCTGCCCATCCGCGCGCTATGTGTCGGCTCCAACCGCAATGACATCCTCTCGCGCTTCCTGAATGAAAACGACATGAGCATCCACGGCGTGGTGCCCAGCCTGTCGCCATCAATGGATATCCAGGTCTCGTCCAACTTTGAACGTCTCCTGTTCGAACTGCTGGACCGCAACGCCACTGAGTGCGCGCGCATCATGACCGATTTCCGCAAGACTGGCGTGATGAAGGTCTCAACCCCGGTCTGGGATCGCGCCAACGCGCTGTTTCACGGCATTTCGCTGGATGACGCCGCAACAGAGGCGGAAATCCGCACGCTGAACACCCGCAGCCACTACCTTGCCGACCCGCATACCGCCATCGGCATTGCGGCGGGCCGCGCGTTCCGTGAGCCGGGGATTCCCATGGTGGCCATGTCCACCGCCCATCCGGCCAAGTTCCCCGATGCCATGGCGCAGGCAACCGGCATCCGCCCCGCGCTGCCCGTGTCCCTGGCCGACCTGTATGACCGGCCCGAGCGGTACAGCGTGGTGCCGGCCGACCTGAACGTGATCGAGGACAGGGTGCGCGCGGCCGTCCTGTCCAACAGCAAAGCGGGCTGATCTCCCTACCCTTTTTCCATCTTACGCAAGCAAGGGGCGGCGTGGGGCCATGATGCGCCACGTCGCCCGCAGGACCAGCATGACCGACCTGATCAATGTGACCCGACTGGATTCCGGCCTGACCATCGTGACCGAACGGATGGACCGGGTGGAGACCGTGTCCCTCGGGGCGTATGTCGCCGCGGGCACCTGCAACGAAACCGCGCCCGAAAACGGGGTGTCCCACTTTCTGGAACACATGGCGTTCAAGGGCACCAGCACCCGCACCGCCGTGGGCATTGCCGAGGAAATCGAGAACGTGGGCGGCCATATCAACGCCTACACCGCGCGTGAGCACACGGCCTATTACGTCAAGCTGCTGAAGGAAAACCTGTCACTGGGGGCCGACATCATCGGTGACATCCTGACCCACAGCACCCTCGCCCCCGATGAACTGGAGCGCGAACGCGGCGTGATCCTGCAGGAAATCGGGCAGGCGAATGACACCCCCGATGACATCGTGTTCGACCATTTTCAGGAAACCGCCTTTCCCGATCAGCCGATGGGTCGCCCCACGCTGGGCACCGAAGCGGGCATCCAGACCATGTCGCGCGCAACGCTGGTCAATTACATGAACACCCATTACCGGGCGGGCAACACCATCATCGCAGCCGCCGGCAACCTGGAACACGCCCGCGTGGTGGATCTGGTGCAGCAGCATTTTGCCGACCTGCCCGCCGGCACCGTCCCGCCGCAGCCCGCCGTCAATTACGTGGGGGGCGCCTTTACCCGCGAACGCGAACTGGATCAGGCCCATATCGTACTGGGCTTTCCGTCCATGCCATATGGCGATCCGGATTATTACCCGGCCCTGCTGCTGTCCACGCTGCTGGGTGGTGGCATGTCGTCGCGGCTGTTTCAGGAAATCCGTGAAAAACGCGGGCTGGTCTATTCCGTCTATTCCTTCAACGCGCCCTTCCGCCAGGGCGGGCTGTTCGGCATCTATGCCGGCACGGGGGAGGCACAGGTAGCCGACCTTGTCCCCGTGACGCTGGAGGAGCTGCGCAAGGTGCGTCATACGGTGACGGACGCGGAACTGGCGCGGGCGCGCGCGCAGCTCAAATCCTCGCTGCTCATGTCACTGGAAAGCACGGGCAGCCGGTGCGAACAGCTGGCCCGGCAGCTACAGGTCTTTGACCGCCTGATCCCGACGGTGGAAACCGTGCGCCGGATCGACGCCGTGACCATTGCCGACGTGCAGCGTGTCGCAACGCGCATCTTCAGCGGCAGGCCGACCCTCGCCTCCCTTGGCCCGGTCAGCCATATTCCCTCCCTCGACAGCATTACCGGGGCACTGGCAGCATGAGTTCCGATCCGCTTGACCTGATTTCCACCCTCATCACCCGCGCCCGTACTGCAGGGGCCGATGCGGCGGATGCGATCTACGCCACCCGCGTCGCCCATGGCGCGCAGGTACGCAATGGCCAGACCGAGGACCTTGAACGTTCCGAAACATGCGATCTTGGCCTGCGGGTGTTCGTGGGGCAGCGTTCGGCCATTGTCTCGGCCACGGCGCTGGATCCCGAACGCTTTGACGCGCTGGCCGAACGTGCCGTCGCCATGGCCCGCGTCGTGCCCGAGGACCGCTTTGCCGGACTGTGCGCCGAGGCCGCGACCACCTTTACCGATGCCGCCGGTCTGGACCTGTTCGACCCGGCCGAACCTGCAACCGCCGACCTGGTCGCCCGCGCGCGCGTGGCGGAAGAAGCGGCGCTGGCGGTCACGGGCATCACCAACAGCAATGGTGCGTCCGCAAGTTTCGGGCTATCGGACATCATCCTCATGACCTCGGCCGGGTTTTCGGGGCGATATGCGCGGACCAGCCATTCCGTCTCCGCCAGCGCCGTCGCGGGCAGCGGCACGAAGATGGAGCGGGATTACGACTACCATTCCGCCGTTCACCTGTCCGATCTTGAGGATGCCGGCCTGATCGGCCGCCGCGCGGGCGAACGCACGGTCGCGCGCCTGAACCCGGTACGCCCGCGCACGGGGCGCATGCCCATCGTGCTGGACCCGCGTGTATCCACCAGCATGCTGGGCCATCTGTCGGGGGCGATCAATGGCATCGCCATCGCGCGAGGCACTTCTTTCCTCAAGGAAAAGATGGGCAGCCGCATCATGCCCGCCAACATCACCATCATTGACGACCCACGCCGCGTCCGTGGTCCCGGCGCGCGCCCGTTTGATGGCGAAGGCATGCTGACCGCCACCCGCACGCTGGTGGAGGATGGCGTTCTGAAGACATGGGCGCTGGACTCCCGCACTGCCCGACAGCTGGGGCTGAAGCCCAATGGCTGCGCCAGCCGGGGCACATCAGGGCCGCCCGCGCCGTCGCTTGGCAACCTATTCATGCAGCCCGGCACCCTTACGCCCGCTGCCCTGATGGCGGACATCAAGGAAGGGATCTACATAACCGAGATGATGGGATCCGCCATCAACGGCATTACCGGCGATTACAGTCGCGGGGGCGCAGGCTTCATGATCCGCGATGGCGTGCTGGCGGAACCGGTGTCGGAACTGACGGTCGCGGGCAACCTGAATGACATGTTTGCCCGACTGGTGCCCGCCAATGACCTGATCTTCCGCCAGTCCACCAATGCGCCGACCATCCGTATCGACGATATGGTTATTGCGGGTTCGTAAGCCAAAGACTGCCTGGAAAACAGCTCGTTGATAAAACAGTAAAAGTTTTTGGGTGCCGCCTTTTTCTACAAAGGCGGCATTCTTTGAGGCTTTTGGGAAAAAGCTTCACCAAAAACTTTCTTGTGGTTGCAGGATGCTTTGCGGGACTGACCTTTGCAGCAGTCTTTTACCCTTTCCGTGATTTCATGTGTCTGTAAGCCCGTTGCCCCTGTTATGGACGGGTGGACTTACCTATATCTGTAACAAGTGACCCGAAATCACGTGGTCACAGGATAATGATGGTTCCGACACAGGATTGCAGATACCCTGACCCAGATGAAACAGAATTCTTCGCGCCAGATGCCGCGTAAAAGCATCGTCCTTGCTGCCAGCGCGGCCCTGACCATGCTGCCGCTGCTGGCCCATCCCGATGTGGCTGATGCCCGTGCGGGTGGTGGCTTCTCCATGGGCAGCCGTGGGTCACGGACCTACAGCGCGCCCGCGCCATCACAGACCGCACCGTTCGGCGCGACCCCGTTCCAGCGCACCATGACACCCCGCCCGCAGCCCACGCCCGGCTATGGTGCGCGGGCACCGTTTGGCGCGGGTGCCATGGCCATGGCACGCCCCCGCCATCCGTTCATGAATGGCTTCATGGGTGGCCTGATCGGTGCGGGCCTGTTTGGCATGATGTTCGGGCATGGCATGTTCGGTTCCGGTATGGGCGGCAGCGGCTTCCTTGGACTGCTGATCCAGCTGGCACTGGTCTTCTTTATTGTCCGCTGGGCCATCCGCCGTTTTGCTGGCAACCGCGCCAATGGTGGCAATGCCGTGCCCTTTGGCATGCAGCGTCCGGATGCGGGGCCGGTGCCACAGGGTGGTGGCCAGCAGCCGGTAGGTGTCGCCATTACGGCAGCCGATTATCAGGCCTTCCAGCAGGCGCTGATCAATATTCAGACCGCATGGAGCCAGCAGAATGTCGGGGCCATGCAGCACATGGCCACACCGGAAATGGTGTCTTACTTCAGCAGCCAGCTGAACGATCTGACCAGCCGTGGCGCACGCAATGTGGTGTCGGACATCCGGTTTGAACGCGGTGATCTGGTGGAAAGCTGGCGTGAAAACGGCTTTGATTACGCCACCGTCGCCATGCAGTATTCCATGATCGACATCACTACCGACATGACGGGCCGCGTCATTGACGGCGATCCCTCCAACCGCACCACCGTAACCGAACTGTGGACATTCGTCCGCTCGGCCGGGACGGGCACATGGTTGCTGTCCGCCATCCAGCAGACCCCGCGCCGCTGACTCGCGGTTCATATCTGGAGCAGGAAAAGGCCCGCATCACTGGATGCGGGCCTTTTTTCATGGGCTGCTGCATACGGCATTGCGCCCCGATGTACCGGTTGCCTGTAATGCGAACAGCGTGCCCATCACAGAACGGGCGTGTATCTGCCCAGGTCAAAGGACGGCGGAAACCATGACCATGAACCCTGCATGGTCATTAAAGGGGATATAAAGTTCCCGCTTAATAAAAAACAATAAAAGTTTTCGGACGTCGCCTTTTTTCAAAAAGGCAAGGATATTGCCCGATCCGGCTTTTCAAGCCGCCTCTGAGCCGTTTACAGACAGTCGTTTATATATGCACAAGGCTGAGCGCATACAGGATGGCTGCCAGTGCCGAGAGTGTAATCGCCACGGCACGGATGCGTCCCTTATGCCGACGGGCAGCCTCCTGCGCTTCCATCTGTGGCGTAACCTGAACCGTTGTTGCCTGATCCATCTGCCCGTACTCCCGTATGGATGAAATTGCCCGATCAGTGGGCGATAAAGGCATGGTCGGCCAGCAGGCCAAGGAACAGGAAAAACAGGTAAGCCAGCGAATAACGGAACGAGCGGCGTGCGGGACCGTCCCCCGTCAGGCTGACACCATTCGCATCCTGCCTGTCACGCAGCACCCCGATGGCACAGTAAATGAACCCGGCCCCCAGCACGCTGGCGACAACCGTGTACAGCCAGCCTGCCAGATGCATGAAAGACGGCACCAGCGACACGGCAGTCAGGATGATCGTGTACCACAGGATCTGCCACCGTGTGTGCCGCGCCCCGCGCACCACCGGCAGCATGGGAATACCGGCCCGCCCATAATCCTTGCATGCATAAAGCGACAGCGACCAGAAATGCGGTGGTGTCCACAGGAAGATGATGCCGAACATCACCACCGGCATGACTGCCATCGACCCGGTGGCGGCAGCCCACCCGATCATGGGCGGGAACGCACCCGCCGCCCCACCGATCACGATGTTCTGCGGCGTCGAACGCTTCAGCCACATGGTGTAGATGACGGCATAGAAGAAAATGGAAAACGCCAGGATACCCGCGGCCAGGGCATTCGTCGCCAGCCACATCAGGATAACGGACGCCACCGACAGGCCAATACCATAACCCAGCGCCGCATCAGGGCTTACGCGCCCATTGGGAATGGGGCGGGTTACCGTGCGCTTCATCACCGCATCGATATCACGGTCATACCACATGTTGATTGCACCCGCGGCACCTGACGCCATGCATACGCACAGGATGCTGACAGCCGCCACCAGCGGGTTAAGCGGCCCGGGCGCCATATACAGGCCGGCCGCCCCGGTAAACACCACCAGCGAGATGACACGCGGCTTGAGCAGCACCAGCCAGTCCCGCGCTTCAGTGCCTACGCGGGCGGCGTCGTAAGTAATGGGGGCGGTATCAACCGCGTCGGGCGTTGTGATGGCGCCACTCATGCTCATGCATCTCCACGCGTGGGGGATGGCATCTGCCATTCAGGGGTGCGTGCACCCGGTCCCCAGTAATTGGCGGGCAGCGATGTGCCGGACTCCATGCCGACACTTACCACGATCCCGGCAAACACCACGACCGACAGGCCCATCAGCACCGCACCCATAACGCCAGGCAGGCCATGGAACGCCATCAGTGACAGGACCGTTCCCCCTACCGTCAGGCCGAAATGAACGCGGCTGGCACCCACCGGGGCCATATGGCCCGTCATCTTGCCAATCCAGTAATAGAAACCGGCGAACAGCGCGAACACGGCAGCATACAGCGTCGCCGCATGCACATCCGCCATGCCGCCCGGCAGCAGCGACATGCCAGATCCCACCAGCAGCAGCGCCACGAACCCTGCGGCCCATTCCATGGGAACCGAGGCACGGACATGCCCCGCCCGGACCGTGCGCGCCCACGCCACCAGAACCGCCAGCACCGGCAGGACAATCAGCCCAAGCTGGACACTGGCCGCAGGCGCCGCCATATGCGCCAGCCCACCATGCAGCAGGTCATGCACCCACACCGAGCCACCACCGACCGACATCACGACCAGCGCACCCAGCACCACGCGCGGCATCTGCAGCGGCGAACAGGAAAATGTTTCAATAATCTGGGAAACGATCCCGATGGACGGCAGCAGCAGCAGCGCGATTTCAGGCCCGGCGAAAACATGCAGCAGGCCGTCGATCTGCCCGGACATGTCCCCACCGGACAGTACGATGCGCGTCAGCCCACCGGCCAGCACTGGCATGACCATGACAGCCATCATGGCCGTCAGCCCCTGCGCCCATACGAATATGGGCATGTCACGCAGGCGCTGGTCCATCGGTCCCATGTTCAGGACGGTGGCCACCATGTTGATGGCCTGCAGCAGCATGCCAAGGCACCATACCATCAGCGCCAGCAGCGAGACCTGCGCGGGCACGGCAGGGGAAAGCCCCGCCAAAACGGTCACGAAGCTGGCAGCGACCAGTCCCCACCCCACCAGCGCCATGCGCGGGAAAGCCAGCGCGCGGGCGCGCAGCAGCAGCGGCACGAACCAGTTGCCAAAGCCGCCAAACAGGGCGGGCAGCGCACAGAAAAACACCATCATCATGCCATGGCGGCGCCCGATGCGCCCCGCGGCGCCAGCGATATCGCCCTCGGCCCATGCGTCGGTCAGCGTCTGGGGCAGCAATCCGGCCTGAAGGCCAACAGCCAGCAGGCCACCGACCATGCCAGCCACAATCGCCATGACGAGGTACAGCATGCCAACCGTCCTGTAACCACAGGATCCGCCAGCCTCCCGCACCGCATCGGCCCCGAACTGTGTGCCTGTGGGCATACGATGTACTCCCTGCTGCCATGCGCCGGTGTCTGGCATGGCCAATCGTTACCATGATTTCATCATATACCGCGCCTTATACACAAAAACGACCCTGTGGGCCGCTCCTGTGGTCGCGCAATCGTCATTTCAGCCCTGTCACAAGGACAGGGCTGCCAGCCCCCTGCGGGGTTTACGCCACCATGGGGCTGGCGCAGCTGTCGGCTTCACGCAGCAGCGTAACCAAGGTGAACAGCCCCGCAGGCGGCACCGGCTGCAGTGTCGCGCGCCGCAGGTCAGCAGGCGGCAGCAGCGATTCAATGGCGAAATCGGGATGCCAGCCCAGTGAATGCGATGCCCGCGCCATGCCGCGTTCAACCGCCAGCCGTACGCCACCCTGCGCCAGGAAATGGTTGACGAACAGGATGTGCCCGCCCGGCTTGACCACGCGCTTGAGTTCCGCCAGCAGCGCACGCGGATGCGGCACGACGGAGGCCACGAACATCGCCACCGCGATATCGAACGTGCCATCGGCGAACTTCGTTGCCTCGGCATCCATTTCCAGCAGGTCGTCCACATTGGACAGGTGCTGCCGCCTTACGCGCAGGCGCGCGCGTTCCAGCATGTCCCCGGACAGGTCGATGCCGGTAATATGCTTGTCCTTGCGGTAGTACGGCAGCGCCAGCCCCGTGCCCACGCCTACTTCCAGCACCTGCGAACCCGGCAGACCGTTGACGGCTTCAACCGCGCGCCTGCGTCCGAAGGCCGAAATACTGCCGAATACGGCGTCATACACGCTGGCCCAGCGACGGTACGCCGCCTTGACCGCAGCCGCGTCCAGCGCGGATTTGGGGGAAGGTATTTCCACGACTTTCTCGGCAGCCTCATCATGCAGAACGTCACTCATCAGGCTGCTCCCATGCCAAGGCCATGGAAGTCGGCGCATCCGCCCCGCTTCCGTGCTGCATCCGCCATGATCAAATCCGTCCCGTTCTGCTGCATTACAATTCCACCTGACCTGCCCACGCGCCATCCAGCCCGCGCAACCGCCTGTAATCCCTGCCCGATGTCATGCCACATGGCACGACAGCCACGACCATCGTGCCTGCCACGGACACCGTTTTCCAATTCCTACGCGTCCACGCCGCCTGTGACCAGACGGGACACGATCGCATCCCATATCAGGCCCGCGGTATTGATACCGTCAAAACGGTCGATTTCCTGCAGGCCGGTCGGTGAGGTGACATTGATCTCGGTCAACCATTCACCAATCACGTCGATTCCGACAAAAATAAGTCCCTGTTCGCGCAGCATCGGGCCAATCGCATCACAGATTTCGCGGTCACGCACGGTCAGTTCCGCGCGCACCGGCCTGCCGCCCACATGCATGTTCGAACGCGTCTCCCCTTCCGCCGGGATACGGTCGATCGCGCCAACCGGCACGCCGTCAACCAGGATGATGCGCTTGTCCCCCCGGCGCACGGCAGGTTCGTAACGCTGGATCATCAGCGGTTCCCGGGACCGGGCAAAATGCATTTCCAGCAGGGCGTTCAGGTTGGGATCATCCTCACGGATGCGGAAGACGCCTGCCCCCCCGTTGCCGAACAGCGGCTTGACGATGATGTCACGCCACTTTGCGCGGAATTCCAGTATTGCCCTTACATCCCATGTCACCAGCGTGGGCGGCATGAGGTCGGGGTAATGCGTGACCAGGATCTTTTCCGGCGCGTTGCGCACGGCGGCGGGGTTGTTCACCACCAGCGCCCGGCCCGGCCCGACACCGTGGATATGTTCAAGGATATGGGTCGCGGTGATATAGGCCATGTCGAATGGCGGGTCCTGACGCATCAGCACCACGTCCATATCAGCCAGGTTGATGACCTGTTCCGGCCCAAAGGTCGCATGGTCGCCCGCCCTGCGCCGCACCGTGACCGGACGGGCCCGGGCGGTGACGCGATCGGTACGCTGGCCGCCCTGCGCCGCGGTCCGGCCCTCGCTCAGGCTCAGGGCCTCGACCTGATAGACAAACAGTTCGTATCCCCGGGCCTGCGCCTCCAGCATCATGGCGAAGGTGGAATCACCATTGATGTCGATACCGCCAAGCGGGTCCATCTGGACAGCAACCTTCAGGGGGCGTGACATGGGCGGGTTTTCTCCACGCGGAACAGGGCCGGTTCATGCCGGCCGCCAGGGATCGGGACCAGCCGGGAACAAACGTCATAATATGCCTTTGCCCCCACGGCCAGCCCCCTTCTTATGGCGCGGATGGATAGGAAATGGCGAGGACCTCGATCATTTCCTCGCCACGCGGGGTGACCAGGCGGACCTCATCGCCCACGCCCGCGCGCATGAGCGCCCTTGCGACGGGGGAGACAAGACTGACCTGCCCCGCCGCCATGTCGGCTTCATCCACGCCAAGGATCGTAACGGTCCGTTCCGCGTCGCGTTCAGTGACATAGGTAACCGTCGCGCCAAAAAACACGCGGTCACGCTGCGGCTGGGCCGCAGGATCGACAATAACGGCGTTATCGATGCGTTTGGTCAGGAACCGGATGCGGCGGTCAATTTCACGCAGGCGGCGCTTGCCATACTGGTAATCCCCATTTTCCGACCGGTCGCCATTGCCCGCGGCCCATGATACGATTTCCACGATCTTCGGGCGTTCGTCACGCAGCAGGGCATTCAGTTCCTCGCGCATGGCGGCGATCCCGCCCGGCGTAATATAGCATGACAGGCCGCCTTTCGCCGGTCCGTTCTCCTTCGTGGCGGATTGCGACCGGGTTTTCAGCATCGTGCCACCGTCATGCGGATATGCCCCTCCATCACCTGTCCGGGCGCCAGCACGCGCACGCCACTATCGGCGATGGTGCTGCGGTTGAAGCCATCATTCATGTTGCTGACCGGCTCAAGCCCGATATAGGGCAGCCCCGGCGGAGTAAACAGCACGAGATGGGACAGGTCCGGGCTGCCTTCCACCGTCAGGGCATACCCCGCCCGTGGCCAGCGCAGGAAGGCGCTGCCCGACCATCCGGCATAGCAGTTGTCGAACGGCGCATGCCCCACCTCGCGCATGTGGGCAAATGACCAGTCCCCCTCCGCCGGGATGCGCAGCAGCGGCAGGTGGTCCGGTCCGTTGGTCCACACGCTGCTGGCGACAAACCCCACCTTCAGCCCCGAATGGCGGGGGAAATAGGGATGGAACCCCATGCCCACCGGCTGGTCGTGCGTATCGGTGTTTTCCAAAAGGAGCCCGATCGACAGCCCCGCTTCATGCAGGTCATAGCGTAGCTGGGCGCGATAGCTGAACGGCCACTGTGCGGCATAGGCGCCAGACGGGGTGTGATCGAGGGCAAGGGTCGCGCTGCTATCGGACAGCAGCGCGATTCGCCACCGCCGCTGCCACCCGTTGCCATGGATGGCGCAGTCTTCCCCCGCGAAGCTGGGGGCAAGGTGGTAGTCCACCCCTTCAAAACGGAAATGATCGCCCGCCACCCGGTTGGAAAACGGCAGCAGCGGATAGCCCGCCACCGCCCGCCCATGCTGGGCCACGAGGTGGGGATCACTGACGGGACGCAGGAATTCCATGCCCGCTTCATTACGCCAGAACGCGATACTGCCCCCAAGGTCGGGCAGCAGGCCAAGGCGCATGCCGCCCGCATTCAGTTCCAGCGTGGGGGACATGCTCCGTTCCCGCTGTCCGGCACAGGGCCGGGGTTGCCCGCCTGTCCTATCGTCCACGCCGCTTTCCCCTTCCCTTCACCTGTTCGGGATCATAGCCACCGCCACCCGGCCCCAGCGGCACCGGGCCACGGTTGCGCCGGGCTATGGCCTTGGGGCTGGTGCCCGGACGGCCCGCGCTGGACTGCGGCAGGGGTGGCGGCTCCATGCCCAGTTCCAGTGCCTCCAGTCTGCGGATTTCGTCACGCAGGCGGGCCGCGGTCTCGAATTCCAGTTCGGCCGACGCCGCGCGCATCTTCTTTTCCAGATCGGCAATGGCGGCCTTGTAGTCCTTGCCAACCATTTCCTGCACGCTGCCATCGGCCGTAGGCGTGACGGTAACGTAATCCTGCTCGAACACCGAGGATATGGCCTCCCCGATATGCTTGCGCACGGACTGGGGGGTAATGCCGTGTTCCTCGTTCCACAGGCTCTGTTTTTCGCGCCGGCGCGCGGTTTCCTCAATAGCGTAGGCAAGGCTGTCGGTCATCTTGTCGGCATACAGCAGCACGCGCCCATCCACGTTACGCGCGGCGCGGCCGATGGTCTGGATCAGCGACGTGCGCGAGCGCAGGAAGCCTTCCTTGTCCGCATCCAGAATGGCGACCAGCGAACATTCGGGAATATCCAGCCCCTCACGCAGAAGGTTGATGCCGATCAGCACGTCAAACGCGCCAAGCCGCAGGTCGCGGATGATCTCGATGCGCTCCAGCGTATCCACGTCCGAATGCAGGTAGCGCACGCGGATGCCGGCTTCGTTCATGTATTCGGTCAGGTCCTCGGCCATGCGCTTGGTCAGGGTCGTGACCAGCACGCGCCCGCCATCGGCAATGGTCAGGCGGCATTCGGCCAGCAGGTCATCCACCTGGTGTTCGACCGGGCGGACAATGGTGATGGGATCAATCAGGCCGGTGGGACGAATCACCTGTTCGGCAAACACGCCGTCCACACGCCGCATTTCCCATGGCCCCGGGGTGGCGCTGACGAACACGGTCTGGGGCCGGTAGGAATCCCATTCGGCAAAGGTCAGCGGGCGGTTATCAAGGCAGGACGGCAGGCGGAAGCCGAATTCCGCCAGCACGGATTTACGCGCATGGTCACCACGTTCCATCCCGCCAATCTGCGGCACGGTCACGTGGCTTTCATCCACGATCAGCAGCGCGTCTTCGGGCAGGTATTCAAACAGGGTCGGCGGCGGCTCTCCCGGCGCACGGCCGGACAGGTAGCGTGAGTAGTTCTCGATCCCCTTGCACACGCCCGTGGTCTCGATCATCTCAAGGTCGAAGGTGGTGCGCTGCTGCAGGCGCTCGGCCTCCAGCAGCTTGCCCTCTTCATTGAAGTGCGCCAGCGTCTCGCGCAGTTCCTGCTTTATGCCTGTCATCGCCTGCGTCAGCGTAGGCCGCGGGGTGACGTAATGGCTGTTGGCGTAGATGCTGATGGATTCGAGATCCCCGGTCTTTTCGCCCGTCAGGGGATCGAATTCGCTGATCTCGTCAATCTCGTCGCCAAACAGGCTGATGCGCCAGGCCCGGTCCTCGTTCTGCACGGGGAAGACATCGATCGTCTCGCCGCGCACGCGGAAGGTACCGCGCTGGAAAGCCGCGTCATTGCGGCGATACTGCAGTTCGACCAGTCCCTTGATCAACCGGTCGCGGTCGATCTCGCCGCCGACCTCCAGCTTGACCACCATGCGCGAATACGTCTCGACCGAGCCGATACCGTAAATGCACGAGACCGAGGCCACGATGATCACATCGTTGCGTTCCAGCAGCGCCTGTGTCGCGGCATGGCGCATGCGGTCGATCTGTTCGTTAATCTGACTGTCTTTTTCGATATACGTATCCGACCGGGGCACATAGGCCTCGGGCTGGTAGTAATCGTAGTAGCTGACAAAATACTCGACCGCGTTATCGGGAAAAAACTGCTTCATTTCCGCATAAAGCTGGGCGGCAAGCGTCTTGTTGGGGGCCAGGACCAGCGTCGGCTTCTGCGTCGCCTCGATGATCTTGGCCATGGTGAAGGTCTTGCCCGACCCGGTCACACCCAGCAGGACCTGATCGCGTTCGCCCCCCTCCACGCCGCTGACCAGTTCGGCAATGGCCGTGGGCTGGTCGCCTGCAGGTTCATAGGGGGAATGGACCTTGAATTGATTGGTCTTGGGTTTTGCCGGCTGACGTTCGGGCTGGAACAGGACAGGCATGTCCGCCGGATCGATGTCAGTCGTCTTTTTCTTCTTGCTGCGCGATGCTGTTGCCATGGCTACAGACAGTGGGGACGCAACCGCAGCAGTGCAAGGGTCGCACGCGGCCGGATCATCCCCATTTCCTTCAGTTCCGCGACCCGAGCGGTGCCGGCACCCGCGCGGTGCGCAGGGCTTCGGCCTGCCTGCGGGCCAGTGCGGCTTCGTTGAAGTCGCCCGCCAGTTCCTGGAACAGTTCGTGCCAGTTCACCTTGGCCTTCAGGCGCAGGAACACGCTGCCCAGCCCCACGGCGGATCGGTCCACCAGCACGAATTCACGCGGGGGCTGCACGCCGCCGGTACGCTTCAGGCCATTATAGACGCGTTCGGCCACGGCACGGCCATATTGCGGGTCGTTGTCTTCCTGAATGAACCGCTCACGGTTATCCAGCAGCGGTCCGTAGATGAAGCGCGCCCATTCGTTCAGCACCCGCACCGTATCCAGCGACAGGTTGGTGAAACCCCATGCCTCATAGGCATGCATCGCCAGATTCTCGTCATCCGTCTCGATTGCGCGGTGCAGGTCGATGATGCCCTGCACGAAGCGGGAGGGGAAAATCCGGATCGCGCCGAAATCCAGCAGGTTGATGCCGAAATCATCACGCACGGTGAAGTTGCCCATATGCGGGTCACCATGAATGACACCATACCGGTACAGCGGCGCATACCACGCGCGGAACAGGGCGCGTGCCATGCGGTTGCGCTCCTCCTGCGTGGGGTTGGTGTCCAGCACCTTCTGGATGCCGCGCCCGTTGACCCATTCCATGGTCAGCAGGCGCGCGGTGCACAGCGCATCCACCGGCTGGGGAATGGTAATGTCCTCGAATTCCGCCAGCATCAGGTGATACAGCCGCATGTTCGCGGCTTCACGCAGGTAGTCCAGTTCCTCGTACAGCCGGTCCTGCAGCTCCTCCAGCACGTCATCCTGGCAGATCGTGCTGTCCAGCCGGTAGAACAGGCCCACCGCCATGCGGAACTGGCGCAGGTCGGATTCGACCGTGGATTTCATGTCCGGGTACTGCAGCTTGCACGCCACCTGCCGCCCGTCGGGCAGCACCGCACGATGCACCTGCCCCAGACTTGCCGCAGCCGAGGCTTCCCGGTTGAAGGAGCGGAAATTACGTTCCCAGTTCGGCCCCAGTTCGGCGGACATGCGGCGACGGACGAAGTTCCAGCCCATGGCCGGCGCATTGGCCTGAAGCTGCGCCAGTTCCTTGGCATATTCCTCAGGCAGGGCGCCGGGAATGGTGGACAGAAGCTGCGCGCCCTTCATGAGCGGCCCCTTCAGCCCGCCAAGGACGCTTTTCAGGTCCTCGGCATGGACGGACTGGTTGGAGCGGAAACCCATCTTGTGCCCGGCGATACGCGCGGCAATGCCGCCCACCGTGCCGGATGTGCGCACCATGCGGCGGAATTCACCAAACAGGCCGGTATTATCGATATTCCGTTCATCCGCCACGTCAGACACGCTCCAGTTCATCAATAAATCCGGCGATCACATCCAGTCCCTTCTGCCAGAAACCGGGGTCCGCCGCATCCAGCCCGAAGGGGGCCAGCAGTTCACGGTGCCGCTTCGTCCCGCCTGCCTTCAGCATATCAAGGTACTTGTCCTGAAAGCCCGGGTGGCCGGACCGGAACACCCCGTATAACGCGTTTACCAGGCAATCGCCAAAGGCATAGGCGTACACATAGAACGGTGAATGGATGAAATGGGGGATATACGTCCAGTACACATCGTAATCTGGCGTGAAGTTGAAGGCGGGGCCAAGGCTTTCCACCTGCGTCTGGCGCCAGATTTCGCCAATGCGCGCGGGCAGCAGTTCGCCGCGACGGCGTTCCTCATGCACCAGCATCTCGAAACGGTAGAAGGCGATCTGGCGCACGACGGTGTTGAGCATGTCCTCCACCTTGGCCGCCAGCATAAGCCTGCGGCGCGCGGGATCGGTCTGGGCATCAAGCAGTGCGCGGAAGGTCAGCATTTCGCCAAACACGCTGGCGGTTTCCGCCAGTGTCAGCGGTGTGCTGGACATGAGGTAGCCCTGCTTTCCCGCCAGCACCTGATGCACGCCATGGCCCAGTTCATGCGCCAGCGTCATCACATCCCGCGTGCGCCCACGGTAGTTGAGCAGCAGGTAGGGATGCACCGACGGCACGGTGGGGTGGGCAAACGCGCCGGAAGCCTTGCCCGGCACCGGCGGCGCATCGATCCAGGCGTGGTCGAAAAACTGCTTCGCCACGGTGCCCATGCGCGGGTCGAAGCCTTCATACGCCGCCATGACCTGCCTTGTCGCCTCCGCCCACGGGATCAGCGGTTCATCCTGCGTGGTCAGGGGCGCGTTGCGGTCCCAGTATTCCAGTTTTTCCAGCCCCAGCCACTTTGCCTTGAGCGCATAATAGCGGTGTGACAGGCGGGGATAGGCCTCGGTCACGGCCTGCACCAGCGCATCGACCACGTCATCCTCGACCATGTTGGCACAGTTGCGTGCCGAGGTCGGGCGCGGGTAATGCCGCAGCCCGTCCACAATGGCCTTGTCCTTGGCCAGCGTGTTCGTAATCAGCGAAAACAGCTTTACGTTGCGGCCCAGTTCATCGCCAATGGCGTGGGCAGCGTGTTCGCGCACCTTGCGGTCGGGGCTGGACATGGTGTCCAGCGCATTGCCCAGCGTCGTGTCCGCGCCGCCCACGCGCACCCGCAGGCTGGCCATCGTCTCGTCAAACAGGCGGTTCCACGCAGCGGCCCCCGTGACGGATTTTTCGTGCAGGACGGCCTCGACCTCGTCAGACAGCTGGTAGGGGCGGAACACCCGCAGGTCGCGCAGGAAAGGCGCCCAGTGCGCAAGGGCCGGGTCGCTCAGCTGTGCAGCCAGCCCGTCAGCGGAAATGCGGTTGATTTCCAGCGTGAAGAACAGGAGATGCGTGGAAATGGCGGTCAGCCGTTCATTGACCGACTGCGCAAACCGGGCCACGTCGGAATCCGATGTATTGGCCGCGAACAGAAGCTGGGCATACGATCCCGCCCGGCCCAGCACTTCGTCAATGCGCTGATATTCAGCAATGGCCTGCGCCAGTTCGCCACCCGGCACATTGGCCAGACGTCCCTGCCATGCGCGTGAGAATGCCTGCGCGTCCTCATCCGCCTGATCGAGGTCGGTCGCAAGCTGCGGCGAATCCGGCCCATCATACAGATCCGACAGGTCCCACCGCGGCAGCCCGGCCAGTGCGGATGCACCGCCCGATGGCTGGGCTGCATCCGCATGCACGGGGGAAAGGCCGGCGGCACCGGCCGGAAGGGCGGAAAAATACGCTTTGGACATAGATCAAGCACCAACCATCAGATCGGGCGAAGCCTGCGCACATGCGCCTGCGACGCGATTCCCATACCCTGAATCTAGTGCGTCCCGGCGCGCTGTGCGACCCCGCCTGTCGATATTCTGCCCTGAATACAGATGGGGCCGGACATTCCTGCCCGGCCCCGCCCTGCACAATAACGATGAAATCAGCCCTGCATTCAGGCGCCACGCGCCATGGCGGGGGCTTCAAACCCGATCACGCGCGCGTATTCCCTGGGCACGACATGCCAGAAACGCGGCAGGGTCCTGTCCCAGTTATGCAGCAGCAGTTCGGCATAATGGCTGCCGGTTTCGCGCGCATGGGTTTCCACCTGTTCACGCAGCATGGCTTCCCATTTCGGGTCCTGCACGCGGCACCACATGACCGTATCGGGGTTTACCCGCTCGGCAAACGTGCCGCTGGCGTCATAGACAAAGGCCATGCCACCGGTGAAGCCCGCGCCAAAATTGTCGCCAATCTCACCCAGGATCACCACCGTACCGCCGGTCATGTATTCACAACCGTTGGACCCGCAGCCCTCGACCACCGCAGTCGCACCCGAGTTACGCACCGCGAAGCGTTCGCCCGCCTGCCCCGCTGCATACAGCGCACCAGCGGTCGCGCCATACAGGACGGTGTTGCCGACAATCGCGTTTTCATTCGACACAAGGCTGGAGGACGGCGAGGTGCGGACCACAATGGTCGCCCCCGACAGCCCCTTGCCGACATAGTCGTTTGCGTCACCCAGCACCTCCAGCTTGAGGCCCTGCACCGCAAACGCACCCAGCGACTGCCCCGCCGACCCACGCAGCCGCACCGTCAGGTGCCCCGGCGCAAGCGTGGTCATGCCGAACTGCCGCACGATCAGGGATGAAATGCGCGTGCCGATGGCGCGATGCGTGTTCTGCACATTGTACTGCAGCTGCATCTTCTCACCATGATCGAACAGCGGGCGCGCATCCGCGATCATCTGCGCATCCAGCGTCTCGGGCACCTCGTTACGCCCCTCACGCGTGCAGTAACGGCCATACGGGCCGGGATCGGCCTGTGCCAGCAGCGAATTGAGGTCGAGGTCATCAAGGTAGTCCGCCCCACGCAGCACCTGATGCAGCAGGTCGGTGCGGCCGATGATCTCGTTGAGCGTGGTGAAGCCCAGCGAGGCAAGGATGTTGCGCACGTCCTCGGCAATGAAGGAGAACAGGTTGATGACCTTCTCCGGCGTGCCTTCAAACTTGCGGCGCAGTTCATCGTCCTGCGTGCACACACCCACGGGGCAGGTGTTGGAATGGCACTGGCGCACCATGATGCAGCCCATGGCCACGAGGCTGGCCGTGCCGATGCCGAATTCCTCAGCCCCCAGCATGGCGGCGATCACCACGTCACGGCCGGTCTTCAGCCCGCCATCAGTGCGCAGCTTTACGCGGTGGCGCAGGCGGTTGAGCATCAGCACCTGATGCGCCTCCGCCAGCCCCAGTTCCCACGGCATGCCCGCATACTTGACCGAGGATTGCGGGCTTGCGCCCGTGCCGCCGGAATGGCCCGAAATCAGGATCGCATCCGCCTTGGCCTTGGCCACACCGGCAGCAATCGTGCCGATGCCCGAACGCGCAACCAGCTTCACGGTCACGGTGGCCTCGGGGTTGATCTGCTTGAGGTCGTAGATCAGCTGGGCCAGATCCTCGATCGAGTAGATGTCGTGATGCGGCGGGGGCGAGATCAGGGTCACGCCTTCGGTCGCATGGCGCAGCTTCGCGATCAGGCCGGTCACCTTGAAGCCGGGCAGCTGCCCGCCCTCGCCGGGCTTGGCACCCTGCGCCATCTTGATCTCGATCTCGCGGCAGTCGTTCAGGTACTGCGCGGTCACGCCAAAGCGGCCCGACGCGATCTGCTTGATGGCGGAGGATGCATTGTCCCCATTGGGGCGCGGCCTGGCGCGTGCGGGGTCTTCACCCCCCTCACCCGAATCGGACTTGGCCCCGATGCGGTTCATGGCGATGGACAGCGTTTCATGCGCTTCGGGGCTGAGCGCGCCCAGCGAGATGCCGGGCGCAATCAGGCGCTTGCGCAGTTCCGTGATGCTTTCGACCGATTCCACGGGGATGGCCGTGCGCCCGCCACGGAAGTCCAGCAGGTCACGCAGGGCAACCGGCGGCTGGCGGCGCACCGCATCGGCATAACGCTGGTAGACCGAGAAACTGCCGGTGGAGACCGCCGTCTGCAGCATGTGGATCAGGTTGCCGTCAAATGCATGCACCTCACCACTACGGCGCAGCTTGTAGCGGCCACCGACGGACAGGGTTTCAACCTGCCTGTTCCATGCCTTGTGGTGGAAGCTGAGTACATTACGCGCAATGCCGGTCAGGCCGATGCCGGAAATGCGCGAGGGCATGCCGGGGAAAAATTCCGCCGTCAGCGCACGCGACAGGCCGATGGCCTCGAAATTGTAGCCGCCGCGATACGACGCCACGATGGAAATCCCCATCTTGGACATGATCTTCAGCAGGCCCTTGTTGACCGCCTTGCGGTACCGCTCCACCGATTCGCTCAGCGTCAGCTTGCCGAACAGGCCACGGCGATGGCGGTCGGCAATGCTTTCCTGCGCCAGGTACGGGTTGACCGTGGTCGCCCCCACCCCGATCGTCACCGCGATGGCATGCACATCCAGCGCACCGGCCGAACGGACGTTGAGTGATGTGAACGTGCGCAGCGACTGGCGCACCAGATGCGTATGCACCGCCGCCGTCGCAAGGATCATGGGGATATAGGCACGATCACCGGACTGGTGCTCATCGGTCAGGAACACATGGGTGCAGCCCTGACGCACGCGGTCCTCGGCCTCGGCGCGGATGCGGGCGATGGCGGCGCGCAGGCCCGCTTCGCCATCAGCAGCAGGGAAGGTGCAGTCGATGATGCAGGCGTTCTTGCCACAGAAATCGACCAGTGCCTGGAATTCACCCGTGGTCAGCACCGGGGAGGGAAGCTGGAGCAGGTCGCACTGGCTCTCGCTTTCCTCCAGGATGTTGCCAAGGTTTCCCAGGCGGGTCACGAGGCTCATCACCCGTGTTTCACGCAGGCTGTCGATGGGCGGGTTGGTGACCTGGCTGAATGCCTGACGGAAGTAATGCGCAAGCCCGCGATAACGGGTGGACAGCACCGCCAGCGGCGTATCATCCCCCATCGACCCGATGGCTTCGGACGCGTTTTCCACCATCGGCTGCAGGATGGTTTCAAGGTCTTCCAGCGTCAGGCCAACGGCCAACTGGCGGCGGCGCAGCATCTCGGCATCATACAGCACGGGCTCGCTGCCATCGGGGCGGACGATGGAGGAGATTTCCTGCGTGCGCTTGACCCACGACGAGAAATCCTGCCGCCCGGACAGTTCATCGAGCAGTTCCTGGTTGCTGTACAGCTTCGCGGTCTTGAGATCGAGCGCAAGCGACTGCCCCGGCCCAAGGCGGCCACGGCTGACGATCTCGGCCTCGGGCACCTTCACCATGCCGGTCTCGGACCCGACAATCAGCAGGCCACCATCGGTAATGGTGTAACGCAGGGGACGCAGGCCACTGCGGTCAAGGCCCGCGACCATCCATCGCCCGTCGGTGGCGCACAGGGCGGCCGGGCCATCCCATGGTTCCATCACGGCGTTGCAGTAGGAATACATGTCCTTGTGCCGCTGCGGCATGGCGGAATTGCCACCCACGCTGGCCGGGATCATGAGGCATCGCGCCATGGGCGCGTCACGCCCCGCGAAGGTCAGCAGTTCGAACACGTTGTCAAAGCACGCCGTGTCCGACCCCTGCGCCTGCACCACAGGCTTGAGATCGTCCATATAGGGGTCAAGGATGGGATCGGCCAGGCGGGTTTCGTGGCTTTTCATCCAGTTGACGTTGCCCGAAATGGTGTTGATCTCACCATTATGGGCCAACCTGCGGAACGGCTGCGCCAGCTTCCATGTCGGGAAGGTGTTGGTCGAGTACCGCTGGTGATAGATGGCGAAGCGGCTGACGAAACGCGGATCGAGCAGGTCGGGATAGAATTCCGTCAGGTGTTCGGCCAGGAACATGCCCTTGTAGATCAGCGACCGGCACGACAGCGAACACACATACAGGTCAACCTGATTGGCGATCGCGCTTTTTTCGATCTTGCGGCGGATCACATACAGGTCGCGCTCGAATTCGTCTTCCGTGCTGCCGGGCAGGTTACGGATCAGGATCTGCTCGATCTCGGGGCGGGTGGCGTTGGCCTTTTCCCCGATGCAGTCGGTATTGATGGGCACCTGACGCCAGCCATAAATGCTGTAGCCAAAGGCGAGGATCTCGCTTTCGATGATCTGGCGGCAGCGTTCCTGCGCCGCGATATCGGTCTTAGGCAGGAAGATCATGCCCACCGCGATCTGGCTGTCCACGCCGCTTTCCGCACCGCCCGCATGGATCGCGTCGGCAAAGAAGTCCTGCGGGATCTCGACATGGATGCCGGCGCCATCGCCAGTCTTGCCATCGGCATCGACAGCACCGCGGTGCCACACGGCCTTCAGCGCCGCGATACCGGCTTCCACCACGTCGCGGCGCGGCTTGCCATCCAGGGCCGCGACCATGCCCACGCCACAGGCATCATGTTCATCGGCGGGGGTGTACAGGCCGGAAATGGCCTGCGCGTTGTCCTGCCATTCCTGAACGAAATCGGTGGACTGGTTTTCAAACTGATCCATCATGCTTACTCCGCCACCTCGGCCTGTGCGGCCGTCATTTCCTCAAGCCATGCGTGCATCTGCGCCGCCGCGTCACGCCCGTCGCGAATGGCCCACACCACCAGGCTGGCCCCGCGCACGATGTCACCCGCAGCAAACACGCCGGGCAGGCTGGTCATGAACGTCTTGCGATCGACCATGAGCGTGCCCCAGCGCGAGACCTCCAGTTCCGGCTGGCCCCACAGCGTGGGCAGCGGTTCGGGGTCGAAGCCCAGCGCCTTGACCACCAGGTCGGCTTCCAGCGTGAACGCGCTGTTTTCCACCGGCTCGACCGACTGGCGGCCGCTGGCGTCGGGCAGGCCAAGTTTCATGCGGCTGGCGCGCACGCCGCTCACGGATCCTTCGCCCTCGAACGCCTGGGGGGCGGCCAGCCACACGAACTCGACACCCTCTTCCTCGGCGTTCTTCACTTCACGCACCGATCCGGGCATGTTGGCACGGTCACGGCGGTACAGGCACTTGACCGACTTGGCACCCTGCCGGATGGCGGTGCGCACGCAGTCCATGGCCGTATCACCACCACCGATCACCACGACCGACTTGCCCGCCGCATTCAGTTCGCCGTTGTCGTATTCCGCGACACTGTCACCCAGCGAGACGCGGTTGGACGCCGTCAGGTAATCCAGCGCGCGCACGATACCGTTCAGCCCCGCGCCGGGACCGCCAATATCACGCGACTTGTACACACCCGTTGCGATCAGCACGCCATCATGGCGCGCACGCAGGGTGGAAAAGGCAATGCTGTCCGCACCATCGGTATCGCCGATACCCTTGCCCAGATGGAACTGGACGCCGGATTCCACCAGCAGCTTATGCCGGCGCAGGACGATGTCCTTTTCCAGCTTGAAGCCGGGGATGCCATACATCAGCAGGCCGCCAATGCGGTCGTAACGATCATAGACATGGACCTGATAGCCCTGCTCGCGCAGCTGGACCGCGGCGGCAAGGCCGCCGGGACCGGCACCGATGATGGCCACACTCTCATCCCGCTCGGCCACCGGCTTCACCGGCCTGACCCAGCCGTTATCAAAGGCAGTATCGGTGATGTAGCGTTCGACCGCGCCGATGGTGACGCTTTCGAATCCTTCCTCGATCACGCAGTTGCCTTCACACAGGCGGTCCTGCGGGCAGATGCGGCCACAGATTTCGGGGAAGGTGTTGGTGGCGGAGGATAGCTCATACGCCTCCTCCATCCGGCCTGCCGCCGTCATCATCAGCCAGTCGGGGATGTTGTTGCCCAGCGGGCAGTGCACCGAACAGAACGGCACGCCGCACTGTGAACAGCGCGAGGCCTGCGTTTCGGCCCTGGCGGGCACGAATTCGGCATAAATCTCGTTAAAGTCCTTGCGGCGCGCCTCGGCAGGCCGTTTGTCCGGCTGCTCCTGCGCCACAGAGACGAATTTCAGCATGCGCTCGGCCATCGGTCTGCCCCTGGTCTGCATAATGGAAGGACGTTCCGGGCGCACGACAGGCACCCGAAGCGAGGAACAGACCTACGCAACACCCCGGATGAATAAAAGACAGCAATACTGACCTTATTCAAAGAAAACGCCAGAAATGCTCGAAAAATCCAAAGTTCCGGGCCACCTACCCCATCACCAGACCCATAGGGGACGGCGCAATGCCCAGCATGTCGAGCGTGCGCGCACCGGGAGCCACCACATTATCCACATAAAGCAGCCTGACCTGATCGCGTGTCAGCATCTTTCCGGGCAGGTGTTCCAGCACCGTTGCCTGAACACGCGCCAGCCAGCGCGGCACCACGAATAACGGGCGCGGGTGCCCGCCCCATCGCGCCGCCCACGCCACGATCTGGCGCATGGTCAGCACCTGCGGGCCACCGAATTCAAAAATGGCGCCCGCCATGTCCGCCCCCGTGGCGATGCGAACCATCCCATCGGCCACATCACCCACCCAGACCGGCTGGAAACGGGTCGTGGCGCCAAATACCGGCATGACCGGCAGGAACCGCGCCATACGCGCGAACATGGCGGGGAAAGCGCCATCCACCCCGAATATCAGCGAGGGGCGGACGATCACGGCCTCCGGCATCGCGCGGCTGACCATGCATTCGCCCTCCGCCTTGCTGCGGGCATAGGCGGAGGGACTGTCGGCACGCGCGCCAAGCGCCGAGACATGGATCAGGCGCTCGACCCCGGATGCGGCAGCCAGCCTTGCCACGCGCGCGGCCCCTTCAACATGGATGGCCTCGAACGTATCGGCGCCGCGGGGGGACAGGATTCCCACAAGGTTGATGACAAGGCTGCTGCCCTCGATCGCGGCGACACATGCCTTTTCATCCGTGATGGACGCGACGACAGCCACCACCTGCCCCACATCCCCCAGCATGCGCAGTGTCGCCGCATCCGTGGCCGTGCGCCCGGCAACCCGAACCACATATCCCGCCCGTGCCAGCCGCGCGACCACGGACCGCCCCACGAATCCCGAACCACCAAAAACCGTCGCGACCTTGCGTGTCATAGCCTGCCCCCATCCGTGGCGCCTGATTGCGCCACGCACCGTTTTCCCATTTTACCCGTCACACAGACAGTGATTTCTGCCCCGCCCGTATACCTGCCGGGACAGGCAGAAAGAAAAAAATGCGCCTGTTTTCAAAAAAATGCATTTACCCTGTTGACCGTCCCGCCGGGCCGGACTAAACACCCCTCACACCACCCCGGCGGCCTCCGCTGGGGAGCCTCTGAGCCCAGATGGCGGAATTGGTAGACGCGCAGGTTTCAGGTACCTGTGGCCGCAAGGTCGTGGAAGTTCGAGTCTTCTTCTGGGCACCATCACACAAAACTGGTAAAACTCCCCTCTGGGGATGGTCAGGGCAGCCCGTCTCGGGACTGCCCCTTTATCTTTTTGTCTGTTTCCTTGCGCAAATTGGTGTAAACCGCCCACGAATACCCATTTCACTGGCAGGTCCGCACGCCCCGCCCCGACCGGGCAGGGATCGTGACATAACGAATGGCTTTCCTTGCGGTTGCGTTCCAGACCTGCCACCGTGAAACCGAATATCGTGACGGAGCATTTTCCATATGGCTGCAAGCCCGGCCCCTGACGCCATCCATTTCCATCGCGGCGACCTGCCGGCCGACGTCACGTTCACCGGCGCCGTGGCTATTGATACGGAAACAATGGGCCTGAACCCGCACCGGGACCGGCTGTGCCTTGTGCAGCTTTCAGGTGGGGACGGGCATGCCCACCTGGTTCAGGTGCCCGCAGGCATCACGGCGGCGGACTGTCCCAACCTGGTGCGCGTGCTGACCGACCCCACGTTGCCCAAGCTCATGCATTTCGCCCGCTTTGACGTGGCGATCCTGCAGCATACCCTTGGCATCACGGTTGCGCCGAACATCTGCACCAAGATCGCCTCCAAACTGGTGCGGACCTATACCGACCGCCATGGGCTGGCGCATCTGTGCCGTGAACTGCTGGGGGTGGAACTGAGCAAGCAGCAGCAGAGTTCAGACTGGGGCGCGCCCGAACTGACACCGGAACAGCGGGCCTATGCCGCATCCGACGTACTGTACCTGCATGCCCTGTGGGCAAAGCTGGAGGCGTTGCTGCACCGTGAAAACCGTCGCGAACTGGCACAGGCCTGTTACGATTTCCTTCCGACCCGCGCCCGTCTGGACATCCTTGGCTACGTGGATCCGGACATTTTCGCGCATCGCGCAGCCTGATAATGGTTCCGGCGTTTGACCGGAAACCATTTCACGACAATACAGACCTGGCATGAACAGCAGCCTTTCACCCACCTTCCCCGTCGTTGAAGAAAGCGTGCCGCAGGTACAGGCCCGCATGCTCAGTGAAGCATGCAGCGTGCTGCGCACCGAATCCGCTGGCCTCCAGGCCATGATTACCGCCATGGAAACATCCGGCCCCAATGGAGAGGGCGGGCTGGGTCCGGCCTTTGTCAGAACGGTGGAGCACATTCTGGCGGACAACATGCGCGTGGTGGTAACGGGCATTGGCAAGTCGGGGCATATCGGGCGCAAGATCCAGGCGACCCTTGCCTCCACCGGCACGCCCGCCATTTTCGTGCATCCGGCCGAAGCCTCGCACGGGGACCTGGGCATGCTGCAGCGCGGGGATGCGGTACTCGCCATTTCCAATTCCGGCGAAACGGCGGAAATGGCCGACCTGATTTCCCATACACGCCGTTTTGGCATGCTGCTGATCGCCATGACATCGCACCCGGAGTCCACGCTGGCCCGCACGGCCGATATCGTGCTGCCACTGCCCCATGCGCCCGAAGCCTGCCCCAACGGGCTGGCGCCAACCACCAGTTCCACCATGCAGCTTGCGCTGGGGGATGCGCTGGCCATCGTGCTGCTGCAGCGCCGCCGGTTCAGCGCCAGTGATTTCGGCATTTTCCACCCCGGCGGCCGACTGGGCACACAGCTGCGCCGTGTGCGTGAACTCATGCATACGGGCGAAAGCATGCCGCTGGGTCCCCCCACCATGCCGATACGGCAGGTCATCATGGAAATGACCCGCAAGGCCTTTGGCTGCATGGGCGTGGTGGATGCGAAAAACCGCCTGACCGGGCTGATTACCGACCGCGACCTGCGTATTGCGCTGGAACAGGACCTGGACCACACCTGTGCCACCGACATCATGAATGCAAGCCCGCAGACCATTGGCCCCGACATGCTGGCGGCAGAAGCGCTGCGCATCATGAATGACCGCCCCCGCCCCATTTCCAGCATTTTCGTGCTGGATAATGAAAATCACCCTGTCGGCATCCTTCACCTTCATGACCTGCTGCGTGCTGGCGTTGCATGACCGAACAGCCGGACGACAGGGACGACGGGACCGATCCCAACCATATCCAGCGTGAGGACTACGCCCGCAGCGCGGCCGACATCGAACGCCAGCGCAGCATATTCGACCAGTCCACACGGACGCGCCTGCTGCCCAATGCCGCCGACCTGGCCCGGCGGCAGACCATCCTGCGTTCGGCCAAGTGGATGCTGCCGCTTCTGGCACTCATACTGCTGGGTTCCATCGCCGCATGGCCGGCAGTGCAGCGCGCGGTCATCATGCATACCGGCACCATGGCGCAGATGAGCCATGTGCGCGTGAAAAGCGGCAGCATGCTCAACCCCACCTATCGCGGGCTGGATGACCATGGCCGCCCCTACATGATCACCGCGGACGAGGCGCGCCAGATCTCGACCGAACGGATTGACCTGAGCAACCCGGCTGCCGATACACTGATGGATAACGGGAACTGGCTGTATGTCACCGCACATGACGGCGTCTATATCCAGCATGCGCAGATCCTGGACCTGATGCATGATGTCACGCTGTACCGCAATGACGGGACCCTCATGCTCAGCCCCTCGGCCGATATGGACATGCGTCACAACATCGTCGTATCCGATGACTGGATCCATGCCGAAGGCCCCATAGGACAGATTGACGTACAGGGCGGCATGCTGGACACACGCGGCGGCATCATGCTGTTTCGCGGGCCGGGCCGCATGATCCTCAACGCAGCGGAAAGATCGAACTGATGGCGCGCGCAACATTCCGCCTGCCGCTTGGCGGCGTCCTTGTGGGACTGGTGGCGGCACATCCCGTCATGGCGCAGGGACTGGACATGTCCCACGGCCAGCAGATCAACGTCACCGCCGCCGGTGGCTTCGACTGGGACCAGAACGCGCAGACCGTCACCGCCTATGACCGTGCACAGGCCATCCGTGGCGACATGACCGTACGCGCGGACAGACTGGTCGCCTTCTACCGCAAGAAGGCCGCGACCACGCCGGCAAAGACCACGTCCCCCCCTACGCCACAGGCTGCCCCGGCCGGGCCGCCAGGGGCCGACGCACCACTGGCCGCCCATC